>CAZCDJ010000011.1:0-6765 GCA_964497655.1 uncultured Oscillospiraceae bacterium | reverse complement strand
CCTTCAGCTGGCCGGACACATGGTAGGCCACCAGCTCCTTGAAGAACGCGTCGGACTTGTCCTCCAGCATATAGTCGTAGCGCACGCCGCTGCGAATGAACACCTTCTTCACCCCGGGGATGGCCCGCAGGGCGCGGAGCAGGGCAAGATAGTCGCTCTCGTCCGCGTTCAGGTTCTTGCAGGGGGTGGGGGCGAGACAGCTCTTCCCCGCGCACATGCCGTTTTTCAGCTGATTTTCGCAGGAGGGATGGCGGAAGTTGGCGGTGGGGCCGCCCACGTCCGACACATAGCCTTTCCACAGGGGGTGATGGGTCATGGCCTCCACCTCCCGCACCACGCTCTCCCGGCTGCGGCAGGTGACCATGCGTCCCTGATGGAAGGCCAGGGCGCAGAAATTGCAGCCGCCGAAGCAGCCCCGGTTGTGAATGACGCTAAAGCGCACCTCCTCGATGGAGGGCACGCCGCCCAGCTGGTCGTACATGGGATGGGGCTCCCGGGTGTAGGGCAGCTCCGCCACCCGATCCAGCTCCTGAGTGGTGAGGGGCATGGCGGGCGGGTTCACCACCAGATACCGGTCGCCGCACTTCTGCGCCATGGGTCTGCCCCGCACCGGGTCGTGCTCTGCGTACTCTATGCGCGTGGCCTGGGCGTAGGCGCGCTTATCGTCCCGCACCTCCTCAAAGGAGGGCAGCGGCAGCGCGTTCTCCGGCGCCTCGCCGGTGAGGTAGCCGGTGCCGGGAATGTCCGTCATGCCGGTCACCGGCAGCTTCTTTTTCAGCCGACGGGCAATCTGTACGGTGGCGTATTCCCCCATGCCGTACACCAGCAGGTCGGCCCGGCTGTCAAATAAAATCGCCCGGCGCACCTTGTCCGACCAGTAGTCGTAGTGGGCGAAGCGGCGCAAGGACGCCTCCAGCGAGCCCACAATGATGGGCATCTCCGGCCCGAAGGCCTCCCGCGCCCGGTTGGCGTAGACGATCAGCGCCCGATCCGGGCGCAGCCCCGCCTTTTTGCCGGGGGAGTAAAAATCCTCCTTGCGCCGCGCGCCGCTGACGCTGTAATTTGCCACCATGCTGTCCAGATTGCCCGCGCCGATCATCACGCCCAGCCGGGGCTTGCCCATGGCGGTAAAGGCGGCGCAGTCCTGCCACGCGGGCTGGCACAGCACGGCCACGCGAAAGCCCTCCGCCTCCAGCACCCGGGAGATTACCGCCGTGCCAAAGCTGGGGTGATCCACATAGGCGTCGCCGCCCACCACCAGAAAATCGTACCAGTACCAGCCCCGCTCTATCATATTCTCTTTGGAAACAGGCAGAAAATCCTCTCTTGTCATGGGCGCTCCTTTTGATGAAACGGGGATATGCCCCCCGAATTATTGAAATGCTCCAAAGTACCAGCCGCTGACACCCCTGTGCTTGCACAGCGTCCCCCGGGAGGTAAGCTCCACCACGCTCACCGTGTCCCCCGCTTGCAGCGGGAGCACATAGTCCGTGCAGTCGTTGCAGCGCGTCACGCCGCAGCGCTCCCACAGGTACTTGGTGAGAATATCCATCTCGTAGCCGGTGCGCGTATGGCGGCAGCGGGAGAATTCCTCTCCCCGCTCCAGAACCTCCACCACGTTGTCTCCCCAGCGGAGATAGGCGCTTTTTTCCCCGGCGCACTGGGTCTCCGCCACCCGGCGGGTGGGGAAGCCGTCGTAGGCGGCATACATAAAATCCTCGCTGCCGTCCCGGGGGATGATGAGGGCGTTCAGCTGCCCGTCGTCCTTCAGCACGCAGCCGCCGTCGATGCTGATGATATGGCTCTCCCGGTCAATGATGGGGTTGGCGCAGGTGATGTCCCCGCCGTAGAGCATCACGGGCGTGTGGCCCACGATGACCCATTTATCGAACCGCCGTCCCTGATTGAGATAGTAGTCGTTTTTCATGCAGTCCCAGTCCGACCAGCTCTCCGGGTTTCCCTCCGGCAGTCCCCCGTGGACGAAGGTGTAGTGCTCCGTTTCCAGCACATGGGGCATGGCGCGCAGGAAATCGAACTCCGGCGCGAACCTTTGCAGCAGCAGCTTACGCATGGCATCCAGATCCATCTCCGGCGTCACCGGATATCGGGCCTCGGCGCACATCTGGGCCAGCAGGCCGCGCCGGCCGTGCTCCCCCTCCATGTAGCGGCGCAGAAACTCGTCCGCCTCCGCCGAGGGGTGATCCATCTCCATATGCCAGCCGTCGCAATTGCCGCAGACGCAGTGTACCCGATATTTTTTTGAGAGTGCCATCAGAAAGCGCAGCACCGCCAGACTCTCCGGCCCCTTCTCCAGCATATCGCCCAGAAGCACCAGCTCGTCCGCATTGGTCAGCCCCACCTTGTCCAGCAGGTGGGTGAAATAATCCATATTTCCGTGCACGTCGGAAATCACGAGGATCCGGGCACGGGGCGCGAAGCGCGCCGACTCTATAACCGCCCTCACAGCTTCTTTTCCAGCAGCAGCTGGTCGGAGCTGACACCCGGGTCAACTCTCAGCTCCTGAAAGCCATAGTGCTTGTAGAAGCCCACCGCCGTGTCGTTGGTAACAGCGGCGTGCAGGCGGAGCGCCGTGCGTCCGCAATGCTCGTAGTAGGCGGCGGCGTAGCCGATCAGCTGCACGCCCAGCCCCTTGCCCCGAAACTCCGGGCGCAGATACAAAAGGCTGATCCAGCCGATGCCGTCCCGCACTCCCCGCTCCTGATCCAGCTCGATGATGCCGGCGAACTCATCGCCGCTCATCACCTTCATCAGCGACTCCGGGGCGCTGCGGGCGTGGTTGCGGGCGCTGGTCAGATAGATGTTGGGCACAAAGCCCCGGTCGCTGCCGTGGGCAAAGCGCCAGCTGTCGGCATAGCATTGGGTGTACAACGCGGCGTCCCTCTTGTCCTTCACCTGCATGGGCTGAAACCGCAGGCTGGTCAGGTCGGGGCCGGTCTTGCGCCACCACTCCTGCCGGGCAAAGGTGCTGCACTGTTCATCCAGATGACTGTTGTCGTTATAAAACACCGCACGGAAGCTGCCGTTTTCGTATTCCAGCAGAGACACGGCGGTATTGTCCCCGTGCATCATGGTGCCCGGGTCCCCGGAGGCGATGCCCAGCACGCCCATGAGGAAAATCTTGATGGCCATGCCATGAGAGAACACCGCCACAGTGCCCCCATCCGCCTCCCGGGCAATCTCCGAGAGGGTGTCGGTCATGCGCTTCTGGCAGTCCGCAAAGCTCTCGCTGCCGGGCACCGACCATTTGGCCGGGTCGTGATTGAAGTTCCACATCTGCTCGCCCCAGCGGTACTCCAGCTCGCCCCAGGGCTGCCCTTCCCACACGCCCATGCAGATTTCCCGCAGCCGGGGCGTTACGCGAAGCGTGAGCTCCCGCCCACGCAGGGCGGCCTCCGCCGTCCGCATGGCCCGGGAGAGGTCGCTGGACCACACAGCGTCAATCCGCACATCCCCCAGTCGCCGTGCCAGCGCTTCAATTTGTATTTCCCCCAGTGCGGTCGCCCTGCCGTCCCAGTGTCCCTGCGCCCGACGATAGAGGTTGCCCTCCGCCTCACAGTGCCGAATGAGATAAATGCGCGTCATCCCTGTCCCCCCGCTGCCCGAATATAGTTGACCCTGCGGTCACAATCGTTTATAATAATTAAGTTGAACACAAAATAAAACATCTGTATTGTATCTTATTTTTTCCCGTTTAACAAGGGCGGCGGCGCACTTTTCTCTGTCGCTCATCTCATCGGCGCGGCAAAACGCGCGGAGGCAATTGTGAAAGTCATCCACCTGATCAGCGGCGGCGACAGCGGCGGGGCCAAGACCCACGTCCACTCGCTCCTCTATACTCTCACCCGGACGGTGGACATCACCCTGGTCTGCTTCATGGACGGGCCCTTCGCCCGGGAGGCAGCCCAGCTGGGAATCCCCACGGTGGTGCTGCCCGGCAACAATGTGCTGAAAACCCTCTCCGCCTTAAAGGAGCTGACGGCCCGGGGCGGCTACGACATCATCCACTGCCACGGCAGCCGGGGCAACATGATGGGCGCGCTGCTGGGAAACAGCACAGGGCTCCCCGTGGTGAGCACCATCCACAGCGACTATAAGCTGGATTATCTGGGCCGCCCTCTGGCCGCCCTCACCTACGGAAACATCAACGCCTGGGCGCTGGGCCGCATCGGGTACCGCATCGGCGTATCCGACTCCATGCGGGAGCTGCTCCTCTCCCGGGGCTTCCCGCCGGACAGCACCTTCCGCATCTATAACGGCATTGACTTCGCCCGCGCGCCCCACAGCTTCGACCCGGCGGAATTTTACCGGCGCATCGGGGCGGACATCCCCCCCGGGGACGTGGTGGTAGGCGCGGCGGCGCGGCTGGACCCGGTGAAGGATCTGGCCACCCTGATCCGGGGCTTTGCCCGGGCAAAGGAGCGCGCCCCCCAGCTGAAGCTCATCATCGCCGGCGAGGGCGCGGAAAAGGACAACCTGCGCGCGCTTTCGGACACGCTGGGCGTGGGGAGCAGCGTGTTCTTCTCCGGCTGGGTCAGCGATATGGACGAGTTCTATGAGGCCATCCACATCAACACCCTCACCAGCATCTCCGAGACCTTCCCCTACGCCATCACCGAGGGCGCCTTCCACCGCCTGCCCACCGTGAGCTCACGGGTGGGCGGCATTCCCAGTCTCATCCGGGACGGCGTGACCGGCTATCTCTTTCCGCCGGGGGACGCCGCCGCCCTGGGCGAGCGTCTGGCACAGCTGGCAGACGACGAGGCGCTGCGGCGGACGCTGGGCTGCGCCATCCACGACGCGGCGGAGGCGGACTTTTCCATGGAGGCCACCTGCCGCCAGCAGAAGGACATCTACAACGCCATCCTGCGCCGCACGGCACGGCGGAAAACCGGCCACGACGGCGCGGTGATCTGCGGGGCCTACGGCATGGGCAACGCGGGGGACGAGGCCATTCTGGAGGCCATTGTGGGCGAGCTGCGGGGCATTGACCCCTCCCTGCCCATCACGGTGATGACCCGGGACCCCAAGGGCGCAGCCGCGCACCTTCAGGTGCGCGCCGCCCACACCTTCAACCTGTTTTCCTTCCACCGGGCGGTGCGCCGCGCCGGTCTCTATGTAAACGGCGGGGGCAGTCTCATTCAGGACGTGACCAGCCGCCGGAGCCTGTGGTACTACCTGAGCACCCTTCGCATCGCCAAACGCTGCGGCGCGAAGGTGCTGATGTACGGCTGCGGCATCGGGCCGGTACTCTACCCCTCCGACAAACGGCGCGCCGTGGACGTGCTGGACCGGTGCGTGGACGCCATCACCCTGCGGGAGCCGGACAGTCTGGAGACCCTGCGCCGCTGGGGTGTGAAGGGCCCGGAGCTGATTTTGGCCTCCGACCCGGCGCTGACCCTGCCCGCCGCCTCCAAGGCAGACGTGGAGAGCTTTTTGCGCAGTGCCGGCGCGGACACGCAGACGCACTACCTGTGCTTCGCCCTGCGGCGCTGGCCCGGCTTTGCGGACAAGGCGCCCGCCTTTGCCGCCGCCGCCCGCCACGCCTACGAGGTTCACGGCCTCACCCCCCTGTTTCTCTCCATCAACCACAAGAACGACGGGGACGCCGCCCAGATGGTCTGCGCGGGACTGGACGGGGTGCCCCACCTCACCATTCCCGGCCCCCTGCCCACGCCCATGACCATCGGCATTATGGCGCGGATGGACGCGGTGGTGAGTATGCGCCTGCACGGGCTTATCTTCGCCGCCGGACAGGGCGTGCCCCTTGTGGGCGTCAGCTACGACCCTAAGGTGACGGCCTTTCTCCGCTGCGTGGACGCGGCGTGCATTGAGCTGGACGCGCTGAGTGCCGAAAATCTCTGCGCCGCGGTGGATGCCGCCGCCGGCACCGACCACGCCGCGCTGAGCGCTTCCGTAGATCATCTTCGCTCGCTGGAGCGGGCCAACACCGAGACCGCCGCAAGGCTGCTCGGATACTGAAAGAGGTGGATATCATGCTGAGAGCCGCCGCGCTGGTCAGCGGGGACGGAGCCAAGCTTCAGGCCCTGGCCGACTGCGTATACTTTGGGGAGATTCCGGGCTTCGAGCTGTGCGTCATTTCCTCCGACCCGGCCGCCCACGCCCTGATTCGGGCCAGGAACGCGGGCATTCCCACCTATGTGGTGGAGGAGGCGCTGTTCCCCAACGGAGCCAGCTACTCCCTGGCGCTGCTGAACAAGCTGCGGGATCTGGACATCGACCTGGTGGTGCTGGCAGACTTCCTGCCCGCGCTGGGCGAGGGCACCTCCCGGCTGTACCACGGCAGAGCCATCGGCGTGCGCCCGGCTCTGGTGCCCGCCTTTGACGGGGTGAAGGCCGCGGACGTGTGCGCCCAGGCGCTGCGCCGGGGTGTGAAGCTTGTGGGCGCCACCTCCTACTACGCCGACGACCGGGGCGACGTGGGCGCCATCATCGACCAGAAGGCCGTGCCCGTGCTGCCCGACGACACGGCGGAGACCTTGCGCCGCCGTATCACCCAGGACGCGGAATGGGATCTCATCACCGCCGCCGTGAAGGCCCACTGCTCCGGTATGCTGCGCCTTGCGGACGGCCGCGCCCTGTGGGGCAAGCCCCAGTCCCCCGCCCCTCAGTCCCCCGACCCGGCGGAAGCGGAGCAAAAAGAGGAAAAGACCGAAGCGTAAGCTTCGGTCTTCAGTCTGTCGAAAAAGTCCAGCGAAGAGGCTGGGCTTATTCGTCTGAATGCGG
>CAZCDJ010000010.1:0-24224 GCA_964497655.1 uncultured Oscillospiraceae bacterium | reverse complement strand
CTATGTGAAGATGATTAACGAGCACGGCGGCAAAATGCCCGACGCCGTGGGCATCCCCGAGGAGGAGCTGCGCCACGCCGCCGAGCTTTCCGTCTGCAAAATCAACATCGACTCCGACCTGCGTCTGGCCATGACCGGCACCATCCGGGAATTCTTCGCCCAGCATCCCGACAAGTTCGACCCCCGCGAGTACCTGAAGCCCGCCCGCGCCAACATCAAGGAGCTGGTACGCCACAAGCTGGTGGACGTGCTGGGCTGCGCCGGCAAGGCATAAGATAATTTTTGGAAGAGAAGGAGGGGTGGCTATGTCGTTTGAGGACACCTTGAAGAAAGCCGCCGGCAAACGTTTTTCCTGTCAGGCCCGCTGCTGCGGGTACGGATACGCGGCGCCCTGCACAAGGAATGACGGGCCGGAATTTGAACTCACCTCCGTGGTGAGGCTGATCGTCGCCAGCGTGCTGTTCGCGGCAGCGCTGATCGCCAGTAAGCTCCCCGCGCCGTGGCCCCTTGTCATACTCATCGCCTCCGCTCTGATTTCGGGATACGATATCATCGCCGGAGCCGTGCTGTCCTGCATCCGGGGCAGCTACTTCGACAAAACCGTGCTGATCACCGCTGCCGGGCTGCTCACCTTCCTGTGCGGCTACGCACGGGATGCCGCCGCGCTGGTGCTGCTGTACCAGATCAGCGAGCTGGCCATCTCCTACGCCTTCACCCGCACCCGCAGCAGCGTGCTGGAGGAGCTTGCGCCCCCCCGCACCGCCCGGGTAGCCCGGGGCGAGGGGGAGGAGTCGCTGGACGCGGACACGCTTTCCCCCGGGGAAATCCTGCTGATCGCCCCCGGCGAGACCGTGTGCTGCGACTGCGTGGTGCTCTCCGGCGGCGGCGTGATGGACTGCAGCGCCACCGGCGGACCCGGCGACCTCACCGTGGGCGAGGGGGACGAGCTGCCCTCCGGCAGCGTCAGCGTGGACTGTACGCTGCGCTGCGAGGTAAGCGCCGCCGCACGGGACAGCGCGGAGGCTCTGCTTGCCCGCACCGCCGCCTCTGCCGCCGACAGGGGAGAGGTGGTCAGCGAAAAGCTGCGCCATATCATCACCCTCAGCACCCCGGTGCTGGTGATTGCGGCTGTGCTGGCCGCCGCCGCCATCGCGCTGCTCTATAAGATCAGCGCCGCGGAGGCCATCCATCGGGCGCTGATGTTCCTTCTGGTGGCAAATCCCTGCGCTGCGCTCATTGCCGCGCCGCTGGTGTACTTCTGCACCATCACCGGCGCCGCCCGGGAGGGCATCGTTTTCGGCAGCGCCGACGCGGTGGGCAAGGCCGCCCGCATGGGCACCGTGGCCTTTGACCGTGCCGGCACCCTCACCGACGGCAACGTGAAGGTCACCGGCATTAAGAGCACGGCGCGCATCGACCCGGACACGCTGCTGAAAATCACCGCCCACGCCCTGTCCTATTCCTCCAACCCGCTGGCCAAATCCGTAATCAGCGCCTACGGCGGCACCATCTACATTGAGCTGGTGCAGGACTTCACGGAAGCCCCCGCCGGCGTGGAGGTGCGGGTGGACAGCGGACGCATCTGCGTGGGCAGCGCCAAATACCTTGCCAGCAAGGGCGCGCCGGTGCCGGAAGGGGAGCTTTGCGGCGGCATGGTCATGTATGTGGCCATCGCCGGCGAGTATGTGGGCCGCATCACCCTGAGCGACGGTCTGCGCGGCAACGCCGCCGCCGGCATCGACGAGATCCGGCAGCTTGGCGCGGGGGACGTAATCATGTTCACCGACGAGGACGCCGCCTCCGCCGCCAAAACCGCCTCCGCCCTGGGCATCAAGGAGTACTACTCCTCCTGCGACGATGGGCGCATCGCCGCGTCCCTGGGGGATATCCGCCACAGCCTGCCGCCCCAGAACACGCTGGCCTATGTGCACAGCGGCGAGAAACAGGATACCGACGCCGATCTGGACGTGCGAATGGGGGACATCCCGTCCCTTGCCGACGGCAGGGCCGACCTCACACTGCTGGGCGGCGACGTGGGGGCCGTGGCCTCCGCCGTCACCCGCGCCAAGGCCGCCGCCACCATCTCCTACGGGATTCTGGGCGCCGCCACGCTGGTAAAGCTTGTTTTGCTTGTGCTCTCCTTCACCGGAATGAGCGCCGCCTGGTTCACCGTTCTGGTGGACGGGGCCGCAACCTCCGGCGCGGTGCTGGCCTCCATTCTGGCCTACCGCAGATAAAATAACCCATGAAAAAATCTCCCGGACATTTTGTCCGGGAGATTTTTTATGTCTTACCGACCCAGCAGGAACAGGTTGGAGTCGGTGCAGAAGTTCTTGACACTGTACAGCACCAGCACGCTGTCGATGCTGTTCTCGGCCACATAGTCCGCCACGCTGGCCCGGTAGTACCGCAGGTCCAGCACGTGAATCTCCGAAAAGTGCTCCAGCAGGAAGGGAATCATGCTGTCGGTATAGGAGTCCCGGACGATGAGCAGGGAGGGGGCGTCCGCATTGCCGGTGGTAATCTGCTGCAGGGGACTGTTGCCGCCCATGAAGTAGGAGTACTTGTCCTTCTTATCCAGGAAGCTCTCGTCGTACAGCTTGCCCTCCACCGGGCTGCCCTGGGGGTAATTCACGATCTTCAGTCCCTCCGGCGCGTCCACATAGGTCTCAACGGTGTCCGGCTTCACCCAGGAAAAGCCGGAGGAGGAATAGGTGGTGCCGTAAAAGCTGTCGGACACGGTGGTGTGGGAGTAGCCGCTCAGCTCTCCGGGGGTGAGGCCCATGGCGGAGAGGACGGCTGTGTGGCCCCAGTAGGCGCCCAGACTGGTCCAGTGGTGGTCCGTGCGGTAGAAGATACCGTCGCCGGCGTGGGCCGAGAGGGGGGAGAGCAGGTCCACGTTTTCCGCGCCGCTAAGGCCGTAGCAGTAGTCGATGACCTGACTCTCGCTGTCGTTAGGCGCGCCATCCGGCAGCAGCCCCGCGCTGAGCAGGGACTTATCCGGAATCAGCCCGAAATACACGGGCACATCCAGCTTCTCCGTAAGGGCGTTCACCGCGGTCATGTTGGCGTCCAGCACCGAGGTGGTGGGGGCGGTGAAGGGCTCAATCAGCGTTTCGCCGGCGCACAGGTACACGCCGTTATTCCGGCGCTTAGCCACGGTCAGCTCGCTGGCGGCCTTCAGGGTGATCCACTGATCCCGCAGGGCGAACTGGTCGGTGGTGTATTTTTCATAGCTGCCGGTGAATTTGCCGGAGGCCAGATCGGAAAAGCTGAATTCCGGCTTCTGCTGCAAATAGCGGTTCTCCTGCTGGGAGAACTCCTTGTCCAGCGTGATGAGATTGACGATAAAGAACAGCCCGATAAACGCGAGGAATATCGAGACCTGTATCCAAAGAGATTTTTTACCCACGGCTTACTCCTAAAATCTGAAGTACAGGAACGGATTGTATGTGGCGTCCACCAGATACGCGGTGGAGATCACCAGTACAAGGACGATAAGCACCGGCGTCAGCACCGCCCGGGCCTTCTCGGGCAGACGGGCAAAGAGCCGCGTTCCGGCGGGGGTGCAGCTGAGGATGCCGATGACGAAGGTGACACCGTAGCTGGTCAGGTAGAACAGGTCGGCGGAGGTGCCCAGACCCGCCTTGCCCATGCCGAACATGGCGGCAAGGTAAGCGCCCACGGCGCCCAGATCGTCCAGCTGGAAGATGACCCAGCCCACCATCACAATGAGCATGGTGTAAAGGTGGCGCAAAACCGCGGGCCACCGCTCCATGCTTTTCAGCAGGAAGGTCTTTTCCAGCACCAGAAACACCGCGTAATAGAGCCCCCACAGCAGGAAGGTCCAGTTGGCGCCGTGCCAGATGCCGGTGAGCGCCCAGACCACGCAGATGTTGAAAATCTGCCGCGTCCGGCCACAGCGGTTGCCGCCCAGCGGAATATACACATAGTCCCGGAACCAGGTGCCCAGACTGATGTGCCAGCGCCGCCAGAATTCGGTGATGCTTTTGGAGATATAGGGATAGTTAAAGTTTTCCAGGAATTCAAAGCCCAGCATACGGCCAAGTCCGATGGCCATATCGCTGTACCCGGAAAAGTCGAAGTAAATCTGGAGGGTGAAGGCCGCGATGCCCAGCCACGCGCCGGCCATGGTCAAATCACCGCTGCCCATGGCCGCGTAGGTGTCCCACAGCGCGCCGATATTGTTGGCGATCAGCACCTTTTTGCCCAGACCAACGGTGAAGCGCTGCACGCCGGAGGCGAACTGGTCCACACTGTTTGAGCGGAAGCCAAGCTGGTCGGAAATATCCTTGTATCGGACGATGGGGCCGGCAATCAGCTGGGGAAACAAAGCCACAAAGGTGCCGAAGCTCACATAGTTCTTCTGCACATCCGCGTCGCCCCGGTACACGTCGATGGGGTAGGACATGGTCTGGAAGGTGTAGAAGGAGATGCCGATGGGCAGTGCGATGCCCAAAGGCTCAATATTCAGGAAGGGGAGAAGGCTCAGCGTCTCGGCAATCAGGTCGTAGTACTTGAAGAAGCCCAGCAGACCCAGATTGATGACCACGTTGACCAGCAGCACGGTTTTTGCCTTTTTGTCCTGCTCCCGGAACTTGTCCACCAGAATGCCGTTCACATAGTTCACGGTGATGGAGAACATCATCAGCAGGATATAGACCGGCTCACCCCAGCCGTAGAAGATGAGGTTTGCCACAAAAAGCACGGGGTTGCGCCATCTGACCGGGGAGAGGTAGTAAATTGCCAGCACCACCGGCAGATAGATGAACATGAATAAAATACTGGAAAAGACCATGTTTGGACGGCCTCCGGATTATTTTTTTACTTAAACAGAGCGTTGAAGCTGTCGGCGATATCGGCGGCGCTCTCGTGGGCAACCAGCATGACATAGTTCCCGTTGGTCACGATCTGCGCCTTTCCCCAGGTCTCAATGGAGCTGGGGTACCAGGCTCCGCCGTCCACCTGAGCCTGCTTGCGAGTGGCAAAAATGGCCTTCACGGTCTCCACATCGGCGGCGTTTTCGCATTGGATGAGGACAATTTCCGACACGGCGGCGCTGATCATGGGCATTTTGGCAATGAGCTGCTTGGCGGAGATCGCCGTCAGTCCCGCGTAGAAGGCGTCCAGCGTGGCGGTATCCATATCGCTCTGGTTGGACATATCGTAGGTGGCGTTGGCCGCGTCATAGAAGGCCTTCAGATCCACCTGTCCCGCCTCCGGCGTGGGCGGTGTGGTGGGGCTGGGCTGCACCGGCGAAGGGGAGGGGGCAGCCGTGGGCTTCACGGTGGGCTTGGGCGTGGGCGTGGTCACCGGTACGGTGGGCTTCGCCGTGGGCTTGGGGGTAGGCTTGGGGGTCGCCGTGGGCGCGGGCTCCTCCGTGGGGGCCGCGCTGGGCTCTGCCGTAGCCGTGGGGGTGGCGCTGGGCTCGGCCGTCGCGGTGGGGGAGGCCGGCGTCTCAATGTCCGAATTCTCAGCGGAGGGGCTCGGCGTTGCAACCGGGTCATTCTTCCTTCCGCAGGCGGAAAGCAGAGCAAGGCACATGACCAGAGCAAGGATCAGTGCGAATGTACGCTGCAAAAGTTTCATTTTAAAAATCTCCTGTAAGATGTAATACCAATACGACGGCGGAGAAGGCCGATTTTTTCAGCCTTATGCAAAAAACGGTTATTTTTTATCCGGCGTGAAGCTGCCCAGCGGGTTTGCGGCCGCTGCGATGCGCAGCTCGGCGTTATCCACATGGGTGTAGATCTGGGTGGTGTTCAAATGCTCGTGGCCCAGCACCTCCTGCAGCGTACGCACATCCACGCCGTTTTGCAGCATCAGCGTGGCGGCGGTGTGCCGCAGCTTGTGGGCGCTGTACTTATCCGCGTCCAGCCCGGCCTTCAAAAGCGTGCGCTTCACCATCACCTGCACGCTGTCCACACTGATGCGTTTGCGTCGGGTGGAGACAAACAGCGCGGTGCAGCCGGGGGAGGCCATCAGTCGGCGCACAGGCAGATAGGCATTGATGGCCTCCGCGCAGGCGTCGTTCAGGTACACCACCCGCTCCTTGTCGCCCTTGCCCAGCACACGCAGACTGTCCAAGCGCACATCCTGCAAATTGAGCCCCACCACCTCGGAGATCCGCAGCCCGCAGTTGAGGAACAACACCAGAATGCAGTAATCCCGCTCCCGGTTCACCCCGTCCACGGCGTTCAGGAGCCGCTGGCTCTCCTCCAGCGTCAGATAGCGGGGGAGGGTCTTGGGCGTCTTGGGGGAGTCCAGATCGGCCACCGGGTTCTCGTCAATGAGCTTGGCCTTCACCGTGAGATACTTATAGAAGCTGCGGATGGTGGCAATCTTTCGCGCCCGGGATGAGGCGGTGAGTCCGTATTCCTTTTCCCGGCTGTTCTCGTGCTTCACCCGGTCCCGGGAGAGGTAGGCCAGATAGTCATAAACCTCCGTGAGCGTGACCGTCTTCACAAAGGGCAGGTCCACGTCCGCAATGGAGACATCGTCCAGCTCGGCAGTGCGCGGCACAAGTCCCCGGGAAATTTTCAGATAACGGAAAAAGTTTCGCAGGTCAAGGAAATATTCGTCCACGGTATTCCGGGAATGTCCCTTGATTGTCTCGTGATAAATGAGAAAGTCCCGCAGGATTTGCGGAGACTCGCTTCTGTAATCCAAAGCAGTTCACCTCGGCTCCAGCCTATTGTACAGGGGAGAGCCGGTTTTGTCTATCGGCAAATATACCAATCATTCGGCAAAATAAAGATTTTGCCGAATTCAGGGGAGGCGTCAGGCGGGATTGTCCTGGGTAAGGGGTACGGCGGAGCCGATATCGAACACCGGGCGGTGCGTAAGATACCGCGCCGTCACACCCCGGTCCCGGAGAAACGCCAGGATGCGCTCCTTGTCCGGATGCCCGTCCAGCGTGCCGGTGAACGCCAGCTCGCTCCGCCTCAGCTGAAACGCCGCGCCGCCCAGAAACCCGTAGGCAAAGCCCGGCAGCTCCACGAAGCCCGGCCGGACGCGCAGCACGTCCAGTCCATGGGCTTCCGCCGCTTTTGCAACGCCGGCGTCCGACGTGAGGATGCTTTGGGCATCCACCACGCAAATGGCACATTTGGCGTAGCCCTGAGCGATGTGAACCATATGAATAGTAGTATCCGTTTTGAGCCGTCTCAATACAGCGCTGTCGCTGTGGGTCAGGTTGTGGAGAAAGGTGCGTCCCACCAGACAGCCGCAGAGACCGCAGTCCCCGGGATAGTCGCCGGCGGGCGGCATGTCCGACTCCGTTACCGCAAATCCCCTATTCGTCAATAAATTAACAATACCGCTTCCCTTTGCCGCCACCAGCTTGTCGTCGCCCAGATGCAGCAGCGCAAGGTCGGCGTGGCCCGCCACGCGGTTGTCCACAAGCAGGTTATCCGGCAGCCACAGGGGCTCCACTCCCAGCGCAAGCAGCGGCTCTGCCAGCGCCGGGGCGTACCGCTCCCCCAGCGCAAGCAGCCCCACCCTCCCCTGCGGAAGGTGGGGCGTTTTAATTGGACGAAAATCAGTCATGCAGCGCGGCGGCAATGGCCTCCCGCACGCTTTTCACGCTGATGAGCTTCAACCCCTTGGGCGCGGCCACGTCCCCCCGCACATGGGCGGGGATGATGCAGCGCTTGAACCCCAGCCGGGAGATCTCGCTGAGCCGGTGGTTCAGCTCGTTCACGGCGCGCACCTCGCCGGAGAGGCCCACCTCCCCCACCGCCGCCAGATCGCTGCCAATGGGGATGTCCCGGCAGCTGGAGGCGATGGCAAGGATGGTGGCAAGGTCGGCGGCGGTCTCGCTCAGCTCCAGTCCGCCCACCACGTTGATATAGGCGTCGCAGTTGTTGACCGGAAGACCCGCGCGCTTTTCCAGCCGGAGACCGTGATGCCGCCCCGCTTTTCCAGCACAGCCAGCAGCAGCATGGCACGGTTATAATCCACGCCGTTGGAGTTGCGCCGGGCGCCGCTGAAGCCCGACTGGGCCACCAGCGCCTGAATCTCCGCCAGAATGGGCCGGGTGCCCTCCATCACGCAGGTGACGCAGGTGCCGGGGGTGTTCTCCGGCCTGCCGCTGAGCAGGGTCTCGGAGGGATTCGGCACCTCCCGCAATCCGGTGTCGCACATCTCGAACACGCCGATCTCGTTGGTGGAGCCAAAGCGGTTCTTGGCGGCGCGGAGGATGCGGTAGCTCATGGACTGCTCGCCCTCGAAGTACAGCACGCAGTCCACCATGTGCTCCAGCACCTTGGGGCCGGCGATGTTGCCCTCCTTGTTGATGTGACCCACCACAAAGGCGGTGAAGCCGCCGGTCTTGGCCAGCCGCATCACGGACATGGTGCACTCCCGCACCTGGCTCACGCTGCCTGGGGCGGCGGACACGTCCGGGTCGAACATGGTCTGGATGGAGTCGATGATGACCATGGTGGGCTGCAGATGATCAATGGCGGCGGAGATCTCGTTTAGGTCGGTCTCCGCCAGCACATAGATTTCCCCCGCGTCCACCTGCAGCCGCTGGGCGCGCATTTTCAGCTGCCGGCGGGATTCCTCGCCGGTGACGTAGAGCACCTTCTCGCTTTTGCCCACCAGCCCGCACAGCTGCAGCAGCAGCGTGGACTTGCCCACGCCCGGCGCGCCGCCCACCAGCACGATGGAGCCGCGCACCGCGCCGCCGCCAAGCACCCGGTCCAGCTCGCCCACGCCGGTGGTGAAGCGGATCTCCTCCTGGGTGTCCAGCTCACTGAGCAGCTTGGGCGCGCCGCCCATCAGCCGGGGCTTTCCGGTCTGGGTCTGGGTCTGGGCCTTGTGTACCGCCGGCGCTTCCGCCAGCGTATTCCATTCGCCGCAGGCGGGACACTGTCCCGACCACTTGGCGGTCTCATTTCCGCACTGGGTACAGTAGAACACCGTCTTTTGTTTCATCTCACTCAGCCTTCGGGCCGCGCCGAAAACTCCAGATAGGAGGTCAGCAGCACAGCCGATATTTTCATCTGATAGTCTCTTTGCTGCAAAAGCGCCGCCTCCCTCGGGTTGGAGAGGAAGCCGCATTCCACTAATATAGCAGTGCACCCGGCCTCCCGCAGCAGAAAAATGCTGCGATCCACCGGAGCTGCCACCCGCCGGTTTTCCGGGCAAAGGGCGGCGCACAGCGCGGCGTGGGTCATCTCCCCCAGCTCCGGGCTTCCCGGCGCGGCGCCGTACAGCACCTGACAGCCGCCTGGCTTGGTGTCCGGAAAAAAGTTCTGGTGGATGCTGATGAGCACCCCGTCCGGGTAGGAATTGATCAGCTGCAGCCGGGCGCGCTGGTCGCAGCTCTTGCGCTTGGCGGTGGTGGCGGCATCCTGCGGATAGCTGATGTCCTCCGTGGCGCGGGTCAGCACCGTGTCCACGCCGCACAGCCGGGCCAGCGCGTCCAGCCGCAGGGCTATGCTCAGATTGATGCCGCTCTCCCTCACGCCCTCCGCGGTGGACGCGCCGCCGTCCTCCCCGCCGTGCCCGGCGTCAATGATGAGCACGCGACCTGCGGGGCGCGGCGCGTCCCCGTTCCCCGCCGCCGGAACGGCCCGGTCAGCGGGGATCAGGAAGCTCAGCGCGATCAGCGGCAGCGCCAGCAGCAGCGGAAAAAGCTTTTTCAGCGGTACAGTCAGGTACATCCCCATCCCCCCTCCCGAAAGCCTATGCGGGCGGGGCGGACAACATTACTTCAGGAACTTTTCCAGCCGGTCCATTCCCTCCCGGATGTCCTCCAGAGAGGCGGCGTAGGTCCAGCGGACAAAGCCGGGCATCCCAAAGCCGGAGCAGGGCACCACGGCCACCAGCCCCTTTTCCAGAAACGCGGCGGCAAAATCGTCGTCGTTTTGAATCAAATGCCCGCCGATGGTGCGTCCCACCAGCGCGCCGATGTTCATCATCACATAGAACGCGCCCTCTGGCACGATGCAGCTCACGCCGGGAATGGCGTTCATGCGGCTCACCATATAATTGCGCCGCTCCTCAAACACCTTGCGCATGGCGTTCACGGTGTCCTGCTGCCCGCTGAGCGCCTCCACCGCCGCCCACTGGCTGACCGTGGAGGGCGCGCCGGTGGAGTGTCCCACATAGTTGGACATGGCCTTGGCGATCTGACTGCTGGCGGCGGCATAGCCGATGCGCCAGCCGGTCATGGCATAGGACTTGGACACACCGTTGATGAGGATGGTGCGCTCCTTCACGACCTCGCCCAGTGAGGCGAAGCTGACGAACCTGCGTCCGTCGTACAGCAGCTTATAGTAGATCTCGTCGGAAATCACATACAGGTCGTGGCGGACGCACACCTGCGCGATGGCCCGCAGCTCCGCCTCGTTGTAGTACATTCCGGTGGGGTTGGAGGGGTTATTGAGCATCAGCGCCTTGGTTTTGGGGGTGATGGCGGCCTCCAGCTGGGCGGGGGTAATCTTAAAGCCCTGCGCCTCTGTTGCAGTGACCACCACGGGCACCGCGCCCACCAGCCGGGCCATCTCCACATAGCTCACCCAGTAGGGTGCGGGGATAATCACCTCGTCCCCCGGGTCGGCCACAGCGGCCAGCGCCAGAAATACATTGTGCTTGGCCCCGCTGGCGATGACAATCTGGGTGTAGTCATAGTCCACGCCGCAGTCGTCCCGCAGCCGGGCGGCGGCGGCCTTCCGCAGCTCCGCAATGCCGGCGGAGGGGGTGTAGCGGGTTCTGCCCTCCTGAATGGCGCGGATACCCGCCTCCTTTATGTTGTCGGGGGTCTGAAAATCAGGCTCGCCCGCGCCGAAGCCCACCACGTCCAGACCATCGGCCTTCATCTGCTTGAACATGGAATCCACGGCCAACGTGGTGGATGCCTGCACATTTTGGGCTATTTTTGAAATTGGCTTCATGAAACGCACCTCGCTTTTTTCTCGTCCCATTATAGTACCCCGACGCCGCGTATGCAACAAAAAGCGGCGCCCGTCCGGGAGAAGCGCTGAAGAAAAGCGGGGGCTTAGCCCCCGCTTTTCCATTTCACTTTACAGAATGATGCAGATCAGGCCGCCGGCGCCCTCGTTCACGATGCGCTCCAGCGTGTTACGCAGCTTCATCTGCGCCCCCTCCGGCATCCGCTTGATTTTGGTGGCCAGCCCCTCTCCCGCAATGTCGTACAGGGACTTGCCGAAGATATTGGACTGCCAAATCCGGTTCACGTCCCCGTCGAAGCCCTGCAAAAGGAAGTTGATGATCTCCTCGCTGGCCTTTTCTCCCCCCAGCGCCGGGGACACCTCGGTTTCGATGTTGGCGCGAATCATGTGGATGCTGGGGGCGCTGGCCCGCAGCTTCACGCTGTACCGTCCCCCCTGCCGCACAATCTGGGGCTCCTCCAGACGCAGCTCGTCGGCGGTGGGCATCACGATGCCGTAACCCTTCTCCCGCACGTCCGCAAGGGCGGCGCTCAGTCGGTCGTAATCCGTCTTAATGCCCTTCATGTCCATAAGCAGCGCCATCAAATCCCCGTCGTCCCGGATTTCAAAGCCGCTCTGACGGCTGATGGTCTGGTAGTACAGCGCCCGGGGCAGCTCCAGCGCCAGCCACACCCTGCCGGTGCCCATGTCCAGCCGCTTCACCTGGGCGTCGATCACCCGTTCGCACGCGCCAAGAGCCTTCACAATGGCAAACGCGTCCCGCACCCGCTCCATATCCGCCACCGCCGCCCGGATGGCGGAGAACACCTCGTCCTTCAGGTCGTCCTCCATGGGCAGGGCGTCCAGCCACGGGGGCAGAGAGATGCTCAGCTCCGCCAGAGGGAACTCCCGCAGGGCGCTACGGAGAATCTCCTCAATATCCGCCGCGGTGAGCTGGGGGCAGCTGATGGGCAGACAGTCCACGCCGTATTTTTCGCTCAGCTCCCCGCTGAGGGCGCGGGCGGCCTCAGCCCCCGGCTCCACGCAGTTGAGCAGCAGCACAAAGGGCTTGCCGATGGCCTTCAGCTCGGCAATCACCCGCTCCTCGGCCTCCACATAGCTCTCCCGGGGAATGTCGCAGATGCTGCCGTCGGTGGTCATCACCACGCCGATGGTGGAGTGCTCCGCAATTACCCGGCGGGTGCCCTCCTCCGCGGCCTGGGTGATGGGCACCTCATGGTCGTACCAGGGGGTGGTCACCATGCGCTCCGCGCCGTCCTCGAACTGACCCGCAGCGCCCCGCACCATGTAGCCCACGCAGTCGATCAGCCGCACGGAGAAGGCCATGCCCTCCTGCAGCTCCACGCTGACGGCCTCCTCCGGCACGAACTTGGGCTCGGAGGTCATGATGGTCCTGCCGCTGCCGGACTGGGGCAGCTCATCCTTCGCCCGCTCCCGCACATAGACGTTTTCGATGTTGGGAATCACCATCGTTTCCATAAAGCGCTTGATAAACGTGGATTTCCCGGTACGCACAGGCCCCACGATGCCCAGATATATATCGCCGTCCGTGCGGGTGGCAATATCCTGATAGATGGATGTGTTCGTCATTGGACCGCCCTCTTTTCCCGTGAACTCTTGATTAAGCTATATGAGAGCGGGGACAAAAATATGCCCGTCCGGCGCAATGACCGGACGGGCATATGTCTTATGCCAGAGGGAGAATAATCTCGGCCTTGAACAGGTCGCCGTCGGTGGAGACGGTGAAGCTGCCCTTTTGCAGCTCCACCAGGCTGCGGGCGATGGAGAGACCCAGTCCGCTGCCCTCGGTGGAGCGGGAGCTGTCCCCCCGGACGAAGCGCTCCATCAGCTCGTCGGCGCTCAGGTTCAGGGGGGCGCGGGAGATGTTCTTCACCGCCACGGTGGCCCTTTCGCCGTCCACCCACACGTCCACATACACCCGGGTGCCCGCCAACGCGTACTTGCACACGTTGGAAAAAAGGTTATCCAGCACCCGCCACAGCAGCCGGCCGTCGGCCAGCACGCTCACCACCGAGGGGGCGTGGACGGTGACCACGCTCTCCAGCTTCCCGGCGGTCAGCCGCTCGGTGTACTCCGCAAGGGACTGGTTGATGATCTCGCCCACGTTGGTGGGCACAAGGTTCACGGTCATATTGCCGGTGGACGCCTTGGAGGCCTCCACCAGATCCTCGGTGAGCTTTTTCAGACGCTTGGACTGACGGTCCAGCACAGCCAGGTATTCCGCCTCCTGCTCCGGCGTATGAGCCTTCTCCAAAAGATCCACATAGTTCACAATGGAGGTGAGGGGCGTCTTGATGTCGTGGGACACGTTGGTGATGAGCTCGGTCTTGAGCCGCTCGGACTTCATGCCGCGCTCCACCGCCGCGCCCATGCCCTCGCCGATGCTGTTCAGGTTCTCCGCGTGGCGCTTGAACTCCCAATACATATGCGTGGTATCCACGGTATAGTCCAGCTCGCCCTCCGCCAGCTTCTCCCCGGCGGTCTTGATGCTCCTCATCTGCCAGCCGCCGAAGCACAGCGCCAGAAAAATCAGGGCGTTATAGGCAACCCAGAGCAGCACGACAAAGCCGTTTCCGCTGAAGGCCAAGGCCGCCAGCAGCATATCGAGAAAGATCAGCCCGCCGGCGATGAGCACCGTGCGCCAGATGATGGGCAGTCGCTGGCTCACACAATTCCAGCGGCTGACCAGCCAGCGGCAGACGGACCCACACCAGCGCCACAGCAGATGCAGCCCCCGGAATATCACGGTGTTGCGCCACCACACGCCGCCGCCCACCTTCACGCGAACGGCCACGGTCATCAGCGCCGCCAGCAGCAGCAAGCCGCCCACCAGCGCGCACGCTCCGTCAATCATCAGCAGCGACACGCCGGTATTGTTCCAGCTCCACTCCACCGCCACCTGAATCGCGAACACAATGGTGAAGCCCAGCGCCGCAAGCAGCAGATCCAGCGGAATCTTATCAAACCAACCCAGACGCACCCGGTCGCTCTCCCCCCGGTGCCCCGCCGAATAGAACAGGAATACCAGGCAGGAGGCCGCGGCCGCAAGGCTCACCAGCAGCAGGGGGATGCCCCAGTAACGAAGCTGATAGACAGTGACGGCCATGGCTCGGGCAACCCCGGCGGAATAACCGGAGGGATTGAAAAAGCCCTCGTAGGCCCCGATATCGTCAGCCACCACGAGTATCCCCGCGAACAGGAGCGTGGAGGCGGTGAACAATGCCAGGGCGATCACTGCCAGCACCTTGGCCCAGGCCCTGTGGGTCAGACTGATTTTAGTGTTTTCCATCTTCTCTGCCCTCCAGCTTGTAGCCCTGTCCCCAGACCACCTTGATATAGCGCGGCTCGCCGGGGTTGATCTCCACCTTCTCCCGCAGATGGCGGATGTGCACCGCCACGGCGCTCTCGCTGCCGTAGGGCGCATCGTTCCACACCTGCTGGTAGATCTGGGCGGAGGAATATACGCGGTTGGGGTTTTTCATGAGCAGGTGCAGGATGCTGTACTCAATGGGCGTCAGCGAGACGCTCTCCCCGTCCACGGTGACGGTCTTTTCCGCGTCGCACAGCTCAATGCCGCCGATGGCCAGCACGCCGGACTTCTTCTCCGGCTGCCCGCCCAGACGGGTATAGCGCCGCAGCTGGCTCTTCACCCGGGCCAGCACCTCCACCGGGTCGAAGGGCTTGGTCACATAGTCGTCCGCGCCGATGTTCAGTCCCAGCACCTTGTCGCTGCTCTCGCTCTTGGCGGTGAGCAGGATCACCGGGATGTTGTACTCCTCCCGCAGCCGGGCAGTGGCCTCAATGCCATCCATCTCCGGCATCATCACGTCCATCAGCACCAGATCCACCCCGCCCCGGGCCAGCGCGTCCAGCGCCTCCCGGCCGGTGGACGCGCTGCGGATGCCGTAGTCCTCGCTGCTCAGATAGATTCGCAGCGCCGCCACAATATCCGGATCGTCGTCCACGATTAATATGTTCGCCATTTCCTCACCTCGCGCCTATCATACCAGACCCACGCTTTAAGATAATAGTGGGTAACTATTTAAGATTTCATTAAATTGCGCCGCCCGCACCTTTTCCGTGCAAACGGCGCTTCCTTATGGCATATAAAACCGCTCCGGCTGCTTGTGCCGCAGGGAGGTGATCACCAGCAGCTCCGGGAAGCGCTGGGAGATGGCGGCGCGCACCGCCGGCACCACCACATTCTCCGTGGGGAAGTGGCCCGCGTCTATCAGGTTCACGCCCAGCTCCTTCGCCTCCAGAAACTGATGATGCTTCACATCCCCGGTGAGGAAGGTGTCGCAGCCGTCCGCCGCAGCCAGGGCCAGGTCTCCCCCGCCGCTGCCGCCGCACACGCCCACCCGGCTCACCCGACGGCGGGCATAGTGATACCGCGCGCCGGCGGCGTGGAGCGCTTCGCACACAAAGGGCAGGAACACATTGAACTCCATGGGCTCCTCCAGCTCCCCCACCCGACTGAGCCCGTCGCCCTCGGTAAGGATGCCGGTGTCGTGCAGCCCCAGCGCGTCGCACAGAGCGTCGTTCACCCCGCCGGCGGCCGCGTCCAGATTGGTGTGCATACAGATGGCGGAAATGCCGCTTTGCAGCAGCGCCACCACCTTTTTGCCGGGGCCGCTGCCGTCGGTGACGGCCTTCAGCCCGTCGAAAAACAGCGGATGGTGGGAGACAATCAGCTCCGCGCCCACATCCCGCGCCTCGCCAATCACCTCGTCGGTGATGTCCAGCGCCACCAGCACCCGCTCCACCGGCGTGTGCAGCGTGCCCGCCAGCAGACCCACATTGTCGAAGCCCAGCTTCAGCTCCATGGGCGCCAGCTCCTCCATAAACGCCAGAACATCCTTTACCTCAGGCACATAAATCACCTCTCTCAGTAAGTTTCAAGCCGCTCAAGAAGCTGCCGCTCCTCCCGGTCACTGCGCATCTCCCGGGAGCGGGCCTTGCCCTCCATGGCGGCGCGCACCACAGTTCTCCGGTGCCGGAGCCAGTCCGGCAGCAGCGGATCTCCGGCGGCGAAAAGCGCGTCCTCCGCCCAGTCAAAGCCCTGCCCGTCTCCCCGGACGGACAGCACCGCGTAGAGCCGCCCCCCATCCCGCACAAGGGAAGCGCCCCGCAGCGCGTAGCCGCTCTCCCTCAGCCACCGGCACAGCTCGTCAATCCGGGTTTGGGGCTGGAGCACCAGATGGGCGCGGCGCGTCCACGCAGCGCGGGAGAGAATCAGCTCCATGGTCTCCCCGCCCATGCCGGCCAGAATCACCGTGTCGGCGGTGTCCGCGCAGGGGTAATCAAGCCCGTCCGCCAGTACAAAGCGGATGCGCTCCCCCACGCCGTACTGCCCGGCGCTCTCCCGGGCGCTTTGCAGCGGGCCGGGGCGCAAATCCGCGGCGGTGACACTCTCCGCCCCCTGCTGGACCAGCCACACGGGCACATAGCCGTGGTCGGTGCCGATATCCGCGTAGGCCCTGCCGCCCAGCGCGGTATTTGCCACGGCTTCCAGCCGGGGCGTCAGTTTAATCGTATCCATAAATAGAATAAAAGCCGGTCAGCAAACCGGCTTTCATCCGTTCCCGCCGCTCAGAGGCTGAGCAGGTAGGCGTTCAGTCTGACCAGGAACTCGTCCGGGTCAACCTCGTGAGCATAGCAGGCCTGCTCCACAGTCTCGCCGCTGGCAAGGGCGCAGCCCATGCAGTGCATCCCGATCCCCTGAAACACGGGCATCGCCTGAGGGGCGTTCTCCAGAATCTCGGAAATCATGGTGTTTTTTGTAATCTCGAACATAAAATTACCTCCGCTGGGCCGTGGGCCCAAAAAGTGAGCTCAAAAGAAAACGATTGGGACACCAGAAGCGTCCCAATCGTTGACTTAGGCTGTTACAATCAGCCGTTCTGCTGCTCGCGCATCTTGGCGAAGCACTCGCTGCAGTAGACGGGACGATCGGACTTGGGCTCGAAGGGAACCCTGGCTTCGCCGCCGCACATGGCGCAAGTGGCGGCAAAGTACTCGCGGGGGCCACGGGCCGCGTTCTTGCGGGCGTCACGGCAGTTCTTGCAGCGCTGGGGCTCGTTCTGGAAGCCACGCTCAGCGTAGAACTCCTGCTCACCGGCGGTGAACACGAACTGGTTTCCGCACTCTTTGCAGATCAAAGTCTTGTCTTCGTACATTTTGTACCCTCTCTTTTGATAAATCTTGCCTTGCGGCTATATGCGTTCAGCTCTTGCTGAAATCGCCAAGGTTAGGTTGCCTCGCCAGTTTGCGGCGAATGCGCTGCACGGCATTGTCCACAGCCTTCCCGGTCCTGCCCGTTTTCCCGGCGATCTCGTGATAGGAGAGCCCCTCAAGATACAGATGCAGAACCTGCTGCTCCAATTGTGACAAACACCGTGAATAGGTGGAATAGAACTCTTTTTCGCTCTCTCTGGCAAGAACCTGTTCCTCAGGATTGCGGGTGAACGCTTGGGGGAATGCTGCCGCACTGGTCTGGGATTCGTCCGAGAGGATATATTCCAACGACACGCCGTCGTTGAGCGGGAGATGTTTCTGTCTGGATGCGGAACGGACCGCTGTGAGAAGTCTGTTTCTGATGCACCGCTCGGCAAAGGTTTTGAAGGAGGCCTCCAACGAGGCGTCATACTGCCGTATGGCGGAAAGCAGACCAAGCATGCCCTCCTGTGTCAAATCCTCGCTGTCTCCCCCGGCGAGGAACAGGGGACGCGCGCAGATACGAACCAGGCGGCTGTATCGCTCCGCCAGTTGTTCTTCGGCCTCCCCGTTGCCGGAAACGGCCATGCGCTGAAGCTCCAGATCTGAAAATGTACTAAAATCAGTCATATGCGACATTACCTTAGTTTACATATTGTGATTATATAACAAACCGCTTGAAAGTCAATAGTTTTAAGGAATTTTTCTGGTCAGATAATACAAATTTCCCAGCATTAAGGACATTCCGGCATCAGAAGGAGTGAATTCCTCCGAAATCAGAGGGAAATCTGCTCCTGCCCGGTGAATTCCAGTCCCAGATGCTCGTACGCCTTGCGGGTCACGCAGCGTCCCCGGGGGGTGCGGGTCATGTATCCCCTTTGCAGCAGATAGGGCTCGTACACATCCTCCAGCGTCACCGCCTCCTCGTTGATGGTGGCGGCCAGCGTCTCCAGTCCCACCGGGCCGCCGCCGTAAAATTCGATGATGCTGCTGAGCATCCGGCGATCCAGCGCGTCCAGCCCCTCCCGGTCCACCTCCAGCCGCAGCAGCGCCTTGTTTGCCACGTCCTTGGTGATCACGCCGTCCGCCTTCACCTGGGCAAAGTCCCGCACCCGGCGGAGCATCCGGTTGGCTATCCGGGGGGTGCCCCGGCTCCGTGAGGCAATCTCGTTGGCCCCGTCCGGCTCAATGGGGATGTTCAAAATTCCCGCGCTGCGCTCCACGATGCGCCGCAGCTCCTCGGTGGTGTACAGCTCCAGCCGCAGGGTGACGCCGAAGCGGTCCCGCAGGGGCGCGGTAAGCTGCCCGGAGCGGGTGGTGGCGCCGATGAGGGTAAAGCGGGGCAGATCCAGCCGGATGGAGTTGGCGCTGGGCCCCTTGCCGATGATGATGTCAATGGCGTAATCCTCCATGGCCGGGTAGAGAATCTCCTCCACGCTGCGGTCCAGGCGGTGGATCTCGTCCACGAACAGAATGTCGTTCTCCTGCAGGTTGGTGAGCAGCGCGGCCAGATCGCCGGGCTTCTCAATGGCCGGGCCGGAGGTAATCCGCATATTCACGCCCATCTCGTTGGCGATCACCGAGGCCAGCGTGGTTTTGCCCAGACCCGGAGGGCCGTGGAGCAGCACATGGTCCAAGGACTCGCCCCGCATTTTAGCGGCCTGGATGAACACGCTCAGGTTCTCCTTGGCCTTCTCCTGACCCACATATTCGCCGAGAGTATGAGGGCGCAGCGTAACCTCGCCGCTGTCCTCGGGCAGGATGGCGGAGCTGGTGACAATCTGCTCCTCCCGTTCGTCGGAAAAGCTTATGCTCAAGGATTTCGCCTCACTTCATCATGTTTTTCAGCGCCGCTTTGATGATCTCCTCGGCGGTGAGGGCGCTCACGTCCACGCCCCGCAGCGCCGCGTTGATCTCCGCCGCACCGTAGCCCAGAACGCCCAGCGCCGCCCCCGCGTCGGAAAGCTTGCCATCCTGTCCGGCAGCCGCCGTCATGGGCAGCACGGGCAGGGCAAAGCCGGCGCTCTCCTTGGCAATCTTGTCCTTCAGCTCCAAAATAATCCGCTGGGCAATCTTTTTGCCGATGCCCGGCGCCACGGTCAGCGCCTTCTCGTCGCCGCTGAGGATGGCCATTGCCAGCGACTCCGGCGTTCCGGCGGAGAGGATGGACAGCGCCGCCTTGGGCCCCACGCCGGATACGCCCAGCAGCAGCTCAAAGCTCCTGCGCTCGCTCTTGGACCAGAAGCCGTACAGGTCAAAGCAGTCCTCCCGGACGGATTCGGACACATAGAGCTTCGCTCTCTCCCCCAGCTTCAGGTGGGAGATGGTGGTGAGAGTGGTATTCAGCGCAAAGCCCACGCCCATGCACTCCAGCACAGCCGCGCCCGGCTCCAGATCCGTGACCTTGCCTTCTATATGGTGGAACATACGTCATTGCCTCCAAACTTGGTGATGAGCGAGGTGTTGCTGCGGGCGTGGCACAAGGCGATGGCCACCGCGTCCGCCGCATCGTCCGGCTTGGGGGCGGTCTTCATGTTCAGCAGCCGCCGCACCATGTCGATCACCTGCTTCTTCTCCGCCCGACCGTAGCCCACCACGGCCTGCTTCACCTGCAAAGGGGTATATTCAAAGATGGGCACGCCGGCCTCGTAGGCGGAGAGCAAAATCACTCCCCTGCCCTGGGCCACGGCAATGCCGGTGGTGATATTCGTGTTAAAAAACAGCTCCTCCACCGCCATGGCCTCCGGGTGGAAGGTGGAAATCAGCTCGTTCATGTCCCGGTAAATCCGATCCAGCCGGCTGGAGAGGCTTGTCCCCGCCGGGGTGGTGATCACGCCGCAGGACACCAGCGTCTGTTTGCTTTTTTCCGTGTCCACCACGCCAAAGCCCACGATGGCGATGCCCGGGTCGATTCCAAGGATACGCATGGGATCCCTCGCTTTCTCACCAGTGTATCTTACCACAGCGCGCGGGCAATGGCAAGGGAAAGCCCCTTACAGGGAGGCAATCAGCGCCCGCAGCTCATCCCAGTGGGTAACGGCGAGATGGGGGCACCCCGGCGTGTGGGTGGGGGCGGGCTTATAGGTGCAGCGCAGGGGGCTGCGGTACCACACCGGGAAAATCCCCGCACCTGCCGCGCCCTCAATGTCCGCCTCCACGTCGTCCCCGGTGAACCAGGCACGGGCGGGGCTTACCCCGGCCCTACCCAGGGCGGCGGCAAAGATATGGGGACTGGGCTTCCGGTAAAAATTCTCGCTGCTGGCCAGAATAAACTCAAACCGGTTGCCGGGCAGCGTCTCGTTGATGCGGCGGCAGAGGGCGTAGCCGCAGTAGGACAGATTGCTCACCACCGCCGTGCGGATGCCCGCGGCGTACAGCGCATCCAGCAGCGGCTCAATCCCCTCCATGGGACGGATGGGCTCTGTGGCCACCCATTTCAGGTAGTCCAGCTCCTCCTCGCCCACGTGGAAGGTGAGGCCGTGGGCGGCATAGATCGCCCGATCCAGCTTCACCCCGTCAGTCTCCACCCCCAGAGGGCGCATGGCGGCGATGGCGGCGGTGAAGCGCGCCTCCTGCTCCCCGCACAGCCCCGCCGCCGTGATCCCCTCCGGGTTGGTCACCGCGTGGGAGAGCACCGCCGCCGCACCCCGCAGATAGTCCTGCTCCGGCTCGTACACCAGCGTGTGGCCGTAATCAAAAAGAATCAGCTCCGGTTTTTCCATGGTCGCCTCCGTGTGTCATTTCAAAAAGGGCGGGCGCCGCGATTGCGGCGCCCGAACCTGCTCACGCCCTGGGATGGGCCTTATTGTACACGTCCTTCAGCTGCTTTTTCACCAGCTGGGAATAGATCTGGGTGCTGGAAATGTCCGCGTGCCCAAGCATCTCCTGAATGGAATGGATGTCCGCGCCGTTTTCCAGCAGGTGCGCCGCGAAGGAGTGGCGCAGCGTGTGGGGGGTGATGTCCTTCTCTATATGAGCCTTGGCCTGATAGCACTTGATGATCTTCCAGAAGCCCTGCCGGGACATACGCTCGCCGCTTACGTTCACAAACAGCGACTCCTCGTCCGGCGCGGCGATCATTTGCGGCCGTATAAACTCCACATACTCGGAGATGGCCTTGATGGCGGCCGGGTACAGGGGGATGAACCGTTCCTTGCCCTTGCTGGTGCAGCGGATGATGCCCGCGGCCACGTTCACGTCGCCCACGTTCAGGGAGATCAGCTCGCTGACCCGGATGCCGGTGGCGTACAGCAGCTCCAGCATGGCCCGGTCCCGGTAGCCCTTCATGTCCACACACTCCGGCTGCTCCAGCAGAAGCTCCACCTCTTTGCTGGTGAGAATCTGCGGCAGCTTCTGAGTGGTCTTTTCCGGCACAAGGGCGGAGGCGGGGTTTTCCTCCATGCGGTCCAGCGTGACCAGATAGGCGTAAAAGCATTTGAGGGAGGCGATGCAGCGGGACACGGTGGCGGCGGACTTGCCGGCGGCCCGCAGCCAGGAGACATATCCCTCCAGTTCGTCCTCGGTGGCGGTGTCCAGTTCCTCGTCGGTATGGGAGGAAAGATAGCTGCCAAGCTGGCGTACATCCCGCAGATAGGAGCTGATGGTGTTCGCCGAGGACTTCTTCACCGTGGCAAGATAGTGCTCAAAGGTCGCAAGGCTCTCGCTGTCAGGCATCGTTTTCCCTCCCATCTTATTGATGATATCGCTCTCACAGGAGCAGGCCCGCCAGAAACGGCACCACAAAGGTCTCCACCGCGGCGGCACACAACAGGGCGGCGGCGCATAAAAGCGCGTCAAACCCCACGTCGTACCGGACGGGGCCGGGGGTGCGGCGGTCAAAAAGGGCCAGCAGCCCCGCCGAAAGGCCCAGCCCATCCCTTCCCAACAGGAAAAGGCAGGGCAGGGTGAGCAGCGAAGGCAGGCCCAGAAGAATCAGCGTGAGTAAAACGCCCCTGACGCCCGGATAGGCGGAGAGCAGGGCGGCGGCGGTGCAGGAGAACACAAAGCCCCGCACGGCCATAACGCAGGGAATCAGCGCCACGCCCAGCAGGGACAGGGCGCAAAAGGCCACCGCCAGATGGTACTTGGCACAGGAGAACAAAAGCGGGAGAAACCCCTCCGCGCCGTAGACGTTCTCCGGCCGCAGCCCGGCGACGCCGGTCTCGGCAAAGCGGTCGCTTCCCAGCACGGCGCCCATGGCGCAGCCGGCCAGAAAGGCGGCAAAAAGCGCAAGTAAAGCCGCCCCGCCCCGGGATGAATCCCCATGGCGAGCGCGTCTCACCGTGCGAATACGCGTCATATCCACTTCCCCCCTCAGATCCGCACAGGGCGACAGGGGATAATAACGCACTTTACATAATTGAGTGGACACAAATATAATACAAATTCCCTTTCTTATCAAGAGCTTTGTCAAAATTCGTGAAAATTTGTGAATTATGTCCATATATTATGTTAATTGCGTTATGTAAACCATGGTCACCATGCGTCGGGTAATCGCCTGACAATCCAGAGAATGCAACCACATTTTGTGCCGCCGCGCGGCCTCTTGCCTACATATTGGTTATCACGCTGCGATTATGTCTACTTCATGCCGTGATTACGCTTTGTAATATACCTTGTTCCTCTCAACGTCTTTTGTGCGTTTTGCCACGGCGCAGCAGCAGCACTCCCCCCAGGGCTCCGCCCCCCAGACAGCAGATGCCCAGACGCAGCATTTCGCCGCTGAGAACCCTGCCCTCCGGGGCGAGCCACGCGGATAGCGCCAGCAGCGCCAGATGGATGCACCCCACCGCCGCGCCGCAGGTGAGCACCCCCTCGCCCCGCACCGCCGAGGCTCTGGCTCCCCCGGCCACGGAGCCGAGAAAAACGCTGAGGAGCACACTGGGCTCCATGAGCTTTTCCGGCACCCAGCCCCGTTGCAGCGCCAGCGCGAAGATTGCCAGCAGCGCCGCCATCGTGAGCAGTCCCAGCGCCGGCCCCGCCAGATACCATCTCCCCTCCCCTTTTCGTTTCGCACGCTCCACTCCCATGAACATAAAAATCCCCCCGTCGCACAGATGTTTGTACATCTTATTGCGCCGGGGGAATTTTATGACTTGTAGTTGGGGTCTCAGTTGACGCCGTCGACGCTGTTGTCCTCGCCGGCGGTCTTGGCCTTCTCCTTGGACTTCTTGCCGGTCATCTGCTTCTGCTGGGCGGCCTTTTCCTTCTCGGCGCGCACATTGGTGGAGATGGCCCACTTGGTTACCTGCAGACGAACGCGATCCTCGCCGGTCTCGAAGGTGATGGTATCCTCGGTGACCTGAACAACCTTGCCCATAATTCCGCCGATGGTAACGATCTCGTCGCCAAGGGTGATGGACTCACGCATCTCGTTGAGCTGCTTTTTCCGCTTGTTTTCGGGACGAATCAGGAAGAAGTAGAACACCACAAAGATGATGACAAGGAAGAAAATGGACGAGAAGGCGCCGCCGGTAGCGGTGGTAGCGCTGGTGGTGAGAACATTGAGCATGGTTAGACCTCCAAAAATAGATGTTTAGATGATTATATATTCATTGTCCAATAATTGCAAGAGAATTAAATATGAACGAGCGGTTACACCCGCGTATCCAGCCGCCGGGCATATTTTCCCCGGAACTCCTCATAGCTGCCCTCGTCGATGGCGGCTCGGATGCGGCCCATCAGGTCGTTATAGAAATACAGGTTGTGGGTCACCGCCAGGCGCATGGCCAGCAGCTCCTCCGCCTTGAACAGATGGCGCAGGTAGGCCCGGGAATAGCGGCGGCACACCGGACAGCCGCAGTCGGCGGAGATGGGGCCCTCGTCCCGCTGGTACTTGGCGTTCTTAATGTTGATAATCCCGTCCCAGGTGAACAGGTGGCCGTGGCGGCCGTTCCGGGCGGGCATCACGCAGTCGAAAAAGTCCACGCCCCGGTAAACGCCCTCGATGATGTTCCCCGGCGTGCCCACGCCCATCAGATAGCGGGGCTTGTCGGCGGGCATATGCTCCTCCACCGCCTCAATGGTGTCGTACATCTCCTGATG
>CAZCDJ010000009.1:0-25527 GCA_964497655.1 uncultured Oscillospiraceae bacterium | reverse complement strand
ACTGCAGACGCATATCGTGCACATAGCAGCCCAGCAGGTTCAGGCCGAAGTTCAGGGTGTGACCCAGAAGGAAGATGGGGATGAAAAAGACCAGAGAGCCGGTAAAGGTGCCCAGCGTGTTGAACACCTGCGCGATTACGGAGCCGGCCAGCATCAGGGCCATCAGACGGGTGTAGGAGAGGATGTCGCCGAAGAAGCCGGTGACGTGATTGTACAGGCTGCCGAAGATGCCGGTCACCTTGCCGAAGCCTGTGCCCGTGATGATGGGGCCGGCGAACACCAACGCGATGCCGATGTACAGCACGATGTTGTTTTTCAGAAGCACCATGCAGCCCAGACCCGCAAAGACCACCCACCAGGTCAGCTCCTCAAAGATGGCGTCCATATAGGCGTGCTTTTTCAGCTTCTCCACAAAGGAGACGGCCATGCCGGTGACGATTTGCACAAAGCCCAGAGCCATGGAGCCGATGAGGATCATTTCGGTGTCCGACAGGGGGTCGAACAGTGCCCAGAGTCCCGTCCAGGTGGTGTTGGGATTCAGCATACGGGCAATCTGGATGGGGGCGTCGCCAAAGAGGCCGCCGGTGATGAAGCCCCAGATGAAGGTGGAGATGCCGCAGTAGAGCAGCAGCTCGCTGAAGTTTCGCATTCCGCCCCGGGGCTGCTTTTTCTTCAGCACCACCAGCGCGGCAATGACCATCAGCGCGCCGTAGCCCATGTCCGCCATCATAACGCCGTAGAACAGGATGAAGAAGGGGGCCATCAGCGGGTTGGGGTCCACGCCGCTGTAAGAGGGCAGAGAGTACATCTCCGTCACCATGTTCAGGCAGCGGGTGAGCCTGTTGTTTTTCAGCTTCACCGGTACCTCAGGCGTCTCGTCCTCGGTGGGATCCTCGGTTTCCCAGGCGCAGTCGTAGTTTTTCAGCAGGGCGCCCAGTGTGTCCAGCTTTTCCGCCGGCACCCAGCCGGTCATGCAGGAGACGCTCTCGGTGCAGAGGAACATTCCCTCGGCCTCGGAGCGGGCGATCATGGTGGAGAGGGTGTCAAAGCGCAGCTTCAGCTGGTCTCTCCTGCCGCCCTGGGCGGCAATTTCCTCGGCGCACGTTACCTTCTCGGCGGTCAGCCGGCTGAGCTCGTCGCTCATGGCGGCGATGCCCTCCACGGCGGTGCCCTTTGTGTCGCCGGGGGTCAGCTGTGCGTAGCCCATGGGACGCAGGGCGGCCACGGCCTCCTCCAGCTGGGCGCGCAGGCACACCAGCACCACATACTTGAGGGACTTGTCCGCGGAGACAAAGAAAAGCTGGGAGAGCTCCGCCGCGTCCCGCAGGGCGGCCTCGGCGGCGTCCATGTCCATGCTGGAGGGGAAGGTCGCCGTCTGCACGGCGGTGGTCTCGGTGCCGGTGCAGCTCAGGGGCAGGTCCAGCTCCCGCCAGGGGGCCAGAGCCTCCATCTCAGCGCGGCAGCGGCTCTCCTCGCCGGTGAGGCGGCGGATGCGGTCGTCCAGACCGATCAGTTGCTGGGCCAGAGCCAGATCCCCGTCCAGGGTGCTCTCGTCCAGCAGGCGGCTCAGCTCCACATCCGGGAGGGGAGCAAGCAGCTTGCCCTTGGCGGGGGCGTATTTGTCCAGCAGCGCCACGGCGGCGCTTAGCTCGTTTTGCTGCTGACGCAGGGTTTGAAGCCGGGGTGCGGGGGCTTTCTTCAGACCGGAGAGCAGGGGATCCTCGCTATCCGGCGCCATTTCGCTGATTTCCACGCAGCCCAGGAGCATCAGCTCCCGCAGCAGCGCTTCCCGCTGAGAAGAAACGGCCAGAAGTCTCAGCTTTTTCATTTTGATGATCGACATCAGCCGTTCACGATCCTTTCCACGATGAGTGAAGCAGCTTTATCCAGCCGCCCGCCGGCTCTCGCCAGCATAGCCGCCTTGCGGTTCTCGGTTTCCGCGGCCAGATTTTCCGCTGCGGCCATCGCCTGGGCGTCGCTGCTTTGCCGGGATAAACGGATTTCCTCCGCCGCCTTCGCGGCAGCTGCCGCCATGGTTTCCCGACCCTCCGCCGCGGCTGCGGCTTCCGCCGCCTTCGCGTCCAGAGCAGCCTGCGCTTTCATGCGTCTGGCATTTTCTTCTGCTTCGCTGATCGTCGTGATAGCTTCAAAAGACATTGACACACCTCCTGCCCGAAAAAGACGGACGCCTACTCGGAAAAAGCAGCATCCGTCGCGATTATCATGACTTGTATATAATAACAAATATACATTTATATATCAAGCAAAATTGGGAAATACGCCTGACAAAATACCTACAATCCCGTGAAATAAAAAACGTGAAAATTTTGGCAATGTGACGAAAATGCTTGATTTGCCTGTCTGATAGAGCGGCAGGCGGGAGGGCGTGACGATTGTGCTTGCTATTCTTTCAATATGAATATATAATACTTAAGCAATTTGAACCAATGAGCAGTTTGCGAAAATGCACGGAAGCGGAGGTACCCACATGAGCGGGACTACATATAAAAAACGGCTGGGCGACCGCAGTGACGGGCGGCGCGTGCGTTCCCTGCCGGCGCTGAATCAGTTGGAATCCTACATTATGGTAAAGCGGAACGACGCCTGCAACCAGTTTGCCGGAGCTATTGAGGTCACGGAGACGGATCGCTGGCTGCGGGCCAAGCGGGCGGAGGGCTACAAGAGCATGGGAATGCTGCACCTGTTTCTTGCGGCCTATGTGCGCGTGGTGTCCCAGCTGCCGGGGCTGAACCGTTTCGTGTCCGGCCAGCGGGTCTATGCCCGCCACGACATTGAGCTGAACTTTATGGTGAAGCGGGGCTATACCATTGACTCGGAGGAGACGCTGGCGAAGATTCGCTGCGAGCCTACGGACACCATCTACGACATCTACCGCAAGACGAACGCCGCGGTGGACGAGATTCGCGCCGAAACCGAGGGCAACGGCACGGAGAAGGCGGCGGGCGCGCTGATGAAGGTGCCCGGCGTTCTGCTGAAATTTGTGATGTGGGTGCTGAACCTGCTGGACTACTTTGGCATCATGCCCCGGGCGCTGCTGGACGTGAGCCCCTTCCACGGCTCCATGATCGTCACCGATCTGGGCTCGCTGGGGATTCCCCCCATCTACCACCACCTGTATAACTTCGGCAATCTGCCGGTGTTTTTGGCCTTTGGCGCCAAGCGGCATGTGATGGAGCTGGATCGTCACGGGATGCCGGTGGAGCGCAAGTATGTGGATTACAAGATCAACTGCGACGAGCGCACCGTGGACGGCTCCTACTACGCCAGCGCCTTCAAGTACATGAAGTACTACATGAAGAACCCCCAGGAGCTGGAGCGTCCCCCCGAGAAGGTCGTGGAGGATATTTTCTAAGAGAATAAGAGAGATCCGCGGCTGGGAGAACCCGGGCCGCGGATCATTTTTTATGCCTCGTACAGCTCCGGGTGGTTGGAGTAGCAGAAGTAGGTGCTGCCGAAGCACTTGTCGGTCATCTCCCGGAACACCCCGCTGCCCTGCACCTCGCCGGACTGAAAGACCACGGAGGGCTCATTGAGCACCCGCTCGCCCTGGAGCAGCCGCTTGGCGGCTTCCACGCAGCTCTTGTAGGGGATCAGGGCTTCAAACCAGCTCCCGCCCACGCCGCTGTATTGGCCGCTCTGGTAGACGCACTCCCGGATGGTGTTCGGAAACTCGGGGGAAGCCACCCGGTTGAGCACCACCTCGCCCACGGCCATTTTCCAGTCGTCGGGCAGCCAGGAGCTGCCGGCCTCGGTGTGGATTATCTTCGCAAGCAGCACAAGCTCGTCATAGTCGATCTTTGCCGCGTCCAGACCCAGGGAATCAATTTTTTCATCGCGCCTCCGCGCCGCCGTGTGCCCGGCCTCCGCGTCTCCGGACGCTGCGGCGCTTACCATCAGCTCGCTGTAATCCACAGCGGAATCGAACTCCGCAAGAACCGGCGATATGATGAGCATCAGCGCGGCGAACCACGCCGCCGCAAACGGCATGACCTTCCTCAAGCAGTCAGCCTCCTTTCAGATGGGCCGCTTTTCGGCCCTATGCTATTTTGCTCAGGCTGGGACAGTATAATACCGGCCGCCCGCGCAAAAGGTCATTTTGGGCCTCAGGCGGCAAAGCGGGAGCGGAGCCGACAATAAGGCTCCGCTCCCGGTAAGGATATGTTCTGTTGTTTTTGCGGGAAATTATTCGTCCGCAAAGCGGTAGCCCACGCCCACCTCGGTGAGGATAAAGCGGGGGGAGGCGGTGTTCTTCTCAATCTTTCGCCGCAGGTTGGCCATAAAGACCCGCACGCTCTTGGCGTCGCCCCCGTCGTAGCCCCAGATCTGGCGGATGATGAAGTTGTGGGTCAGCACCTTGCCCCGGTTGGCGATGAGCAGCAGCAGTGTGCGGTACTCGGTGGGGGTCAGGTGCACGTCCTCGCCGGACACGGTGACCCGGCGTTTCTCGTAGTCCACGGTGAGCCAGTCGCAGGTGAACACGCTCTCCTGCACGCCGGGGGCTTCCTTGCGGAGAGCCCGCTCCGCCACCCGGATGCGGGCGGTGAGCTCCCCCATGTGAAAGGGTTTGGTGATGTAGTCGTTGGCGCCCAGATCCAGCGCCGCGATCTTTTCCTTCTCCTGTCCCCGGGCAGAGACGATGAGCACCGGCGTGGCCGACCGCTCCCGCAGCTCCCGCAGCACCTCCAGCCCGTCCCGATCCGGCAGGCCCAGATCCAGCAGCACAATGTCCGGGTGGTGGGAGGCGAACAGGAACAGCCCCTCGTCCGCGGTGGCGGCCACCAGCACGGCGTAGCTCTCCCGGCTGAGAGAGAGGTCCAGAAAATGGGAGATGTATTTGTCGTCCTCGATCACAAGGATGGAGGTTTTTTCGTCCATTGCAGGTCCTTCCTTTCTCTCGCCCGGGTCAGTCCCTGTCCATGGGCAGGGTGAAGGTGAACACGGAGCCGTGGGGCAGATTGTCCCGCAGATTGATGTGGCCGCCGTGGGATTCCACGATGGTGCGGCAGATGGCAAGACCCAGCCCCAGTCCCCGCTTGCCGTCGGCCACGGCGTTGTCCCGGGTGACGAAGCGCTCGAACACCTTTTCCTTCATGTCCGGCGGCACGCCCTGGCCCTCGTCCGCCACGGAAACGGAGAGCCACTTGCCGGTGACGGCGGCGGTGAGGGTGATACGGCTGCCCTCGGGGGTGTGGCGGGCTGCGTTTTCCAGCAGGTTCACGATCACCTGGGTGATGAGCTTGCCATCCATGGACACGGCCACCACCTGCTCCGGCAGCGTCACCTTCAGCTCCCGGCCCCGCAGCAGCCGCTCGGTGTGGGCCACGGCCTCGCCCACCACGTCGTCAATCACCTCGTCCTCCCGGTGGAGCACCAGCTGGTTTTCGCTGATGCGGGTCATGTTGAGGATGTTTTCCACCAGATCGGTAAGCCACACGATCTCCTCGCTCATGTCGGAGGCCAGCTTGCGCCGCTGGGCGTCGCTTAAGTCGTCGTAGCTGTCGCTGAGCAGACTGCCCGCGCCGCTGAGGGCGGTGAGGGGGGAGCGCAGGTCGTGGGCCACGCTGCGAAGCAGCATACTGCGCTGCTTTTCCTGCTCCATGGCCACGCGGATGTTCTCCCGCTCGGTCACCAGCGATTCCCGCTCCAGCGCAATGCCCATCTGGGTGGCCACCGCCTGAATAATCAGCTTCTGCTGGGCGTTGGACGCGCCGCCGTAGACCACCAGCTCGCCCAGCGCGCCGCCGCTGCTCTTGATGGCGAAGCTCTCCCCCGCCTTGTCCTGGGGCTGGTCGCCGCCCAGAAAGACGTCGCAGCCGGTCTGGGCGTATTCCCGCACGAAGGAGATGCCCTTCTGGGTGATCTCGTTGGGCCCATTGGCGGAGAGGAAGCCGGAGGAGATGCGGTAGAGGGTGGCGGCGGTGCGCTCGTTGCGCCCGGCGATCTCCATCTCCCGCTGCAGCCGGGAGGTGACGCTGCCGGACACCATGGCGGTGACCAGAAAGAAGGCCAGCAGCATCAGGTCCCGGGAGCTGTAAACCACGAAGGTGTATTTGGGGGCGGTGAAGAAATAATTGAACAGCATCACCGAGGCCAGCGAGACGCCGATGCCCCAGCCGCTGCTGCCAGTGAGTACGGTGGTGAACAGCACCCCCAGCAGAAATACCATGATGATGCTCTCGTTTCCCACGCCCAGCGCGCCCATCAGCAGCGAGCAGCAGAGCGCGCAGGCGGTGACCAGAAGGGTCTTGAGCAGATTTTTCATGTAATATCACACTCCCGCGGCTATCAAAAGGACGTATTTCCCAACCGTTGGCGGGGCAAATACGATAAAAAAGGTATAATAGCCGTACATCGGCCATTATACCTTAGTTTTTATCCTTTGTCTATCATCCGCAGGATATCCCGCTGCTCGCCGGCGATAATCAGGTGCTCGTCTGATTCAAAGATGTGGTCGGCGCTGGTCATGGGCATGACCCGCCCGTTTTCCTTCACGCCGATGATGTTGATGCGGTGGCGGGAGCGCACATCCATCTTCCGCACGCTGTGACCCACCCAGGAGGCGGGGGGCGTCAGCTCGTAGATGGCGTATTCCGGCGACAGCTCTATGTAGTCGAAGGCGCCCTTGGCGGAGAAGCGCACGGCGGCTCGTTTGGCCATGTCCCGCTCCGGGTACACCACCTCGTCCGCGCCGATTTTCTTCAGCAGCTCGGCCTGAATGGCCCGGTCGGCCTTGCTCACCACGGTGCGGGCGCCGTGCTCCTTCAGCATGGAGGTGATCTCCATGGAGGACTGGAAGTTGTCGCTGATGCACACAAAGCACACGTCAAAATTGCGGACGCCCAGGGATTCCAGCACGTCGTCGTCCATGCAGTCGCCGATCTGGGCGCGGGTGACATAGGGCTCCACCTTCATCACCGCGTCCTCGTCCTTGTCCACCACCAGCACCTCGCTGCCCAGCTCGGTGAGCTTGGCGGCAAGCTGGGAGCCGAACCGTCCGGCTCCGATTACTAACATTGTACGCATGATTTTTTTAACTCCTTTTAACCGATAATCAGATTTCCCACAGGCTCCCGGAGCCTTGTGTCGCCACGGGCGCGATTGACCGCCAGAAACACCGTGAGGCTTCCCACACGTCCGGCAAACATCAATAGAATCAGTACAATTTTGGAGAGCGCGGGCAGCGTCTGGGTGATGCCCAGGGTGAGGCCCACGGTGCCGATGGCGCTGAGGCACTCAAAGGCGCTTTGCTCCACGCTGGCTCCCTCCACGCACAGGATCATCATTCCCGCCAGCGCCATGCCGGCATAGACAATCATGGCGGTGAAGGCCCGGCGCAGCAGCTCCGGCTCCAGCCGGTAGTGCCCGGCGGTGGTGTCCTCGTGCCCACGGGAGGAGGCAATCACTGCGGCCATGGCCACCACGAAGGTGGTGGTTTTCACGCCGCCGCCGGTGCCGCCGGGGCAGGCGCCCACAAACATCAGGAACATGGTCAGCAGCTTGCCGCCGCCGCTGAGGGTGGCGTTATCCACAGTGGCGTAGCCCGCGGTGCGGGGCGTCACGGACTGGAAGATGGAGCAGAGAACGGCCTCGCCCACACCCATGCCCTTCATGGAGGCGCTGCGCTCCAGCAGGTAAAACAGCACCGCGCCGCCGGCAATCAGCGCGCCGGTGGAGAGGAGGGCCACCCGGGTGTGCAGCCGGGTTTTGTGCCAGTGCAGCCCGCACTCGGCCAGATCGTTCCACACCACGAAGCCGATGCCGCCCACGGCGATCAGGGAGGCGATGGTGAGAGTCACCAGCGCATCGTCGCTGAACATGGTGAGGGAGGCGTTGGGCTGGATGCAGCCCATCAGGTCGAAGCCGGCGTTGCAGAAGGCGCTGACCGAGTGGAACAGGGCGTACCAGGCGCCTCGGGCCGGGCCGAACATGGGGACAAAGCGGAAGGCCAGCAGCACCGCGCCGCCCAGCTCAAAGACGGCGGTGCCGATGAGCATACGCCGCACCAGCCGCACCACGCCGCCGATCTGGTCGGTGCTGAGAGCCTCCGCCAGCAGGGAGCGCTCCCGCAGGCCGATGCGCCGGCCCAGAAACAGGGAGAACATGATGGCCACCGCCATGAAGCCCAGACCGCCGATCTGAATCAGCGCCAGAATGACGACCTGACCGAACAGGGTGAAGCGGCTCCAGGTGTCGAAGGCGGCAAGGCCGGTGACGCAGGTGGCGCTGGTGGCGGTGAACAGGGCGTTCAGGAAGGAGATGGGCTCTCCCCCCCGGCTGGCTGCGGGCAGACACAGCAGCAGCGCGCCCACCAGAATAATGGCGGCGAAGCCCACCGTGATAATGCGGGTGGCGGGGGTTTTCCCCCCGATGCGGGCCGCGCCGGTTCGCAGACGCTCGCCCAGCCGTTCCCGGCGTTCCTCCCGGGAGCGCCGCTCCGGCGAGGGATCGTCCCAGTTCTCCGGGCGGTCTGTCTCCGCCGGAAAGCCGCTCCGATCAGTAAAGCAGTCGATCCGCCGCATGATCACCCAGCCAAGCAGCAGCATCCCCGCGGTGACAACAATCATTAGGGCTGTCATACAAAACCCTTCCTTTCCATACGTTCGCCATCATAATACGCCATGGCGTGTAAGGATGTCGTCCAGAAAGGAGGGGCGGTATATTTTTTGTATTAAGACGCAAAAAAGGACAGAGACGGGTTGTCTCTGTCCTTGCGATAGCTCTGCGGGTGGCTCAGCGCCGGGGCGGCTGGGCCGGATTTCCCTTGGGCGCGTCGGCCTTGGGGGCCGTCTCTGCGGGGGGAACACCAAACTTTTTGTTGTAGGCCTCGATGCATTTATCCACAATACGCACGGCGGTCTCCCGTCCCCGAGCCTCCTCCACGGCGGTTTCCTTGCCCTCCAGAGACTTGTAGACCCGGAAGAAGTGCACCATCTCGTCGAAAATGTGCTGGGGCAGGGCGCTGATATCCCGGTAGCAGTTGTACATGGGATCGCCGAAGGGGATGGAGATGATTTTCTCATCTGCCATGCCGCTGTCCACCATGGTGATGACGCCGATGGGGTAGCAGCGCACCAGCGTCAGGGGCACCAGCGGCTCGCTGCAAAGGATCAGCGTGTCCAGCGGGTCAAGGTCCTCCGCCCAGGTGCGGGGGATGAATCCGTAGTTGGCGGGATAGTGGGTGGAGGTGTAAAGCACCCGATCCAGCTTGATGAGGCCGGTTTCCTTGTCCAGCTCATACTTGCACTTGCTGCCCTTGGAGATCTCCACCACGGACATATAGTCGGTGTCGGTAATGCGCGAGGGGGCGATATCATGCCAAATATTCGACATTTTGCTTCTCCTTTATTTCCGCTGTATCTCAATACGCTTTATTTGCGAAGCTATGATACCACGATTTGAGGCGTTATACAACGAGAAAAAGTGCGGAATTTATGCCTCAAAACTGTGAATACAGGCAAAATTGCTCTTTAATTTAGTACGAATATATGGTATGTTACATACAACCAAAACAACCTTCGGAGGTGTAGAAATGGAACATCTTGGAATTTGTTTCTCAGAAAAGAACCTGCCGGAGCTGGACCCGCTCTTTCAGCCCATCCTGCTTTGGAACCGGGCCTTCCTTGCCGGGGCGGAAAAGCCCCTGGGCATCGCGGTGGAGCGCAGCGCCGGGCAGGTAGCCGCCTACCGCACGTTCATCAGGGGCGGGGAATTTGCCCCGGCGAACCGGTATTACGCGGACCGCTTTGTCAAGACCGTCCTCTGGATGAAGGGCGGCTGGAGGGTGTATGTGTCCGGCGACCGGGATATCTATGAGTATATCCGCGCCGCCTACTCCCCGGAGGGCAGCCGCGCCTTTGACTTTGACTTTATGTCCGGCGTGTACGAGCGCCCCTTTAAGGTGGTCTGGTGCGACGAACTGCCGGAGGAGAAGGGCGGCTCCTCCGCCGTAGGTCGCCATCTGGAGGGCTGCCGCATCGGCTTTGACGCGGGCGGCAGCGACCGGAAGGTCTCCGCCGTGATCGACGGGGAGAGCGTGTTCTCCGAGGAGGTGGTGTGGAACCCCAAGCTGAACGCCGACCCGGATTACCATTACGACGGCATCCTTGCCGCCTTCCGCGCAGCCGCTGCCCATATGCCCCGGGTGGACGCCATCGGCGTATCCTCCGCCGGCGTGTTCATTGATAACCGCACCATGGTGGCCTCCCTGTTCCTGAAGGTGCCCAAGGACCTGTTCCAGCAGAAGGTGAAGGACATCTACCTGCGGGCGGCGGCGGCCATGGGCGACGTGCCGGTGTCCGTCTGCAACGACGGGGACGTGTCCGCGCTGGCTGGGGCCATGAGCCTTGGGGACAATAACGTGCTGGGCATGGCCATGGGCACCAGCGAGGCCGTGGGCTATGTGGACGAGCTGGGCAACATCACCGGCTGGCTGAACGAGCTGGCCTTCATGCCCGTGGACGTGAGCTCCGCCGCCATGCGGGACGAGTGGAGCGGCGACATCGGCTGTGGCGTGAAGTATTTCTCTCAGGACGGCGTGATCAAGCTGGCCGGCATGGCGGGGCTTGACCTGAGCGGGGCGGAGACCCCGGCGGAGAAGCTGAAGCTTGTGCAGGGGATGATGGCTCAGGGAGATAAGACCGCCGCGGCCATCTACCGCAGCATCGGCGTATATCTGGGGCACACGCTGGCATGGTACCACAGCCTGTACGGCTGCCGCCATGTGCTGCTGCTGGGGCGGGTCATGTCCGGCCGGGGCGGCGACGTGATTGTGGAGCAGGCCCGGCGGGTGCTGGATGAGGAGTACCCGGAGTACGCGGAGAAGATCGCGCTGGATTTGCCGGACGAGAAATATCGCCGGGTGGGGCAGAGCGTGGCCGCCGCCAGTCTGCCGGAGCTGAAAAAGTAAAGAAACGCTGTCGCGGGAGGCTCTGCCTCCCGCGAACTTCTTTTAATCTATCCAAAAGAGAAAATCTGTATATGGACATTCTCCTCCCTCTGTCAGATGATAAAGTCGGAGGGATGTACCAATGACTGCGGGTAAAATTTTTGCTCTGCCGCGAAAACGAACGCTGCGGCAGCTTCTTACATATGCCCTGATCGCCATGGCGCTGTATCTTGTGCTGGGCGCGCTGCTGCCGCTGCTGCGCCACAGGGGGGTGAGCGGGGAGTTCGCCGCGTCCTTTTCCCCGGCGGACTGCCGGTCGGAAACCTTCGGCGGCGAGCGGGTGCAGCTGATTGACGACAACACGGACGCGCTGCTGTGGCGGCTGCGCCTGATTGACGGCGCGCAGGAGGAAATTCTCTATTCCACCATGGACTTTCGGGACGACGAGAGCGGACGGGATGTGCTCAGCGCCCTGTACGCCGCGGCGGAGCGGGGCGTTCAGGTGCGCCTTGTGGTGGACGGCCTCACCAGCCCCCGCCGGCTTGCCCGAAGCGGATTCTACGCCGCTCTCGCCGCCCACCCCAACGCGCAGGTGCGCGCCTATAACCGGCTGGATCCGCTGCGCCCGTGGCGGGCGAATATGCGGCTGCACGATAAGTATCTGATCTGCGACCACAAGGCCTTTCTTTTGGGCGGACGTAACACCAACGACCTGTTTCTGGGGGAGTATGACGGGCGCAAAAATCAGGATCTGGAGCTGCTGGTGTGCCGGGACGAGGGCGCCGAAGGCGGCTCGCTCTCCCAGCTGCGGGAGTATTTTTCCGCCGTCTGGGCGCTGGACTGTACCCGTCCCTTCCGGGCGAGAGTAGAACAAACCGCCCCCCGGGAGATTGGGGAGCGGATGATTTCTCTGGAGCGGCGGTATCCCGACGCCTACGACGGCCGGGACTGGCGGGAGGATACCCTGCCGGCGAATCGGGTGACGCTGCTCTCAAACCCCATCCAGCCGGAGAGCAAGGAGCCCCGGCTGTGGTACAGCCTGTGCGCGCTGATGGCGGAAGGGGAGCGGGTGACGGTGGAAACGCCCTACCTGATCTGTGGGCGGGCAATGTACGCGGAGCTTGCACAGGTGTGCCGGGACACACAGGTGGAGATGATCACAAACGCGGTGGAGACCGGTGCCAACCCCTGGGGCTGCGCCGACTATCTGAACCAGCGGGGGCGCATCCTGCGTACCGGCGTCACGGTGTATGAGGCGCAGGGGGAGCGCAGCCGCCACAGCAAATGCGTGCTTATCGACGGGGAGATCGCGGTGGTGGGCTCCTTCAACATGGATATGCGAAGCGCCTATCTGGACACCGAGCTGATGCTGGCCGTGGACTGTCCGGCGCTCTGCGGTCAGCTGGCACAGGACGCGGAGCGCGCCAAGGCCGCCAGCCGCGCCGTCACGGCGGAGGGGGTCACGGTGGGGGAGAACTTCCCGGACGCGCTGTATCCCCTGCCCAAGCGGGCGCTGTACGGGCTGCTGCGGGTGCTGATTCTGCCCGCCAGAAGCGCGCTCTGACACGCCGCCTACTGCTCCGCGTCCTCGCAAAGCGCCTCCAGAAGGAAGCTCACCGGGCGGAAGCCGTCGTTGCAGGAGATCATGGCGCTGCGGGGGTTTTTCATCCAGCCGTCGTAGAAATTCTCCCCGCCGTGGGCAAGGGTCATCACGAAGGCGGACATACTGTCCCAGGCGCTTTGGCACAGCCCCTCGGGCTTTTGCCAGCCGTTGGCGACGAATTCCTGCCCCTCCCGCATGGCGCAGGCGTGGGCGATGGGGTTCTCGTATTGCTGGGCCAAATCCGGGTAGAAGGCCGTTTTCATCACGGTGATCTTACACTTTTTCATCCTGTGCTCCCCCGTTCCCGGTCAGACGCAAAAGCCCGACACCAGCAGGGCCTGTGCCGCCAGATAGGTGAGCATCACAAGGGCGTCCACTCTGGGCGTGTCCCCCAGCCGGAAGGTCTCCAGCGAGAGAACGCTGTCGCTGATGAGGAAGCACACGCTGCCCGCCAGCAGCTTCGCGCCGCCCCCACTGCCGCCCAGAAGGGACAGCAGCGCCAGCGCGCACAGCTCACACAGCAGCAGGGAATAGAGGAAGGACAGCACGCGCAGACCGCCGGGCACGTCCTTCCGCAGATACAGGTAGGAGCCTATGGCCACGGCAGCCGCCAGAGTCACCGCCGCCAGCGCCGCCACGGTGGAGGGCATACCGCCCACTCCCCAGGTGGAGAGCGTGACAAGCTTCATGCTCCGCCCGATGGCGACCATATAAAAGATGTGCCCCGCGCCGAACAGCGAGATGCCGGCGGCCAGGGCGCGATTGTTTGCCTTGAAGATCATGGCGATGTCGCCGCCCCAGCCAAGGAGCAGCCCGGCGGCCACCAGGGGAGAAAATTCCCGGCAGCTTAGGGCGTACACCGCCAGCAGCAGGGGCATCAGGACAACCTTGGTACTATGCCGGGGCTTCTGCCGGTCGGCGGCGCAGAAGTATATGTTCGCGCCTGACAGAAGAAAATAAAGTCCGATGGACAACACCTTCAAAATACATCCCTCCCATTTCAGAATACTACATCCCCATTCATATGTCAAAATAAAGACAAAAATCCCGCCGTCCCCAAGGGTCGGCGGGATGAAATTCAGTTAGATACGGGCCTGCTTGCGCCGCAGACTGAGGCAGTCGGCGATCATGGCGATGAACTCGGAGTTGGTGGGCTTGCCCTTGATATTGGAAACCGTGTAGCCGAAGAACTTTTGCAGCGTCTCAATGTTGCCCCGGTCCCAGGCCACCTCGATGGCGTGGCGGATGGCCCGCTCCACGCGGGAGGGGGTGGTGCCGAACTTCTTGGCTACCTCCGGGTAGAGCACCTTGGTCACGGCGTTGATCACGTCCATGTCGTTGATGGTGAGGATGATGGCCTCCCGGAGATACTGGTAGCCCTTGATGTGGGCGGGCACGCCGATCTCGTGGATGATGTCCGTCACCACGGACTCCAGACTGGGCTCCTGGGGCTTGGCAGGCGCGGGGGCGGCGGGGCGGGCGGCAAGCTCCCTTCCGCTGAGCTGGCGGATGCGGGCGACAAGGGAGTTGGCGTCGCAGGGCTTGGGAACAAAATAACTCGCGCCCAGCTCCGAGCACTCGGAAAGGACGCGGTCGTTCCAAAAACCGGAAACAACGATGACCTTGGGAGCTGCGCCGGTCTCGGGCAGCCGCTGCAGCACACCCAGTCCGTCCAGCTTGGGAAACATCAGTTCAAGCAGTACCACATCGGGCTTCTGCTCCGTAATCAGGGCCAGGGCCTCCACCCCGTCCCCGGCCTTGCCGACAGTCTCCATATCCCCCTCACTGTCGATCATGTCGGCCAGTATGTTCCTGAAATCTTCGTTTGGATCTGCCACGAGAACGCGCGTCTTGGTTTCCATAATGAACCTCCGAATTATTACAATTACGGACTGCGCTGTTTATCTATTATGCAGAAAAATTCCGTTTACGCGTATCAATCTACCATACATGACACCTAAGTGCAACAAAAAACTGTGAAAAATTCACAGTTTTTTGTTGACATAATTCGACAAACCCGGCTGTCTTCGACGTTGTATCCGCCAATTTCGACGAAATGCCGCGTCCTTTGACGACAAACGCGCCGTTTTTTCCGCTCAGGCCGCGTTTTTCGACGGCGCACAGCCGTCCGCCGCAGCGAGCATGGAGTCCATGAGCACGCCGTAGCCACGGGTGGGGTCGCTGAGCAGCACATGGGTCACCGCGCCCACCAGACGCCCCTCCTGTAGGATGGGGCAGCCGCTCATGCCCTGCACAATGTCCCCGGTGAGAGCCAGCAGCGCCGGGTCTGTCACCGTTACCATCAGCCGGTCCTCGCCGCCCCGGTACACCCGGGAGATCTCCACGTCGTATTCCCTCGTCTCCGTGCCGCTCACCTGCGCCAGAATGACGGCTCTGCCGGTTTTCACCTGCTCGGCGGAGGCCACCTCCACAGGCTCTCCGCCCATGGGCGCGTCGCTGAAGCCGAAGATGCCGCACACGCTGTTGCGGACGATGCTGCCAAGCTGCCGGGCCGTGTCAAAGGCGCCGTGCAGCTCGCCGGGTGCGCCGCATACGCCCTTCTTTACATCCGCCACCGAGGCGGGCGTGATGCGCCCGTCGCGCAGGGGCAGCAGCACGCCGGTGTCCGTGTCGTTGATGGCGTGGCCCAGCGCGCCATACAGGCCGGTCTCCGGGTCGTAGAAGGTCACCGTGCCGATGCCGGAGATGCCGTCCCGCAGCAGGATGCCCAGCTTATAGCCCCCGTCGCCGGTGAGCGCGGGCGCCACCTGATACTGGATCAGCTTTTCCCCCCGCCGCAGCAGCACGGACGCCGGACTGCCGTCCAGCTTCGCCGCCACCGCAAGGAAATCCTCCGCGCTTTGCAGCTCCACGCCGCATAGCGACAGGATGATGTCCCCGGGCAGGATGCCCGCGTCGGCGGCGGGCGTTGCCTCGCCCTGGGCGGTGGACACCTTGGCGAGCCCCGCCACCAAAATTCCGTCGCAGCTCATCTCAATCCCCACCGCCCGGCCCACGGGTACCAGCTCCTGCGCCCAGGCCGCCACGGGCGTCGCCAGAAGAAAGAGAGCCGCTGCCGCCAGCGCACCCGCCATTCGCCCTATTCTATTTTTCTTTGCCATTTTTTTACCCATCCCTCCCCGCTGATTTCAAGGGAAGCTCTGATCAAACCCACGTGTGCGAATTGACCAGCGGGTTTTTCGTCCGGCAAGGCGAAAACCCGCAGGAATACTGACGTATTTCAAGGGTTTTTAACGCAGCCCGGGCGGAAAAGCGGCCGTCAAGGCGGATGTGTGGGTTTGATCAGAGCTTCCCAAGTTCAGTATGTGCGGGATGTGAAAAAATAAAGGCGGTTTATTTATGCGTGATTCCCTTTTTCCACGGCAGCGCATAGGATGAACGGAGAAGCTGCGAAAGGAAAATGTTTGAAATGAATATTTTGAAATATGGAAGCCGGGGCGCGGAGGTGGAGCTGCTGCAGCTTGCGCTGGGGCGGGCGGGCTTCGGCCCTCTGGACACAGACGGCGCCTTCGGACGGGACACCGACGCGGCGCTGCGGGCGTTTCAAAAATCCGCGGGTCTCCCGCCGGACGGCGTGGCGGGCAGAGCCACCCACCGGGCGCTGACCCCATGGTACACCGGGTATGCGGAGCATACGGTCAAAAAAGGAGATACCCTGTGGAAAATTGCCCGAATGCACGGCTCCACTCTGGGGGCGGTGGAGACAGCAAACCCCGGCGCGGACCCTCTGCAGCTGCGGGCGGGGCAGAAGATTGTCGTCCCCCTGCCCTTTGACGTGGTGCCCACCACCATCCGGTGGTGCAGCGCGCTGGTCGCCTATTGCATGAGGGGCATCGCCGCCCGCTACCCCTTCGTCACGGAGCTGGAGTACGGGCGCAGCGTCATGGGCAAAAGGCTTGGATGCATCGCGCTGGGGGGCGGACCTCGTACCCTTTTCTACAACGCGGAGCACCACGCCAACGAGTGGATTACCACGCCGGTGCTGCTGCGCTTTGCCGAGGAGCTGGCCCGGGCCTACGCCTTCGGCGGCAGCGTGTACACCGTGAGCGCGGCGGAGATTTTTGAAAAGGCCCGCATCTTCATTGCCCCCGCCGTGAACCCGGACGGCATGGATCTGGTCACCGGGGCGCTGAGCAGCGGGGAGTATTACGATCAGGCGAGGCGCATCTCCGCGGATTTCCCGGCCATTCCGTTCCCCTCCGGCTGGAAGGCCAACATCGCCGGCACCGACGCCAACCTGCAATACCCCGCCGGCTGGGAGGAGGCCAAAAAGCTCAAGTACGCCCAGGGCTACGACCGTCCCGCCCCCCGGGACTTCGTGGGCCGTGCGCCCCTTTCCGCCCCGGAGAGCCGCGCCCTGTCCCAGCTGACGGGCACCCTGTCCCCGGCGCTGACCCTCTCCTATCACACCCAGGGCAACACAATTTACTGGAAATTTTTAGACTTCGACCCGCCCGGCGCCCGGTACTACGGCGACTGCTTTGCCGCCGCCAGCGGCTACGCGCTGGAGACCACCCCCTACGCCAGCGGCTTCGCGGGCTACAAGGACTGGTTCATTCAGGACTATAACCGCCCGGGCTACACCATCGAGTGCGGCTTGGGGGAGAGCCCGCTGCCCCTCAGTCAGTTTGACGAAATCTATCGGGCAAATCTGGGCATCCTCACATTGGCGGCAGTGGGTTGTTGACTTATGCCGAAAAAAACGTATAATAATAGCGCGGATTTTTCCGCGCTATTATTGTTTGTCGTTTAATTTATAGTATGAAAGAGGTTTTTTACATGAGCGAAAACTGCAGCCATGATTGCTCCAACTGCGGCGAGAGCTGCGCTGAGCGGGATCCCAAAAGCTTTCTGAAGCCCCTGCACGCGGGCAGCGCCGTGGGTAAGGTCATCGGCGTGGTCAGCGGCAAGGGCGGCGTGGGCAAGAGCCTTGTCACCAGCCTGCTGGCCGCCGAGATGCAGCGCCGGGGCCACCGGGCCGCCGTGCTGGACGCGGACGTGACCGGCCCCTCCATCCCCCAGATGTTCGGCGTGCATGAGCAGGCGCTGGGCGGCGAGGACTACATCCTCCCCGTGCAGAGCGGCAGCGGCGTGCAGATGATGAGCATGAACATCCTGCTGCCCAACGAGACCGACCCGGTGGTCTGGCGCGGCCCGGTGATCGCCGGCGCGGTGGAGCAGTTCTGGACGGACGTGATCTGGGACAACGTGGACTATATGTTTGTGGATATGCCTCCCGGCACGGGCGACGTGCCCCTCACCGTGTTCCAGTCCCTGCCGGTGAACGGCGTGGTGGTGGTCACCTCTCCCCAGGAGCTGGTGGGCATGATCGTGGAGAAGGCGGTGCACATGGCGGACATGATGCACAAGCGGGTGCTTGGCATTGTGGAGAATATGTCCTACTTTGAGTGCCCGGACTGCGGCAAGCGCCACAGCGTGCTGGGCGAGAGCCATGTGGACGAGATTGCCGAAAAGTTCGGCATTGCCCAGGTGGCCAAGCTGCCCATCGACCCGGCCTTTGCCCGGGCCTGCGACGCCGGACAGGTGGAGACCCTGCGCCCGGATTCCATGCGGGAGTTCTGCGACTTCATCGAGCGCGGCGCATATTAAACTGCAAACTGTTGCCCTGAGCCGCCGCGCTGGTATAGACAAACCGTAGGGGCGAACTGTGTTCGCCCGCGGGCGGTCACAGACCGCAAGACAGCAAAAACCGACCCCTTTTGGGGGTCGGTTTTTGCTGTCCGGGTCGCGCTTTTTGCCCGGTCAGCACATCCGCATCAGCCGCACATAGAACTGCACGGTCTTTTTCACGGTGGGCACGGCGATGTGCTCGTCGTTGCCGTGGATGCTGTGCCGCTCCTCCGTGGTCATGGCCATAGGGCAGAAGCGGTACACATGGTCGCTGATGCGGCTGTAATGCCGGGAATCTGACCCGGCGATCATCAGATAGGGGCTGACCACCGCCTCCGGCCAGGTGCGCTCCACGGCGGACACCATGCGCTGCCAGCCGGGCGCGTCCCCGGTCTGGGAGAATACGCTGGCCTCGGAGAAAACGCCCCGGCGGAAGGTGATGTCCGGGTCGTTCACCACCCGGCGCAGCCGCTCGATGGCGCTCTCGGTGGTGTCGCCGCCGGCCAGACGCACGTTCACGCCCACGCTGGCCTCCGGCGGGATTACGTTGTTGGCGGCGCTGCCGCTGGCCTGGGTAATCACCGTGGTGGTGCGGACAAGAGCGTTCAGCTCTCCGCCGGTCTTGCTGCACAGCAGATCCAGCACCGGGCGGAACAGCCAGAGATTGGCGAAAATCAGCCGGTAAGCGAAGGTGGAATGACGGCCCAGCGTGTCGAACATTTCCGCCGCGGGCGGGGTCAGGTTGAAGGGGAAGGGGTGGTCCTCGATGGCCGCCGCGGCCCTGCCCAGCCGTCCCAGAATGCTGTGGGGGGGAGGCGCGCTGGCGTGGCCGCCGTCGCTGTGCATATCCATGTACAGGAACAGCTGACCCTTCTCGCCGGTGCCGATGAGGGCACAGCTGTCCGTCACGCCGGGGAACACGCCCTCCACCACCGCGCCGCCCTCGTCCAGCACCAGGGCGGGCTTCACGCCCCGGGCTTCAAAGTCCTTTACGATGTCCAGCGCGCTGTCGCCGGAGATTTCCTCCTCCCCGGAGAAGGCCAGATAGATGTCGTTTTCGGGCACAAAGCCCTGACCGATCAGCTGCTCGGCGGCCTCCACCACGCCCACAAGGGTGCCCTTGGTGTCCAGCGCGCCCCGGCCCCAGAGGATGCCGTCCTCCACAAGCCCGCCAAAGGGGGGCTTTGTCCAGGTGGCCGGGTCGGCGGGCACCACGTCGTAGTGGGCCATGAACACGCTGGGGGCGTCGGAGGATTTGCCGGCCCAGCGGTACAGCAGGCCGTTGCGGCCGATGTGCCGCAGCTCGCAGGTGCTGTGGATGCCCGGATAGCGGCTCACCAGATAGTCCCGAAAGCGCTGGAATTCCGCCTCGTCCTCCTTCTCATGCTCCTGATTGGACACGGTTTTGCACCGTATCATCTGGGCAAGGGAGGCCACGGCCCGGTCGCCGTCCACGGGAACCGCGTCCGGCGCGGCCTTTTCCTTCTTTATAGGCCGGAACGCCACGGCTCTGGCCACCAGTACGGCGGGGAGGGCGGTGAGCGCGCCGGTCAGCAGCAGCTTGGCGCTTTTTTTCACCTTATACCAGACCTTTCTTATAGAGGATGCGCGCGGCGCCGATGGCAAGCAGCGCGCCCACGGGTACCAGAACGCCCACGCTGCCGGCCAGGGACGGCACGCAGATGAACAGCACGATCATGAAGATCATGGGGGTCAGGGCGATCTTCCAGTTTCTTGACACATAGACCACGGCCAGGGGCCCGAACAGAGCGGGCAGAATGTTGTCGAAGGCGGGCTGCAGCACAGGGGATTCCAGCGCGCCCCGGATGCGGCTCAGGAGCAGCACGCCCGCGGCGATGACGGCGGTGGTCACAAGGGAGCTGACGCCGATGGCGATGGTGGAGATCACCTCGCCCTCCTCGCTGCCCGGCTCCACGCCGGTGGCCTGCATGGCGTTCAGGGCGCAGGGCACCTTCAGGCTGGTGAGGTTGCCGGTGAAGAAGCCCAGATAGCTGCCGCCGGTGCCCAGCATGGGCACATAGGTGAGCACCTCAATGGTGCCGATGGTCCAGTAGATGGGCGCCACGCCCAGCAGCCCCTTCAGCACCCAGCCAAGGGGAGGCCACGCGCTGTAACGGATGCAGATGGCGATGGGCACGGCCAGCAGAAGGGCAAAGCCGGAGAGCATCCAGCAGCGGCCCACAAAATGCTCCCGGTCGCGGAAGCTTTGATTTTCTTTCATAGGTTCTCCCTCCTCAGACCAGTGTGTTCACAAGGTTCGTAATGGGGATGCTCAGCGCCATGCCGCAGAGCATACTGATGGGCAGGGCGTAGTTCTCCATCCACGACCAATGGAGCAGCTTGATGGTCAGGGCGCACAGCAGCATGACAAGGATGCTGGAGAGCATCACAAAGAAGGGAATCCAGCCGACGAGACCCTGAGTGACGGTGGCGAACACCAGACCCAGAAACGCGCTGATCATGCCCAGAAACAGGCTGGCCAGGAACAGGTCGCCCCAGTGCTGATCCTTGGTGCGAATCTTCATCACGCCGTTTTCAATCTTTTTGCCGAAGGCGGGCACCAGAACGGTGCCGGGGATGATTCCCAGCGTCATCACCCAGGCGATGGTGGAGAACACGGTGGGGTCGGTGATGAGCTTGCTCAGGTCATAGCCGATGGCGGAGGCGGCGGAGGCAGCGGCGGGCGTCTCGTAGGTCAGCGCGCCGATGACGCTCAGGCGCAGCCAGGGCAGGGGGAAGCCCAGGGATTTGCTGAGGGCAATCACGCCCAGCAAAATGGAAATCGCGGGCACCACGGTGAACACCGCGGCGCTTGCGGCCACCTTACGCAGCGTGGCGGCGGGGATGCCCAGCACCTTCGCCCGTTTCCATGCCAGCACGATGAACCGAACCGACATGGCGATGACAAAAACGATCACCACGGCTACCAGAGCGTACATGAATGCGTTGTTTGGGTCAAAGCCCATAAAAATACACCTCTCTTTAGTGGGAGTTTACCACAGGAAAGAGAGGTGTTCAATCATTTATTCAGATACCACACGCCCAGGTTCAGGTACAGGGCGAAGCACAGCCAGAGCAGGTAGGGCAGCTGGAGATACGCCGCCGGTTTGTCAATTTTCGCGAACTTCAGCGTCATGGCAATTACCAAGGTCAGCAGCAGCGCCAGCCAGACGGCGGCAAAGAGCCGGTATTGAAACACGAAGAAAATAATCGTCCAGAAGAAATTGACGAGAAGCTGTGCGCCCCAGAGATAGATCGCGTCCCGCCGCAGCTCGCCGGAGGAGGCCCGCCACACCCGGCCCGCGCCCACGCCCATCAGCACATAAAGCGTCGACCAGACCACCGGGAACAGCCATCCGGGGGGAGAGAGAGGCGGCTTCCGCAGCGCCTCAAAGTCCGCCATCTCGCTTCCGGAGAGCAGCCCGGCAAGTCCGCCCGCAGCCAGAGCGATGGCCGCAAAGACCACATATACCCGGATTTTCCCCCAGAGCCGTTTCAGAAAGCGCAGCATCCTATCACCCGCGTTCAGTATATGGAGGGCGGGAGAACAATATTCGTATAAGTTTCCGATTGAAAGAATCGCCTGAAATGTTATAATACTTTTAATTGTGTAAGAATTCGCACGATAAACTAAACATGAGGGATGGGACGAGCCATGGATTTTGAGCACATCAGAGCCGCTGACCCGGAGATTTTCGACTGCATGATGAAGGAGCTGCACCGGCAGCGGGATCATCTGGAGCTGATCGCCTCCGAGAACTTCACCTCTCAGGCCGTGATGGAGGCCATGGGCAGCCATCTCACCAATAAATATGCCGAGGGCTACCCCGGACGCCGGTTCTACGGCGGCTGCGAGTATGTGGACGCGGCGGAAAATCTGGCCATCGACCGGGCCCGGGCCCTGTTCGGCGCGGAGCACGCCAACGTGCAGGCCCACAGCGGCTCTCAGGCCAATGTGGCCGTGTATCTGGCGCTGCTCAAGCCCGGCGACAGCGTGCTGGGCATGGATCTCAGCTGCGGCGGCCACCTGACCCACGGCAGCCCCGCCAGCATCACCGGCAAGTACTTCGACTGCCACTTCTACGGCGTGGACCGGGAGACCGAGCGCATCGACTATGACGAGATGCTGCGCGTCGCCAAGGAGTGCCGGCCTAAAATGATTATTTCCGGCGCCAGCGCCTATCCCCGCTTCATCGACTGGCAGCGCATCCGCGCCATCTGCGACGAGGTGGGCGCCTATATGTTCGTGGACATCGCCCACATCGGCGGCCTTGTGGCGGCGGGCATCCACCCGTCCCCGGTGCCCTATGCGGACGTGGTCACCTCCACCACCCACAAGACCCTGCGGGGCCCCCGGGGCGCCATCATTCTCTGCAAGGAGGCGCTGGCAAAGAAGATTGACTCCGCCATCTTCCCCGGCAGTCAGGGCGGCCCGCTGGAGCATATTGTGGCGGCCAAGGCCATCTGCTTTAAGGAGGCCATGGGCGAGGAGTTCCGCGCCTATCAGCGGCAGATTGTGAAAAACGCCGCGGTGCTGGCGGACACCCTGTCCGCGGGCGGCGTGCGTCTGGTGTCCGGCGGCACGGACAACCACCTGATGATGGCCGACGTGATGAGCAAGGGCCACACCGGCGCGGAGGTGCAGGAGCTGCTGGACCGGGCCAACATCACCGCCAATAAGAACACCATCCCCTACGACGCCCAGCCCCCCCGCCTTGCCAGCGGTGTGCGCTTCGGCACCCCCGCCGCCACCAGCCGGGGCATGGGGGAGGACGAGATGCGGGAGATCGGCGCGCTTCTGGTGCGGGTGCTCACCGAGGGGGAGAGCGCCGTGAAGGATGTGCGCGATCAGGTCATTGCCCTCACCGACCGGTTCCCGCTGTACCCGGGACTGTACCCGGATGCATAAGATTTTTCTTGTGGAGGACGATGAGGTCATCGCCTCCGTCGTCTCCCGCCATCTGCAAAGCTGGGGCTTTGAGGTGGGCGCCGCCTCGGATTTCGCCGACGTGATGGGCGAGTTTGCGGCCTTCGCGCCCCAGCTGGTGCTGATGGATATTTCCCTGCCCTTCTATAACGGCTATCACTGGTGCACGGAGATCCGCAAGGTGTCCGCCGTGCCGGTGGTATTCCTCTCCAGCGCGTCGGACAGCATGAACATCGTCATGGCCATGAACATGGGCGGGGACGATTTTGTGGCAAAGCCCTTCTCGCTGGAGGTGCTCACCGCCAAGATTCAGGCGGTGCTGCGCCGGGCCTACGACATCGCCCCGCCGGCGAGAGGCCTCTCCTGCCGGGGCGCGGTGCTGGACGAGGGGGCCGCCGTGCTGGAATATGAGGGCAAGCGCATTGACCTGACCCGGAACGAGTGCCGGATTCTGTACGCGCTGCTGGAGGCGCGGGGCGCGGTGGTGTCCCGGGATGAGCTGATGCGGCGGCTGTGGGAGTCTGACAGCTTTGTGGACGAAAACGCCCTTACGGTGAACATTGCCCGGCTGCGGCGCAAGCTGGAGAGCGCGGGTCTTGCCGATTTCATCCGCACCAAAAAGGGCCTGGGCTATCTGGTGGAGTGATATGTTTTTCTCCTATCTGAAGCGCCACTATAAAATCATCATCCTGCTCTGCGCCTTTGTGGGCATCTTTGCCGGCGTGTTTACGCTGTACGAGCTGCCGGTGGAGGCGGTGGGCTATGCCTGCGCGCTGTGTGCCGCCGTGGGGGCGGTGCTCTTTGTCATCGGCTACGGGGGATATGCCCGCCGCCACCGGGAGCTTGTCCGCGCGCTGAAAACGGTGAGCGTGTCGCCGGAGTGTCTGCCACCGCCCCACGGTCGTCTGGAGGAGGACTATCAGGCGCTGATCCGTGCGCTGTGGGAGGAAAAGGCTCGCGCCGTGTCCGCCTCGGAGACGGAAAAGCGGGAGATGAGCGACTACTATACCATGTGGGTGCACCAGATCAAAACCCCCATCGCCGCCGCCGGGCTGCTGCTGCAGCTCCCCGGGGAGACGGACACCGCCGCCCTCTCCGTGCAGCTTATGGAGATTCAGCGGTACGCGGAGATGACGCTCACCTATGTGCGCGCCTCCGGGGGCGGCAGCGACTATGTGCTGCGCCGCTGCGCCCTGCCCGGTATCGTCCTGGCCGCCGTGCGGAAATACGCGCGGATGTTCATTTTGAAGGACATGGCCCCGGAGGTGGAGGTGGGGGAGCTCACGGTGCTCACCGACGAGAAGTGGCTGTCCTTCGTGGTAGAGCAGCTGCTCTCCAACGCGGTGAAGTACAGCCCCCGGGGCGGGCGCATCCGCGTCTATACCGATGGGCGCAGCCTGTGCGTGCGGGACTGGGGCATGGGCGTGCGGGCGGAGGATCTGCCCCGGGTGTTTGAAAAGAGCTTCACCGGCTATAACGGCCGGGAGGACAAAAAATCCACCGGGCTGGGTCTGTACCTGTGCAAAAAGGTGTGCGACAATCTGGGTCACGGCATCACCATGACCTCCGCGCCGGGGCAGGGGAGCTGTGTGCGTATCACCTTCGGCGCTGACGAGCTGGTGACGGAGTAGCTTTCAGAAATGTAATATGTTCGCGCCGGAATGTAAGCCAAAGCTATGGCGGACACTCCGGCGCGGCGTTATCCTAAGAGGGTAAAATCAAGATCGGAGGCAACAGTATGTCACTTCTGGAAGTAACTTCTCTGAAAAAAATCTATACCACCCGCTTCGGCGGTACGCAGGTGCAGGCGCTATCAAGCGTCACCTTCAGCGTGGAGCAGGGGGAATATGTGGCCATCATGGGCGAGAGCGGCAGCGGCAAAACCACGCTGCTGAACATCCTCGCCGCCCTGGACCGTCCCACCGGCGGCAGCGTCAAGCTGGACGGGCAGGATATGTCCTCCATCTCCGAGCGGGAGATGTCCGCCTTCCGCCGCAGCAATCTGGGCTTCGTGTTTCAGGATTTCGACCTGCTGGACACCTTCTCCATTGAGGACAACATCTTCCTGCCGCTGGTGCTCTCCGGCAAGGAGTACCCGGAGATGGCGGAACGACTGCTGCCCATTGCCAAGACGCTGGGCATTACCGAAATTTTGAAGAAGTTCCCCTACGAGGTGTCCGGCGGACAGAAGCAGCGCACCGCGGTGGCCCGCGCCCTCATCACTGACCCCAAAATCATTCTGGCGGACGAGCCCACCGGCGCGCTGGACAGCCGGGCTACGGATTCCCTGCTGGCCCTGTTTGAGACGGTGAACGCCGCCGGACAGACCATCCTTATGGTCACCCACAGCGTGAAGGCCGCCAGCCACGCCCGCCGGGTGCTGTTCCTGCGGGACGGCGAGGTGTACCACCAGCTCTA
>CAZCDJ010000008.1:0-26301 GCA_964497655.1 uncultured Oscillospiraceae bacterium | reverse complement strand
GCATCTCGCTCTCGTAGAGGCCGTACCACACGTCGGTGTAGATGAAGTCCGCGCCCCGGACGGAGTCCCGGTCGTCGGTGACGGCCCAGCTGCCGCCGCTCACCCGCACGTTCTCCTCCAGAATGGCCTTGTGCTCGTCGTCCAGCTGGTGGCCCTTGGGGCCGTAGTGGACGAAGTGCATTCCAAGCCGGGTGCAGATGAAGCCCAGGGACGCGCACACCTGGGTGCCGTCGCCCACGAACACCACCTTGCAGTCCTCCAGACGCTTGCCCTCGGGCAGGTGCTCCACCATGGTGATGATGTCGGCAATGGCCTGGGTGGGATGGTTAAAGTCGCTCATGCCGTTGAGCACGGGCACGGTGCAGGCCTTCGCCAGCTCCACCACGGACTTGTGGTCGATGACCCGGGCCATCACCACGTCCACCAGCTTGGAGAGCACCTTGCCGGTGTCGCCGATGGTCTCGTGGCCGCCCAGCTGAATCATGCCGGGCCCCAGGTACTGGGCGTGTCCGCCCAGCTGCTGCATGGCGGTCTCAAAGCTCACCCGGGTGCGGGTGCTGCTCTGCTGGAAGATCATGGCCAGGGTCAGATCCTTCAGCAGCGGGGGATAGTAGCCGGCGTTGATGGCCTTCTTGATGGCGATGGAGAGGTCGATCATCTCCATCAGCTCGTCCTTGGTGAAATCCTGTGTGCAAATAAAATCCTTTACCATAGTAATCAGTTGCTCCTGTTATCAGAATGTTGTTGTTTTTGGTATTCCCTGTCCGGGTCGCGGCCAAAGAGCCACAGCACGGCGGCGAGGCCCGCGCAGCCCAGGGGCAGGCACAGCCACACGCTGAGCCCCAGCGCGGCGGGCAGAATGCCCAGCGCCAGCGACGCGGCGGCGGTGGTGAGGGCGTAGGGCATCTGGGTGCGCACATGGTCCATGTTGTCGCAGCCGCAGCCCATGCTGGAGAGAATGGTGCAGTCGGTGAGCGGGGAGCAGTGGTCTCCGAAAATGCTGCCGGAGAGCACCGAGCCCACACACAGCAGGAAAAAAGCGTCGGGGTCGGGAAGGGCGGCGCTCTCCATCACCGTGCGGGCGATGGGGATGGCCATGGGCATCACAAGGAACATGCAGCCGTAGCTGCCGGCGGCAAAGGACACCGCGCAGCAGATGGCGAAAATCAGGGCGGGAATCAGCCACCAGGCCACGTTCAGACTGATGAGCTCCACCACATAGTACACCGTGCCCAGCTGTTCCACCGTGTCCGCCAGCGACCAGGCCAGCACAAGGATAAAGACGGTGGGCAGCAGGGTGGACGCGCCCTTCAGCCAGAGGTGTATGCCCTCCGCCATGGAGCGCAGGCCGAAGGCGGCGCTGAAGCCGATGGCGGTGGCGCTGGAGAGGATGGCAGCGCACATCACAAGGAACAGGGTGTCCGCCCTGCCGAAGGCCACGGCGGCGTTCGATAGAGTGAAGGGGGCGTCGAACGCAAGGTCTCCCGCGGCCACGGCGGCGGCGCGCCCGCTCACATAGAAGCTCACGAAGGCGCTGACGCACAGCAGCACGATGGGCAGCACCGCCACAAGGATGCGCCGCCCCTGCCGGTGGGCGGGGGGAGGGGTCTCATCGGAGGCCCGGGAGCGGTCGCCCCGCCGGGGTTCCCCGCCTCGGGCGCGGATTTCGCTTTGCAGCATGGGCCCGAATTCCCGCTTCATCAGCGAGCTCTCGAAGATCAGCGCAAGGCAGAGGATGCAGTAAAAGCAGTAGGGTATGCTGCGGAGAAAAACGGAGTAGCCGCTCATGCTGAGCCCTGCGAGAGAGAGGCCCTCCTCGATGACGGAGACCTCCACGGCCACCCAGCTGGAGATGACGGCAATGCCGGTGACGGGGGCGGCGGTGGAATCCACCAGATAAGTGAGCTTTTCCCGGCTCACCCCCAGCCGGTCGGTGACGGGCTGGAGCACCGGGCCGATGATCAGGGCGTTGGCGTAGTCGTCGAAGAACACCAGCACGCCCAGCAGCTCGCCCACAAGGTTTGCCTTGCGGGGGGAGTTCACATGGCGGATCAGCCGCAGCGCCAGCGCCTCAAAGCCGCCGGAGGCGCGGATGACCTCCACCATGCCGCCGATGACCAGACACAAAATCAGCACGGCGCACTTGTCCCGGTCGGCGGCGGTGGCGACAATTCCGCCGCAAAAATTTGTGAAGCTGCCCACCGCGCCCTGCCAGAGATTCTGTCCCGGCGCAGAGACCGCCGAGAGCAGCGCCGCGCCGGACAGGAAGCCCAGCAACAGGGACACGATCACGTCCTTTAGCAGGAAGGCCAGCGCCACCGCCAGCAGGGGAGGGATCAGGGACAGGGGCCCCAGCGCCTTCCCCAGAGCGGGCGCGTCTGCCGCGCCGGGCAGGGAGCCCGACGTAAGACCGATATAGATCGCGGCCAGAAAGGCCCCGATTGTGAGAAGCGCTGCGACGGTGCGGCGGAATTTCACGCGGTGATCGCCTTCTTATTTCTGTTTCTTGCCGGTGCGGTAAAGCACCCAGCCGATGAGTACGGTGAGGAGGACGCCGATCAGCTCCATCCAGAACACATAGCCGGTCACATCCCAGTCCACCAGGAAGTAGCAGGCCAGCGCCACGCAGACAAAGCACAGCACGGAGCAGATCCACATACCCGCCTTGCCGCCGGGAACGGCGTACTGGCGCGGTGTGTCGTCGGTGTATTTCAGCTTCAGGGCGGCGGGGAACATGAACAGGTAGTTCAGCATGAACACGATGGAGCTGAAGCTGAACAGCGCCCAGAAGATGTCGTTGGCGTCTCCGCTGAGGGAGTAGTTAAGGATGATGAGCACGCTGGAGATGATGCCCATGATGATGTACAGGTTGTCCGCGGTGCCGTATTTTTTGTTCCGGTGGGCCAGCAGCTTGCTGCGCTTATCCAGCCCCGCGCCCATGAAGGACTCGTTGGCGCCCATGGTCCAGGTGATCATGTTGGCAATCAGCGTCAGGATGGAGAGGAACACCAGCACATAGAACACGGGCATCTGGGCGGGCCCGAAGATGGAGCACAGCTCCTGCAGGGCGTAGACGAAGCCGTCCACCTCGTCCACGCTGGCGGCGGGGATGGCGGCCAGCACGCCGAAGGTGCCGAAGGCGTAGAGGAAGGTGATGGAGACGCCGGCAATGATGGTCATCTTGGGCACGGTTCTTTTGGGGTTTGCAATCTTGCTGCCGATGGAGCCGATCAGCTCGAAGCCCAGCAGATTATAGACGATGGCCGCCACATATACAATGGTATTATCCCAGCTTGGCACCCAATTTTTCAGGGAGAAATCATTGGCAAGACCGTACTTGAGGCCGTAGACCACGCCCATCACGCCGAAGATCACAAGGATTGCCATTTTGATGATGGCCATGATGGAGCTTACCAGCACGCTCAGCTCGATGCCGCGCACGCCGATGAACACGATGACCCAGCACATGGCCACGGCGATGACCGCCATCACCACGCTGCTCATGGTGGGGAACAGGGCGATGTTCAGCCAGCCGGAGAAGGCGGTGAACACGGCGGGCATCCAGAAGGCCACGTTTACCCAGTACATCCAGCCCACCAGCACGCTGGGGAACTCGCCGAAGGCCCGACCCACCCAGCTGACGATGCCGCCGTCATCCGGGTAGGTGCTGCCCAGCTCCGCGCTGAGCAGGCCGTAGGGGATGAAGAACACGATGGCGGTGAGAATCCATACGGTGATGGAGGACACGCCGATGATGGCCGGGGAGACGAAGGAATCCAGGACGAGTATGCTGCAAACCGTGAACAATACTGTTTTGGTAAGACTTACCTTGTTTTTTTGTTCTTCCATAAAGTTTGCTCCTTTTTCCATATCGTTATATTGCACAAATTTTCCCACTCTGCTTTGTTGTCATCCGACTGCGGTCGGGGCACTGTCACCCCATTTCTCTTTGCTCGTGCAAAGAGAAACCGGGTGACACCTGAAAGAGAACACACGCCAAAGGGAGGTGTCCCTTTGGAAACCCTCTGGCGTATCGCTCCGGTGACTGCGCTGCTTAGCCGCGCGGTTGCTGCTGGGTGATGCAGTGGATGTTGCCGCCGCCGAAGGCCACCTCCTCGGTGCGCACGCCCACCACCTTGCGGTCGGGGAACATGGCCTGCACCTGCTGAACTGCCAGCGCGTCGTTCTCGTCGCCGTACTGGGGCAGGATGACGCCGCCGTTTACGATGAGGAAGTTCATGTAGGAGGCGATGGCCACCTCGCCGTCCTCCCGGGGCAGGGTGCCCTCGATGGACTCGATGGTGTCTGCGCCGTGGAGCAGGCAGGGCTTCTTGGTGAGGCAGAGCTTGTGCACTTTCAGCTTGCGGCCCTTGGCGTCGGTAGCCTCGCACAGCTCCCGGTAGGACTGCTGGGCCACCTCATAGAACGGGTTTTCCTTGTCCTCCGTCCAGATGCAGGCCACCTCACCCGGGCGGATGAAGCAGGCCACGTCGTCGATGTGGCCGTCGGTCTCGGCGGGGTCAATGCCGTCGGTGAGCCAGACGATCTTCTCCAGGTTCAGGTACTCCTTCAGCTGGGCCTCAATCTCCTCCTGGGTCATGTCCGGGTTGCGGCCGGGGGAGAGCAGGCACATTTTGGTGGTGAGCAGGGTGCCCTCGCCGTCCACATGGATGCTGCCGCCCTCCAGCACGAAGCCGGGGGTGCGATAGGTGTCCACGCCCTCAATGTCGCAGACCTTGCGGGGAACCATGTCGTCCTGATCCCAGGGGAAGTACAATCCGTCGTACAGTCCGCCCCAGGCGTTGAAGTCCCAGTCCACGGCGCGGACGCCGCCCTTGTCGTTGACCAGGAAGGTGGGGCCGCAGTCCCGGATCCAGGAATCGTTGCTGGTCATCTCCACCACGCGGATGTCGCCGGGCAGAAGATTGCGGGCGTTGGCATACTGGGCGGGGGAGACGCACATGGTCACGTTCTCGAACTGGCTGATGGCCTTGGCGACCTCAGCGAAAACCTTCTGCGCGGGCTTGGCGCCGTCCCGCCAGTTGTCCGGGCGCTCCGGCCAGAGCATCCAGATTTGCTTCTGGGGCTCAAACTCGGCGGGCATACGGAAGCCGTCCTTCTTCGGTGTACTGTCGATACGATGTGCCATTTTTAAGATCTCCTTATGAATTATTTTGGAAATACAAGTTACTGTCCCCGATCAGGGGGTCTGGGCGGCGCGGGTGATGCGCTTATAAAGCAGCACCTCCAGAATGGCGATCATGCCGCAGCGGCTGGTCACGTCCATGCCGTCGTAGCTTACCTCGTCGGCAAAGACATAGAAGTTCAGGTCGCTCATGTTCTGAATGATGTTGTTGTCCGCCCGGGTGATGGAAACGATGATGGGGGTGGACACGCTGAAGATTTTTTCGATGCGGCTGATGACCAGCGCGTTGTCCCCGCTGTAACACAGCACCATCAGCACATCCTCCCGCTTGATGCGGCGCACCACGCTGTTCAGCTCGTAGTCGGTGCGGGGGAACTCGGCGTCGTAGCCGATCACCTTCAGCACCCGGTAGAGATAGAGCCCTACCTCCTCGCTGAGTCCGGTGCCCAGAATGTAGATTTTGGGGTAGCGGTCCATGATCTGGTCGAAGCGCTGCACCTTCTCGTCGGTGATGACCTTCACCGCCTCGATGATGTTTTTCAGGTAGCTGTCCCGGTAATTTTCCTTCTGGATGATGTCCGGCACGATGATGCGCCGGGATTCCTCCTCCGTCTCCTTCACGGCCTCCACAAACTCACTCCAGCCCTTGAAGCCCAGCTTGCGTACATAGCGCAGCACCGTGGAGGTGGAGACAAAGTTGGCTGAGGCGAAGGAACGGATGCTCATGTTCTTCACCAGATGCAGGTTGCGCGCCGTGTAGTTGAACAGCTCCCGCTCCATCTCCGAAAGACCGGCAGCCCTTCCGCTGGTACTCTTGAAAAAGTCCATACCCGTCACCTTTTTTCGTATTTTTTGGTTATTTTTTTAACGTTTTCGGGTATAAAGCCGGCGATTTGCCCATGGTTTCCATGGGGGTCTCTGCCTAATCTGTCGAATTGACTAAAGCTTACTACCCGGATGAAATTTTCGCAATTGCCCTTGCGTAATCAGTAACGCCGTACAACGATTAGGCGGATGTTACAGATTGGGTAACAGCGTGAAAAGCCTTGTTTATCAATGTGTATGGCCTTTTCGGAAATATAATAGCACGTTTTTTTCGCCGCGCAATAGGGCGGAAAAGATTTTTTTGAAAGGGGAAAAATGTGCGGAAAAAGGTTGAATATTTCCTGGATTCCCGCATTTTATTCCCCTCATCCATCCCCGGGCGGGGAGAGTAACGCTGTTTTGTGGATAGTAACAGCATCCTTCTTACTGTTACCTGTTACATCCAGAGGGGAAACAGTGGACAAACGGGGGAGGAAGCGGTAATTTTGGAGCGAAAACAGATTGCCCCAAAGGGGGCTTAAGGAGGAGCCGCATATGTCCAAAATCGTAGTTGCGCTGGGTGGGAACGCGCTGGGGGACACCCCCGCGGAGCAGCTTCAGCTGGTTAAGGCCACCGCGAGGCCCATCGTGGATCTGATCCAGTCCGGCAATCAGGTGGTGATCGCCCACGGCAACGGACCCCAGGTGGGGATGATCAATCTGGGACTGGGCGCGGCGGCGGAGAGCGGCGCCATCAAGGCGGAGATGCCCTTCCCGGAGTGCGGCGCCATGAGTCAGGGCTATATCGGCTACCATCTGCAAAACGCCGTGGCCAATGAGCTGGCGGCCCGGGGCGTGGGTAAGACCTGCGTCACGCTGGTGACACAGGTGCTGGTGGACGAGAACGACAGCGCCTTTGCCCATCCCACCAAGCCCATCGGCGCGTTTTACAGCCGGGAGGAGGCGGAGCGCATCGCCGCAGAGAAGGGCTACGTCATGGTGGAGGACGCGGGCCGGGGCTATCGCCGGGTGGTGCCCAGTCCCAAACCCGTGGACGTGGTGGAAAAGGACGCGGTGAACGCCCTGCTGCGGGATGGCTTCGTGGTGATCGCGGCGGGGGGCGGCGGCATTCCGGTCATCCGCCGAGACGGCGCGCTGGAAGGGGTAAGCGCCGTGATTGACAAGGATTTTGCCTCCGCAAAGCTGGCTGATCTGATCGGCGCGGACACGCTGGTGATTCTCACCGCCGTGGAGCGGGTGGCTGTGAACTTCGGCAAGCCGGATCAGCGGGAGCTGTCTGCCATGACGGTGGCGGAGGCGGAGGAGTACTGCGCCCAGGGACAGTTCGCCCCCGGCAGTATGCTGCCCAAGGTGCGCGCCGCCATGGACTTCGCCCGGGGCGGCGGCAGAGCGGTGATCGCGTCCCTGGCCCGCGCGGCGGAGGCTCTTGCCGGCGGCGACACCGGCACCGTCATCACCGCCGGCTGAGACGTCGGGAAAATAAGGGAAGCGCTGATTAAATCAGAGCTTCCTGAGGGAAACGGCTCCCCGCCATGCACGGATTGTGGCGGGGAGCCGTTATATTCGGAGAAGCTTTTGTCGAATTTGCCAACGTTTCCGCTATTTTATTGCAATGATGGCAGGTGTGTGGTATAAATTTTCTATCCGATTCCCTTTTTACAAGGCAAGGAGTGAAAACATATTAATAATCATAGTTTTATATTGAGCAGCGACAGTCCCGCCGACCTGACCGCGGAGTACTACGCCAGCCGGGAAATCTGCTGCCTGCCCTACCCCTACGAGATGGGGGGAGAGCAGAGGATGGACGATCTGTTCACCACCATGACCAGCAAGCAGTTTTTTGACGCCATGGCCGCCGGCGCGGACACCAAGACCGCCCAGCCCAACGCCGAGGACTTTGTCAAGTACTTCACCCCCTTTCTGGAGCAGGGGAAGGACATTTTGCATCTGTGTCTCTCCTCCGGCCTTACCGGCGTGCTCACCTCCGCCAATCTGGCCAAGGAGTCTCTGAGCGAGCGGTTCCCGGATCGGAAGATCTGCATTGTGGACACGCTGGGCGCGTCCCGGGGCTTCGGCCTGCTGGTGGACAAGGCCGCCGATCTGCGGGACGAGGGATGGAGCATCGACCGGGTTTGCGACTGGCTGGAGGAGCACAAGCTCAATATGCACCACTGGTTCTTCTCCACCGACCTCACCTATTATGTGCGGGGCGGCCGCATCACCAAGGCGGCCGGCTGGTTCGGCACCATGCTGAACATCTGCCCGCTGATGAATATGGACGCCTCGGGCCATCTGGTGCCCCGGAAGAAGTGCCGGGGCAAGGCCGCCGTCAAGAAGGAAATCGTGAAAATGATGGTGGAAAACGCACTGGACGGCGAAAATTACAGCGAAAAGGTGTTCATGAACAACGCCGACTGCCTGGCCGACGCGCTGGACGTGGCGGCGGAGGTGGAAAAGGCCTTCCCCAAGATGAACGGCAAGGTGCAGCTGGAGACCATCGGCCCCATCATTGGCAGCCACACCGGCCCCGGCACCGTGGCCCTCTTTTTCTTCGGCAAAAAGCGGGAGGACTAACCGGACGGCAACCGCCCCGGCACATTTCATGTGCCGGGGCGGTTTTATGCGCTGTGGGTTAGTCCGTGACCCGGACGTACATCCGGGAGGAGGTCTCCTCCCCGTCGCCCAAAGCCGGACAGAGGTACTGCCAGCCGTAACGCTCGTAGAAGGATGTGTGGTCGGTGAGCAGGTACACAGTGCCGATGCCCAGAGCCTTCATATCCCGGCAGACGAAGTCCAGCATGGCCCCCGCGATGCCTCTGCGGCGGAAGGCTTCCTCCACGTAGAGCGCGCAGACGTTGGGGGAGAGATCCCCTCATAGGCGGCGAGGGGGATGCCCCACTTCTGGTGGAACCAGACGGCCAGCCCGTCCCGCAGCTCCGGCCGGGCGCGCAGGGGGATGACGGGGAATTCTTCCATGGAGCTCTCTTTCCGGACGGTCATTTCTTTTCCTCGCTCCCGTCATCCTGCGGCTTTTTTCCCCGGCGAAGCGCGAGGGGCAGTCGCACCCTGGGCATTTTCACCTTGGGCAGGGGGATGCTGCTGCGGGCGGAGTGCATATATTCCCGCAGGAGCAGCTCCAAAACGTTGGTCATCAGCTGCCGCTGCTCCGGGGACTGGCGCAGATCCTGTGCCATCTCCAGCGCCTGCCGCAGCTTGTGCTCGGTGATGTCCGTGAGCGTCACCGTCCCGGCGCTGCCCAGCAGGTCAAAGAAGGTGTCCACGAACTGACCCCGGGTCTCGTCGTCCAGATCGTCCGCCCAGGCGTGGATGGCCCTGTCGAACACCCGGGAGCGCAGGGAGAAGTCCTCGCAGCGGACAAAGGCGGTGCCCAGCACCTCCCAGGTGAAGCCGTTGTGGGCGGCGATGCCGGTTTCCGTGCTGCGGACGATCTCAAAGTCGTCGTCGTGGCTCAGCAGCATCCCCACCAGCGAATACTGGGGCACCAGCGTGGTGAGCCGGGGCTGGATACGCCGGTATTCCGGGGTGTGCTGCACGCTCTCCCGGAAGCCGGGGCCGTCGTTGTTGTAGATGCGAAGGATGCGGCGCTGCACCTCCTCCGGCGCGTTCATAGCGGCGTACACCGCCAGATTGCCGCCCTTGGAGTGCCCGCCCACCCGCAGGGGCGCGGCGCTGCGCCACGCGGCCCGGCACAGGTAGGCCAGCGCGTCGGTCTGGGCGGGCACCGTGTCCTCCACGCCCATCTTGAAGTCCTCCCGCCAGGCCACGATGGTGTCGTCCGTGCCCCGGAAGCTCACAAAGCGCACGCCGTCCGCCGTCTCCAGCGTCATGGCGGAAAACTGTTCCTCCCGGGCCTGGTCGATGTGGTTCACATAGTCGCACAGGAGCACTTCGCCGAAGCGGACGCTCTCCACCAGCTTTTTCATCAGCGGCACCACGCCGGGAGCCACCAGCACCCCGAGACGCACGTCCGCGTCGCCGTAGCGGTCAAAATACCCCGCCGCCGCCTCCCGCAGAGGAATCTGTCCGTCCTCGGGAACAATGTCGGTGAAGTCCAGAGTCACCAGCTTGCACAAAATAAGGTTATCTACCTCGTTGAAGGGTGAAACGCTTAGCGGCAGGTCGCCTCGCCAGTCCATGTAATCAGAAATATTGGGCATACAAGCATCCCCTTTCTGTCTGGATTGTAACCCCGCCGGGGCGGAAGGTCAATCCCCCTTGCGCGGCGATTCGTGGCGTGGTAGAGTGGACGCAAATCCATACGCGGAGGTGCGGAATATGTACGAACCGGCGGAGAACCGATACGGGGAGATGGAATACCGGCGCTGCGGGCAGAGCGGGCTGGTGCTCAGCGCGGTGTCGCTGGGCTGCTGGCACAATTTCGGCGGCGCGCTCACGGAGGACATGGAAAAGCTGTGCTTTGCCGCCTTCGACAGCGGCGTGACCCACTTTGATCTGGCGGACAACTACGGCCCGCCTCCCGGCAGCGCGGAGGAAAATCTGGGGCGCATCCTGAAAAAGGACTTCGCCGCCCACCGGGATGAGCTGATTGTCAGCTCCAAGGCGGGATATTATATGTGGCCGGGGCCCTACGGGGACTGGGGCGGGCGCAAGCACCTGATCGCCGGTCTGGAGCAGAGCCTGCGGCGCTTGCAGCTGGACTATGTGGATATTTTTTACCATCACCGGATGGACGGGGATACCCCGCTGGAGGAGACCATGCTGGCGCTAAATCAGATCGTGCGCAGCGGCAAGGCCCTCTATGTGGGGCTCTCCAACTATAACGGGGAGACCCTGCGCCGGGCGGAGGCCATCCTGCGGGAGCTGCGCTGCCCCTTTGTGATCTGCCAGAACCGGCTCTCCATCTTTGACCGCAGCGCGGTGAGCTCGGGGCTGCTGGACGCGGCCCGGGAGCTGGGCAAGGGGGTCATCTGCTTCTCTCCGCTGGCGCAGGGCACCCTCACCGACCGGTATCTCCACGGCATCCCCGCGGACAGCCGGGCCGCGCGGGACCCCCGCTATCTGAAGGAGAGCGACATCACGCCCCACAAATTGGAGCAGATTGCGGCCCTGAACGCGCTGGCTCTGGCCCGGGGGGAGAGCCTCGCCCAGATGGCGCTGGGCTGGCTGCTGCATCAGGGTGTCACCAGCGTCATCATGGGCGCCAGCAAGCCGGAGCAGATTCGGCAGAACGTGCGGGCGGCGAAAAGCGCGCACTTCACGCAGGAGGAGCTGGAGGAGATTGATCGCATCAGCCTGAATTAGAATAGGGCTTTATCTTCTGAGATTAGTATTCTATCATCTATATCAGTCACCCCATTTCTCTTTGCTCGTGCAAAGAGAAACCGGGTGACGCCTGAAAGAGAACACACGCCAGAGGGGGATTTCGTTTTCCCCCTCTGGACTCCCCTTGAAACGACTAAGCGGGGGCCTCCGCCCCCTCTTAGAACACCCCCGACCCTTTGCGGAAGGTAAAAAGAACGCGCCGTTTTCTACTGTGAAAACGGCGCTGTTTTTATTCCATTGAGCGGTTGGGGACATTCCAAAAGGGGGCGAAGGCCCCCGTTTGGTCGCTGAGAGAGGGGGCCGGGGGAGAGAGACACGAAACTCTCTCCCCCGGTGTTCGCATCGACGACCGGCCGCGGCCGTTTCTTTCTCGCATGAGAAAGAAACGGGGGTGGAGATACAGCAAAGAGAAATGGGGTGACAAAGGTATGGGAAATAGAGAGAACCGAACGTATATCAGATATCGTGTCAGGCCTTGTTTTTTGCCACCGCGCGCTGGATGAGCTTCACCAGCTCCACCAGCGGGATCACGCAGAAGGCCAGCGCCAGCGCCACGCCGTACTCGGCCATGCTGATGGCCTCGAACCCGAAGGCGTTTGCCAGGAAGGGCACCTCAATGACCAGTGTGGTGCACAGCAGGGAGGCGAGACCGGCCCAGTTCAGGGCCTTGTTCCAGCCCTTGAGGGTGAACAGGCTGCCCCGCTGGGAGCGCATATTGAAGGAGTGGAAGATCTCCGCCATGGAGAGGGTAAGGAAAGCCATGGTCATGCCGTCGGCGCTGTCGGTGAACACCCACACGCCGGCCTCCATGAAGTGGCCGATCAGGTAGGCCGCCAGGGTGACCAGTGTGATTATCACGCCCTGATAGGCCACGTCGAAGCCCATGCCGCCGGCGAACACGCCGTCGGTGGCGCTGCGGGGCGGACGCTTCATGATGCTGCCCTCGGCCTTTTCAAGACCCAGTGCCAGCGCGGGGAAGCAGTCGGTAATCAGGTTAATCCACAGCAGGTGAGCCGGCTCCAGAATGGTGAAGCCCAGCAGCGTGGCGGTGAGGATGGAGAGCACCTCGCTCATGTTGCTGCCCAGCAGGTCCGTGCCGGTGATGCCCATGCCCACGCCGATGTCGGCGCTCTTGATGGAGGGGGCGTCGTTCACGCCGTCGCCGGTCATGGCGGTGACAAAACCCGCGCCGCGCCAGGCGTTTACGATGCGAACCTTATGCTCGGGCTGCACCCGGGCGTAGACGGAAAATTCCTGGAAGTGGGCGGCAAAGTCCGCGTCGCTCATGGCGCTCAGTTCGCTGCCGGAGATGGCCCGCTGGCCCTCCCCCAGAATGCCCAGCTCCCGGGCGATGGCGGTGGCGGTGTCAATATGGTCGCCGGTGATCATGATGGGGCGGATGCCGGCCTCCCGGCACTCCACGATGGCGGCCTTCACCTCCGGGCGCACCGGGTCTATCATGCCGGTGAGGCCCACGAAGATCAGCTGCTGCTCCAGATTTTCCGGGGAGGTATCCTCCGGCTGCTCCGTCCAGTAGCGCACCGAGGCGGCCAGCACGCGCAGGGCCTTGTCTGCCATGGACTTGTTGGCGGCAACAATCTCCGCCCGCTTGTCGTTGGTCATGGGCTTAATTTCGTCGTGGTCAAGGTAGCCCACGCACTTGTCCAGCACCACGTCCGGCGCGCCCTTGGTGTACTGCACCACGCTGCCCCCGGAGAGGTGCACGGTGGACATCATTTTCCGCATACTGTCGAAGGGGGCCTCGCCCACACGGGGGGCGCAGGCCTTCAGCTCGTCCTTGTCAAGCCCCAGAGAGTGGGCGTAGTTCACCAGCGCGCACTCGGTGGGCTCGCCCACGGCGTTGCCCTCGGCGTCCTCCTCCGCGTCGGAGCAGAGGGACATGGCGGTGGCCAGAAGCTCCTGATTGGAGCCGTACCAGTCCACCACGGTCATTTTGTTCTGGGTGAGGGTGCCGGTCTTATCCGAGCAGATGATCTGGGCGCAGCCCAGCGTCTCCACGGCGGTGAGCCGGCGGATGATGGCGTTGCGCTTGGACATATTGGTGACGCCGATGCTGAGCACTATGGTCACCACGGCCACCAGGCCCTCGGGGATGGCGGCAACGGCCAGAGACACGGCCACCATAAAGGTGTCCAGAATCACGGCGCCGCTGAAGCTGCCCGCCCGGATGATGCCCAGGGCGAAGATGAAAACGCAGATGCCGATGACCAGCCGGGACAGAATCTTGCTCAGCTGGGACAGCTTGATTTGCAGGGGAGTGAGTCCCTGCTCGGCGGCGGACAGCGCGTCGGCAATCTTGCCCATCTCCGTGTCCATGCCGGTGGCCACCACCACGGCGGCGCCCCGGCCGTAGACCGCGCTGGAGCCCATGTACACCATGTTCTCCCGGTCGCCCAGCGGCACATCCGCGCCGTCGCCCAGGTTGATGAGGTCGATAAACTTGCTCACCGGCACGCTCTCGCCGGTGAGGGCGGCCTCCTCGATCTTCAGGGACTGGCTCTCAATCAGGCGGCCGTCCGCCGGGATGGCGTCGCCCGCCTCCAGCAGCACCACGTCGCCCACCACCAGCTCCTCGCTCTTGACGATCTTGACCCGACCGTCCCGGAGCACCCGGTTGGTGGAGGCGGACATTTTTTGCAGCGCCTCAATGGCCTTTTCGGCCTTGCTCTCCTGATACACGCCCAGCACCGCGTTGATGATGACCACGCTGAGAATGATGATCACATCCGCGAAGCTCTCCCCGGAGTAGAGAGAGACCACGAAGGAGATCAGCGCTGCCGCCAGCAGAATGATGATCATGGGATCCGCCATCTGCTTGAAGAAGCGCTTCAGCAGCGGGTCCTTCTTGCCCTCGGCCAGCTTGTTGGGTCCGTTTTCGGCAAGGCGGCGCTCCGCCTCTGCGGCGGAAAGCCCCTCCCGGGCCGACTGCACGTCGGAGAGAACCGTGTCGATGTTTTCGCTGTAAAATTTCAAGTTATCACCCCATCATAGAGATCGCCGGAATAGTATTTGCCAATGTAATGAAAAAGACTCATGGATAGACGTGAGCCTATCCATGAGTCTGGTCATTTAATGCAAGCCAGGCGTCAAGCGCCATGTTGTTGACTTGCAGCCGCCCCCACCTGGGGTCTGAAACGGCTGACTACTCCCTCACGGGTACCATACAGATTACCATTTCAGGAGGAGTTTGTCAACAGACGATCTCCCTGTTTTTCCAGAGCATTTTCCGGGTTTTGCTGTGATTATTCACTGTTTTTGTCCTGATCCCGCGCCTCCCGGGGCGGCAGGGGCTTCCCCGTCCGGCGGCGGCGCGCCCCACGGATGATGAGCCACGCGGCGACCCCCGCCGCGCCCAGCAGCACCAGCACCGGCAGCGCGGAGATCAGGAAGCGCAGCGCGCCCTTGAAAAAGCTGCCCACGCCCTTCAGGGAGGAGAGAAAGCCGCTCCACACGCTCTGCCAGTAGCCCTGCTCCGGCAGGGGGGTGTATTCCACCACCTGGGTGAGCTGGAGCTGCACAGTGGAATAGCTCAGCAGGCTGTCCCAGCCGGAGAGGGTGTTGCTCAGGCTCTGGATGTTGCCCCGCACCTCGCTGAGGCGGCTCTCGATGGAGAGCATCTCCTCCACCGTCTGGGCCTTCTCCAGCATGGCCAGCAGCCGCTCGTATTCAATATTGTAGGCGTCCAGCCGGGCCTGGGTGTCGTTATACTCCCGGGTGATGTTCTGGGCGTCGGTGGTGGAGTAGATGACGCTGCCCAGCTCGCTGAGCGCGCCGGTGAACGCCCCGAATTTGTCCGAGGGCACCCGCAGCGTGAAGGAGGCGGTGCGCCCTGAGGCGCCGCCGTTGTAGTCCTGTCCGGTGACGGCGCTGCTCTCCAAAAAGCCGCCGAAGCGCTTGATCAGGTCGCTCACGCCGGCCACGGAGTCGTCAAAGGCCCGGGTCTCAATCTCCGCGTAGGCGCTGTAAATAATCTTGTCGCTGAAGGAGGCGGTGCTCTGGGGCAGCTCGGCCGCGCCCAAACCGGGGGCGTCGCTGTCGGAGGACGGGGCGGTCTCCGCCTGGGCGGCGGAATTCTCGCCGGTGAAGCTCATGTCCGCGTCCCGCGGGGCGGAGGCCGCGCCGCAGCCGGACAGAGCCAGCAGCAGGGCAAGGGTCAGCGCCAGAATGGAATAAATCTTTTTCATGATGCGCCTCCAATCGTTTGTTGCTCAATTTGACGGAAAAAACAGAGGATAGTTTCCAAGACAGGCCGATATGCCGAACTTTTATTTTTGATTGATATTTGCCCTGTGAGATGGTAGGATATTTTTATGTAAACAGGGCTATTTCGGGATGATTTGCGGAACTTTCCCACTTTCGTCCCCGTCTTATGATAATGATCCATCGGGGCGTGCGGCGGTGTGACCATTGACAAACGCGCGCTGCGGTAGTATTTTATCTGTATTAACACGTTTGATACAGATGTGGAGGTCAAAATGAAGAATTTCAAAAAGATTGCGGCGCTGCTTCTGGCGCTCACCATGATGCTGGGGCTGCTTGCCGCCTGCGGCAAGGACGGCGAAGGGGACAAGGATCCTCAGGCCACGCCCGGCTTTGTGTATGTACCCACCTATGCGGATCTGAAAAGCGACGAGAAGATCCAGTATATCAACACCTCCTGCTGGCACGAGGGGACGATTTATTTCATCGCCAGCGTGTACGCGGGAGAGCAGACCTATACGCCGGACGCGGCCAGCGGCACCGATGTGGTGCAGCCCAAATCCGCCTCCGTGACCTCCTCTGCCACCGGCAGCGACCTGGCTGCGCCCATGCCCGCCGAGCCCGGCGACGGCAGCTTCACCTATGACGTGTACCGCACCGGCCTGTTCTCCATGAAGGAGGATGGCAGCGCGGTGACGGAGCTGCCCGGCTACTCCCTGCCCGCGGCTGACCCCACCGGCAACAGCGGCAGCAACGTGAACGCCATGACCGTGGACGCCAAGGGCAACCTGTGGGTGCTGGAATACACCTATGCCAACGTGTATGACGGCCCCGCGGACATGGATAAGACCAGCGAGGAGGCCCAGCAGTACTATACATATCAGGAGAACTACGCGCTGCGGAAGCTGGACGCCACCGGCGCGGAGCTGAATACCATCGACCTGACCCCCATGAAGGATCCCAACGGCTACTTCTATTCCAACGGCCTGTCCGCCGACAAGGACGGCAACGTCTACATCATGAACGGCAGCAACTCCACCCTCTATGTGCTGGATGGGGAGGGCAAGGAGCTGTTCCATCTGAACGGGCAGGACAACAACTTCTATAACATGGTGGCGCTGGGCGACGGCGGCGTGGCTCTCATGGGCTGGGACCAGGGCACCGGCAAGAGCATCATCCGCAAGGTGGATCTTGCGACGAAGGCGCTGTCCACCCAGAGCTATGACGCGCCCACCAACGCGTATAACTTCTATCCCGGCACCGGCGACTACGACTTCTACTACAACACCGAGTCCAGCCTGTTCGGCTATAAGCTGGAAACCGGCGAGAACGAGAAGATCATCACCTGGATCAACAGCGACGTGAACAGCGAGGGCGTTGGCAACATCCTGCCCCTGGCTGACGGGCGCATCCTCTGCGTTTACGGCGACAACACCGGCGACACCCCCGTGACCCAGCTGCTCACCCTCACCAAGACCGCCGCCTCCGAAACGGTGCAAAAGACCGTGCTCACCTATGCCTGTATGTATCTGGACTGGAACGTGCGGCGGGAGATCATCAAGTTTAACAAGGCCAATCCGGAGTACCGCATTGAGGTGCAGGATTACAGCGAGTACAACACCCAGGACGATTACACCGCCGGCCTTACCAAGCTGACCACCGAGATTATCTCCGGCAAGGTGCCGGATATCATGGATTCCAGCAACCTGCCCATCCGCCAGTACGGCGCCAAGGGCCTGCTGGAGGATCTGTGGCCCATGATCGACGCGGACACGGCGCTGGGCGGACGGGACGCGCTGGTGCAGCCCCTCTTTAACGCCATGACCCAGGACGGCAAGCTCTACCAGACCTCCACCGGCTTTAGCGTCATCACCGCCTACGGTCTCAGCAAGGTGGTGGGCGAGGAGCCGGGCTGGACGCTGCAGGAGCTGAACGCCGCGCTGAGCAGTTTGAATCCTAACGCGCTGGTGCTCAGCGAGGGCGCCACCAAGGACAGTATGCTCAACTACCTGTGCACCATGTACCTGGGCGATTTCGTGAACTGGGAGACCGGCGAGTGCTCCTTTGACAGCCAGCTCTTTATCGACCTGCTGACCCTCACCGAGAAATTCCCCGCCACCTTCAACTGGGACAACTACGACTACGCCAACGACTATGTGCCCGCCCCCCAGCGGATGAGCGAGGGCGATCAGCTCATGGACTACTACTACCTGTCCGATTTTAACAGCTATGTGTACAATATGGGCAGCGACCTGAGCCAGTACACCTTTGTGGGCTTCCCCACCTCCGACGGCAGCATGGGCAGCGCCTATCAGGTGAACAGCGGCCTTGCCATGAGCAGCAAGTGCGCCCACAAGGACGTGGCCTGGCAGTTCATGCGCACCTTCCTCACCGAGGAGTATCAGACCAACAACGGCTGGGGTCTGCCCTCCAACCAGAAGGTGATGGACAAGAAGCTGAAGGATCAGATGACCCCCACCTACACCACCGACGAGAACGGCAACAAGGTGGAGGAGCCCAAGATGACCTACTGGAACAACAAGAACGAGGAGATCAAGGTGTACGCCATGGATCAGGCCACGGCGGACAAGATTATGTACGTCATCAACAACACCACCCGCACCAGCGCCTACGATGAGAACCTGTACAAGATTGTCAGCGAGGAGTGCGCGGCCTACTTTGCCGGTCAGACCGACGCGGCCACCGTGGCCAAGAACGTGCAGTCCCGCGTGAGCCTGTATGTGAACGAACAGAAGTAAAATTCGGAGGGGGATTTCATCCCCCTTCCGAACCTCCCCCCGCCTCGCACGGCGGGGCGTCCGCGCCCAACGGGGCGCGGGATAAGGTGTCCCGGTCAGGCAAAGCCCGACCGGGACAAAGGGAGACGGATTCGAAGGGGGACTGCGTCCCCTCCGAGTCTCCCCTGTGATCGCGCCCATGGGGCGCGGGGTCTGAGTTGCATTTTTTAACCGGAGGTGAAGATGACGCAAAAGCTTTTAGAGAGAAAAGAGAAGCTGCCGAAGGAGCCGAGGGAACGGCTGGGCGGCGGGGGCTGGAAAGACCTGAACGCCAAGCTGCTGGACTTTTTGCACTCCCTGTGCTTTATTGGCCCCAGCTTTTTCGGCGTACTGCTTTTCTTCATCATCCCCTTCGGCGTTGTGGTATATTATTCCCTGATTAAAAGTCCGCTGGACCCGGAATTCGCGGGGATTACGAACTTTATCAATCTGTTCAAAAACTCCGCCTTCCGCATGGCGGCCAGGAACACGCTGGTGTTTGCTGCGGTCTCCGTGCCGTTGGCGGTGGTGATGGCCCTGTGCCTTGCCCTGCTGCTGGAGGCGCGGATTCCCCTCAAAAGCCAGTTCCGCACCTTCTTTCTCAGCCCCATGATGGTGCCTGTGGCCTCCATCGTACTGATCTGGCAGGTGATTTTCCACGCCAACGGCGCGCTGAACGAGGTTCTTTCCGTGTTCGGCATGAAGGCGGTGGACTGGTTCAAGTCCGATTACAGCCTTGTGGTGGTGCTCACCCTGTTCCTGTGGAAGAATCTGGGCTACAACATGATTTTGTTTATGGCTGCCCTCTCCAACATCCCCAAGGAGCTGCTGGAGGTGGCCGATGTGGAGGGCGCCGGCCCTGTCTATAAATTCTTTGCCATCAAGCTGCGCTATCTGTCGCCCACGGTGCTGTTCGTCACCATCCTCTCCCTCATCAACTCCTTCAAGGTGTTCCGAGAGGTGTACCTGCTCACCGGCGACTACCCCTATGAGACGCTGTATATGCTCCAGCACTTTATGAACAACACCTTCAAGTCTCTGGACTATCAGAAGCTCAGCGCCGCCGCCGTGGTCATGGCGCTGGTCATGGTCATCATCATCGCCGTCCTGTTCAAGGTGGAGGATTGGTTTGGAAAGGACGTGGAGGGATGAAGAAAAAACGGTATTTCTCCCGGGGCGTCATTTTCCTGCTGTGCGCCGTGTTCGCGGTGGCCTTTCTGCTGCCCACGGTGCTCACCATCACCAACTCCTTCATGTCCCAGAGTGAGATCAGCGCCAACTACGGGCAGGTGTTCTCCTCCAAAAAGGGGGGCGGCAAGACCTATATCTCCGATCAGGTGAATCTGAAGTTCATCCCGGACAAGGTCACCTTCTCCCAGTACATTTCGGTGCTGTTCAAGTCGCCGGACTACCTGTTCAAATTCTGGAACAGCGTGATTCTGGTGGTGCCCATCGTCATTTTGCAGGTGGGCGTGGCCGCCGTGGCGGCCTACGGCTTCACCCGATGGCGAGGCAAGGTGCGATCGTTCCTGTTCTTTTTCTATGTGATTCTCATGCTGATGCCTTATCAGGTGACGCTGGTGCCAAACTATCTGGTCAGCGACTGGCTGAAGATTCTGAACACCCGCTGGGCCATCATTTTTCCCGGCATGTTCGCCCCCTTCAGCGTGTTCCTGCTCACCAAGTTCATGCGGCGCATCCCCGGCTCGCTGATTGAGGCCGCCAAGCTGGACGGCGCGGGCGAGTGGCAGATCTTCACGAAGATTTGTCTGCCCCAGTGCCGCAGCGCCCTGTACTCCATCGCCATTCTGGTGTTCATTGACTACTGGAACATGGTGGAGCAGCCCCTCATCCTGCTGCCGGACGCCACCAAGCAGCCCCTCAGCGTCTATCTGTCCCAGATCAACGCGGGGGAGGTGGGACTGGCCTTCGCCATTGCCACCATTTACATGATTCCCTCCCTGCTGCTGTTCCTCCACGGCGAGGAATATCTGGTGGAGGGCATTGCGAACAGCGGCTCCGTAAAGGGATAAAAACTATTCGGAGGGGGATTTCATCCCCCTTCCGAACCTCCCCCCGCCTTGCACGGCAAGGCGTCCGCGGACACGCGTCCGCGGGATAAGGTGTTGGGGACAGGCAAAGCCCGTCCCCAACAATAGGGAAGATACGGGTTAGACCCGTCCCCAACAATAGGGACAGGGAAAGCCCGTCCCCAACAAGATAGGGACAGGATCGGCCTGTCCGCGACAAGATTGTGCAGTATAGTTTTTTGATAAAGGAAGGGCGGCAAATGACTGAAGAGAAGGTTAAAAACAGAGGCTGGGTCAAGAATGCGGCAATCATCTTTCTGGCTGTGATGCTGGTGCTTACATTCTTCTCCAACACCATCATGAACCGCTCCCTGCCGGAGGTCTCCGCCCAGTATGCCCAAAGCGGGACCATCACCACCCGCATCCGCGGCAGCGGCAAGATCGAGGCGGTGGAGACCTATCAGGTGAAGGCGACCGACTCCCGCAAGGTGAAAAGCGTCAGCGTCAAGGTGGGCGATGCTGTGGAGCCCGGCGACACGCTGTTCGTCCTGTCCGAAGGGGACAGCACCGAGCTGGAGAGCGCCAAGCAGGCCCTGGCAGAGCTGCAATACAGCTACCAGAAGGCCCTGATCAACGCCGGCACCACTGACGAGAGCGGCGATAACCGGGCCATTCAGCGGGCGCGGGAGAAGCTGGAGCGGGCCATGGAGGACATGGAGGCCAACAAGGTGGACGACGCCACCATTTCCGCCGCCAAGACCGAGTTGGATACCGCCACCGCCGCCTACAACACCGCGGTGGATAAGCTCACCGCCGCCGGCGGCGACACCACCGGAGGGGGCGGCAGCAGCAGCGGCGCCGCCGCCGTGGAGACTGCGCGTCTCGCGCTGGAGGAGGCCAAGACCTCTCTGGCGGCTGCCAAAATTCAGTATAAGAACGAGTATGCCTTCATCCGCGCCCTGGCTGACGCGGCCTACCGCAAGGCCAACAAGGTCACCGGCACCGGCGCCATTCCCGACAGCTCCCTGGCCCCCTATGCCGAGGCCATTACCAACACCTTCGCGGGCAAGGCAAAGGATATTATGCTGGAGGGCTACTTCGTCGATACCAACGCGGCAACCGAGCGCACCAACCTTTTCATTGACGGCGTGGATTTGACGGCCGAGCCCTTTAAGACGCTCCTGGGCGCCCTGCCGGATAAGACGGTGGCGGGCGTTGCCGCCGCCTACGGCAAGGTGCTCACGGCCCAGAAGGCCGTGGACAGCGCCACCTCCGCCTACAATAGCGCGGTGGACGCCTACTACGGCAGTATGTCCCCGGATAACTCCGCCCTGATGAAGAAGCGGGACGAGGCCAAGCGTGTCATGGAGAAGGCCCAGACCAGATACGACGAGCTGAAGGCCAAAAAGACCGCCTACGAGACGGCGCGGGACAATGTGTTCACCTGTCAGGACACGCTGCAGCAGGCCATTGTCTCCCAGAAGCTGGAGACGCTGGAAATGCAGAAGATGCGGCAGGATATCGCCGCCAAGCAGGCTCAGGTGGCCAAGCTCTCCAACGGGGGAGCCGGCGGCACCATTCTCAGCGAGGTCAGCGGCGTGATCAAGACCGTGGCGGTCACCGCCGGCAACACCACCGACCCCGCCACCGCGCTGGCAACCATCGAGGTGCCCGACCGGGGCTTCACCGTGTCCATCACCGTCACCGCCGATCAGGCGAAGAAGGTGAACATGGGCGACAGCGCCGAGATTACCACCGGCTACTGGGGCGGCTCCAACCTGTCCGGACAGCTTGTCACCATTAAGCCCGACCCCCAGAACGCCCAGACCAGTAAAATTCTGGTGTTCCAGGTCACCGGAGACGACGTGGAGAGCGGCACGCAGGTGAACGTGTCCATCGGACAAAAGAGCCAGAACTTTGAGGTTATCGTCCCCAACAGCGCGGTGCGCGAGGACTCCAATGGCAGCTTTGTGCTGGTGGTGATGGCCAAGTCCAGCCCCCTGGGCAACCGCTATGTGGCTACCCGCGTGGACGTGCAGGTGCAGGCCAAGGACGACACCAACAGCGCCGTCAGCGGCGGTGTTGCGGCCTATGATTTTGTGATTACGAACTCCACCAAGCCCATTGAGAGCGGAATGCAGGTGCGGCTGGCGGAAAACGGATAAGCCATGAAGAAGATACGCGGACTGACCAAAAACAGAATAATCCTGCTTTGCGTGGTCTGCGTGCTGGCCATTGCCGCCACGGTGCTCACCGTGACCGCCGCCGCCAGATGGCACACGCTGAGCTGTCAGCGGGCCGCAGAGCGGTTTCGGGGGGACAGCGACGCCCGCTTTGCCCAGGTAAGCGCCTTCTTCCCCGAGGGGAAGGGCACCGACCTGAAGGGGGTCTACACCTTCCGCCAGAGCCTTGAAACGGCGCTGGTGGCTGCGGCGGTGGAAGCGCCGGAGGGCGGCAGCGTCTGGAAGGACGCTTACGCCGCCAAGAGCAGCGTGACCGTTGTGGGCGGCAAGGCCAGCAGCGCCGCGGAGACCTTGGGCGTGGGCGGAGACTGGTTCTATTTCCACGATTTGAAGCTGCGCTCCGGCGTGTACCTGTCTGAGACAGACCTGATGCACGACCGGGTGGTGCTGGACGAGACGCTGGCCTGGAAGCTGTTTGGCGGCTTCGATCTGGCAGGCATGACCGTGACCATCGGCGGCAAGCAGTATATCATCGCCGGTGTGGTGGAGCTGGAGTCGGACAAGGCAAGCCTGAAGGCCCGGGGCGAGAGCGGCGGCGTGCTCATCATGCACTACGACGCGCTAAACGCCATGGCGGAGATCAAGATTACCTCCTACGAGCTGGTTTGCGCCAACCCCATCACCGGCTTCGCGCTGGAAACCCTGAAGAAGGGCTTCGCGGATGCCGCCACGGTGGAGAACTCGGTGCGCTTTCGTTCCATCACCCCCTGGGGGGCCATTAAGAACTTCGGCACCCGTTCGGTGTCCAGTGTGGCGGTGGCTTACCCCTACTGGGAGAACGCGGCGCGTATCACCGAGGATCAGGTGGCGCTGCTGCGGGTGATTGCCTTCCTGCTCTATCTGCTGCCTGCGGGCTACGCCATCTGGTGGCTGATTAAGGCCTTGCGCGTGGCGTGGGCCTGGCTGCGGCGGAAGGTCGCGGCACTGTGGGAGAATACCAGCGAGTCCATCCGCAAGCGCCAGCGCAAAAAGATTGAAGAAAAATCCAAGACCTGGTAAATATGGCGCCCGGGGGAGTTTGTTAAGACCCCCCGCCAGCAAAAAAGTCTCCCCGGAATCTTCCGGGGAGACTTTTCTGCGTTTGCGTTATTGGGCGGCGTCAGCCGCGTCCCGGCAGCGGGGGCAAAGACCCTCGAATACCGTGCGGTGGCGACTCACCTGATAGCCGGTGCTCTCCGAGGCCTCCGCGTCCAGCTCCGGCCGGTAGGGGATGTCGGCATCCTCCACGGTGCCGCAGCGGGTGCACAGGATGTGACAGTGGGGCTCCAGCCGCAGGTCGAAGCGGTCCGGGCCGTCCGGCAGCTTCACGTGCAGCACCTCCCCCTCGTCGCACAGCACGTTCAGGTTGCGGTACACGGTGCCACGGCTCACCCGTGGGTCCACGGCGGCAACGCTCAGGTAAATCTGATCCGCGCTGGGGTGGTCGCAGCGGCCCCGGACGGCAGACAGCACCAGCTTACGCTGGGCGGTGTTTCTTCTCTGGATGATCGGCATGACGGACACTCTCCCAAAGGTTATTAAGAATTGGTCTTAGTATACCGTCTTTTTCGTGGAATGTCAACGCTCATTTGATGACGGTGGAATCGTCCATGCTGTCGCTGAGCCGCTGCATCTGGGTGCCGAAGTAGAACGCGATGACGATGGTGTACACGTTCAGAAATTCCTGACCGCTGACCCGGCCCACGATGGCCAGATAACCGAAGATCAGCGTCAGCGTCACGGTGACGATGCTCTTGACCCCCAGCAGCTTCATAAGCTTTTCCTTAATACGATTGCCTCCCCTCCGCCGGATCGCAGTCCGGCTGGACATTTCTCTTTGCGTCCCGTTCGCCGCACATAATGCGCTTGACGCACAATAGCAGCAGCTCCCCGCCGAATACCCCCAGCACGGCGCCCAGCACGCCGGTGCAGAGGAAATTGTCCCGGGCCGCGATGTACATGGCCCAGAGGCTCACCACCGTGCACACGGCCAGGCAGTAGGCCACCAGCACCTTGGAAAACAGGTGCTTATTCCGCTGTTCCATTTCCCTTTGCTTTTCTGTACTCCACGGTGACGTATTCCTCCCGGGTCATGGGCTTTTTGTATTGCAGCTTGCCCTCCCCGTCGCCTCGTACAAGTCCGCTTTTCTCCGCCCAAGCCCGGGCCTCCGCGCTCCAGTCGGAGGGGGGCTGCGAGGCCAGCTCGGCCATCCAGGCAGCGGCCATTTGGTTGAATTTTTCCTGTGTCATGTCCTCAGTCATCTCCTCAAACGGAAAATTTTTGCCGGGGCAGGCGGTTGCCCCCAGATCCCGGTGGCCCAGCACGTTGATGTCCGGGTACCGCCCCCGGATGTCCTCAACCAGAGCCGCGCCGGCGGCAAGCTGCTCCGCGCCCATGCTCTGGCGCTGGAAGTCCCCCTCGAAGCACACGCCGATGGAGTTGTAGTTGTGATCCTCCGTGTGCCCGCCCACGGTATTCTCCGGCCGCCCCCGGTACACGCTGCCGTCGGCGCGCACATAGTAGTGGTAGGCGATGCCCGCCCAGCCGCGGGCCTGATGCCAGCGGTGGATGTCCTGCGCGTCCGCGCGCTCGGCGGCGGCGTGGTGCAGGATCAGCAGCTGGGTGCTGCGGCGCAGGGTCAGCGGGTGGGCCCAGTCGTAGCGTTCCTCAATGATCTCCACATTTTTTCACCTCCCTTCATATATACGTATTTGCGGCCCGGAACTTGAACGCCAACGTTCATGTAAAAAATTTTACCGGCCAAATTTATGCAAATTGCCGACGATACGCGACATATTGCGGAAATTGTCGATTGACAAGCGGCGCAAAATCCGTATAATAAGAAGCACAACTAAACACCTTATCAAGAGTGGCGGAGGGACCGGCCCTGCGAAGCCCGACAACCTGCGGAAACGCAAGGTGCCAAATCCGGCGGTATTTTACCGAAAGATGAGCTTGCCCTCAGATGACGTGCCGCCGGTTCATTCCGGTGGCGTTTTTTTGTTTTTCATTAAAGGAGGAATATATATGGCAAACTATCTTTTCACATCCGAGTCCGTCACCGAGGGACATCCCGATAAGATCTGCGACCAGATCAGCGACGCGGTGCTGGACGCCATTCTGGAGCAGGACCCCAACGGTCATGTGGCCTGCGAGTGCACCGCCACCACCGGCATCGTCTACATCATGGGCGAGATCTCCACCGACTGCTATGTGGACATCCCCCGCATTGCCCGTGAGGTGGTGTGCGACATCGGCTACAACGATCCCCGCTACGGCTTTGACGGTAACACCTGCGCGGTGCTCACCGCCATCGACGAGCAGAGCGGGGATATCGCCATGGGCGTGAACGAGTCGCTGGAGCGCAAGCAGGGCGACGCGGGGGACGACCTGACCAACGGCGCGGGAGATCAGGGCATGATGTTCGGCTTCGCCTGCGACGAAACGCCGGAGCTGATGCCCCTGCCCATTTCTCTGGCGCAGAAGATGGCCATGCGGCTCACGGAGGTTCGCAAGAGCGGCCTTGTCTCTTACCTGCGTCCCGACGGCAAGACCCAGGTCACCGTGGAGTACGCCGGGGACGGCACGCCCCTGCGGGTGGACACCGTGGTGCTCTCCACCCAGCACGCGGAGGACGTGAGCCTTGCCACCATCCGGGAGGACATGATCCGGCTGGTGATTGACCCCACCATCCCCGCCCGGTTGAACAAGGGAGACATTAAGTACTATGTGAACCCCACCGGGCGCTTTGTGAAGGGCGGCCCGGCGGCGGACA
>CAZCDJ010000007.1:0-27788 GCA_964497655.1 uncultured Oscillospiraceae bacterium | reverse complement strand
CCTGTTCATGTTGAACTACGTCTCCGGCGGCAAGCGCCGGGATCTGATCCTCAGCGGACTGTTCTTCGGCATCGGCGCCGCGAGCAAGTGGACGTGCATCTACGCCGGCGGGGGACTTGCCGCGCTCTGGCTGCTCCACTGGATCAGCCGGCGGCGGGAGGAGGGCTTCTGGCGCAGCTTTTTTTCAAACGCGCTGGAGTGCGTGTTGTACTTCGTGCTCATCCCCTGCGCCATCTACTATGTGAGCTACTGGCCCTACGGCGCCGCCAAGGGCATGAGCGGCCCCGGCATGCTGTTCACCCGGGACTACGCGGACATTGTGATCAGTAACCAGAAGTATATGTTCTCCTACCACAGCGGACTGGTGGCCACCCACCCCTATTCCTCCCGCTGGTACCAGTGGATTGTGGACGGGCGACCCATTTTGTACTACCTGAACTACTTCGACGACGGCACCCGCAGCGCCATCGGCGCGTTCCTCTCCCCCCTGCTGTGCTGGAGCGGCCTGCTTGCCATAATCTGCACCGGCATTCTGGCTTTCAAAAAGCGGGACGGGCGCGCGGTCTTTATTCTGGTGGGCTATCTGGCCCAGCTGCTGCCCTGGGTGCCCATCTCCCGCCTCACCTTTGAGTACCACTACTTCCCCTCCGCCGTGTTCCTGCTGCTGGCCCTGTGCTACATCTGGAACGAGACCCGGGAGCGGGAGCTGTGGCGCTGGAAGCGGGGTATGTATGTGTTCACCGGATTGAGCGTGGCCCTGTTTGTGCTCTTTTACCCGGTGCTCTCCGGGCTGCGTGTGCCCGGCTGGTACTGCGACTATTTCCTGCGCTGGATTCCATCCTGGCCATACTAAACAATAAAAGGGGGACTTTGTCCCCCTCTTAGACACCCCCTCGCCCGCGACGCGCGGGCGTCCGCGGACACGCGTCCGCGGGATATGGTGTCTCTGTCAGGCAAAGCCCGACAGAGACAAGATGCTATTCCCCGCGTGTCAGGCGGAGCCTGACAGAGACAAGATGCAATTTGCTGCGTGTCAGGAAAAGCCCGACAGAGACAAGATGCTATTTGCTGCGTGTCAGGCGGAGCCTGACACGGACGCGGGATGCGGGGCGCAAAATTTCTTTTCAGAAAGGCACATCAACTATGTTTCTCGCGGACTATCACATCCATTCCACCTGCTCCTTTGATGCGTTCAACACCATGACGGAGATGGCAGAGGCGGCGCGAAACCGCGGCATCGGGCAGCTCTGCTTTACCGACCATCTGGACTTCGACATCCCCGAAACCCTACAGATCGGCGACGACCTCACCCTGCCGGCGGAGCAGGCCGGGCAGTACGCCGACGCGCTGGCCGAAACCGGCATGGACATCCGGCTGGGGCTGGAGCTGGGCGAGGGGAACCACGACGCGGCGCGGGCTCTTGCCATCTACGCCATGCCGGACTACGACTTCATTCTGGGCTCCCTGCACAATCTGAGGGACACCCCGGACTTCTACTATCTGCAGTACACCGACGAGGACTACTGCTACTGGCTCTACGAGCGGTATCTGGACGAGCTTTTGGAGCTGAGCGCCCTGAACTGCTTCGACACGCTGGCCCATCTGGGCTACTGCCGCCGCTATATGGCCAAGCAGGGCCAAAGCGCCGCCGTCACCATGGAGCGCCACGGCGACAAGGTGGACGCCATTTTGCGTACGCTCATCGCCGGCGGCCGGGGCATTGAGCTCAACTGCGCCGATCTGGTGCCCGGCGGCCGGGAGGACCCCCTGCTGGAGACCTTCCCCAGCGTGCCCATCCTGCGGCGCTACCGGGAGCTGGGGGGCGAGTACATCACCGTGGGCAGCGATGCCCACACCACCCGCGCCGCCGGCGTGGGCGTGGAGGCCGGCTTTGCCCTGCTGAGGGACTGCGGCTTCCGCTATGTGACCACCTACCGGAAGCACCTTCCGGAGATGATAAAGCTATAAACGGAGGCGGAACAAATGATTGCGATTGGCTGTGACCACGGCGGCTTCCAACTGAAGCGCGCCGTCATGGAGCATCTGGACGAGCTGGGCCTTGCCTACAAGGACTTCGGCACCTACACCACCGAGAGCTGCGACTACCCCGACTACGGCGAGGCCGTGGGCCGGGCGGTGGCCGGCGGCGAATTTGAGCGGGGCATCCTGATCTGCGGCACCGGCATCGGCATCTCCCTGGCCGCCAACAAGGTGCACGGCATCCGCGCCGCCGTCTGCGGCGACTGTTACAGCGCCGAGATGACCCGCCGCCACAACGACGCCAACATCCTTGCCATGGGCGAGCGCGTCACCGGACAGGGACTGGCCCTGAAAATCGTGGACACCTTCCTCACCACCGACTTTGAGGGCGGACGCCACGCCCGGCGGGTACAGAAGCTTATGGACATCGAGGGGCGCGGCTAAGCGCCCGGCGGGTCAAACGGAGGAAACATGGCAGGCAGACCGAACGAAGTTTATAAGGGAAGCCATAAAAAGCGCGGCATTGCGGGCGCCGTGCTGTTCATCCTGGCGGTGCTCCTGGTGGGCGCGGTGGTGATGTTCTATTCCTTCCAGAAATATCTGGTCTACGGGCAGGACGGCGTGAAGCTGGAGCTGCCTATTCTGGCGTCCGCCGCCCCGGCCGCCGAGAGCGGCAGTCCCCAGCAAAGCGGGGACGCCCAGGCCGAGCTGGTGGTGGATCAGCCGGATTACAGCAGCGTGGCCACCACCGCGGACGGGGACACGCCCGCCCTTTGCGCCCTGTTTGTGCCCGCCGAAAGCGTCACCGACGAGGGCATCAAGTCCTATCAGGACAAGATGAGCGCCTGGGGCGCCACCGGTCTGGTGCTGGAGGTGCGCCCGGACAGCGGGCAGCTTGTCTACGCCTCGCAGGTGTCCACGGCCTCCTCCTACGGCCTTGGCGGCACCTACGACCTGCGCGCCAAGGTGGCGGAGCTGAAGGAAGCCGGCATCTATCTGGCGGCTCAGATCAACTGCTGCGCCGACAACCTGCTGGCCTCCCGCAACCCGCCCATCGCCCTGCACAACGCCTTCGGCGGCGTGTTCACGGACGAGGACGGCAATATGTGGCTGGACCCTTACAACCCGGACACCCGCTCCTATGCCGCCGCGCTGGTGCGTGAGCTCAGCGAGATGGGCTTTGACGAGGTGCTGCTGCGGGGCGCGGAAATGCCCATCACCGATCAGATGATCGTCTATTCCCAGACCATGAGCTTCACCCCCACGCCGGTGAGCGCGGTGAGCGGCTTTGTCCTCAGCGTGGCGCGCGCCACCGCCAGCTGCACCGCAAGGGTGAGCGCGGTGCTGGACAGCGAGACGCTGCACGGCGCGCTGACGGAGGTCACCGGGCAGGACGCAGAGCTCTTTTTCAAGCTCTTTGACCGGGTGTGCTGCTGGGCGGACAGCGCGTGGCAGTACGGCGTGGACGGGGAGACCTTCGCCCCCTACGTCACCGTGGGCGACGCAGCCGCCCGCTACACCCCGGTGGTGACCTATGTGCCGGAGGGCGCGCGCAGCTGGGTTTTGAAGATCATCGACTACACCGCGGAGGGCGCGGGATAAAAAACGGGCGGACGGGGCAGGGCTTGCCGCGTCCGCTCCCTTACAGGGGGAAATGACCCATGAACATACTGGTGAGCGCCTGCCTTCTGGGCGTCAACTGCCGCTACAACGCCCAGCCTGTGGCCTGTCAGGCGGTGCTGGCGCTGATGGAAAAGCACACCCTCATCCCCGTGTGCCCGGAGCAGCTTGGGGGGCTGCCCACGCCCCGCGCCCCCTCGGAGCGGCGATGCGGCGGCGTATTTATGATTACCGGCGAGGACGTGACGGAGCAGTATCGCGCGGGCGCGGCGGAGGCCCTGCGTCTGGCCCGGCTGTACGGCTGCAGCTGCGCCATCCTCAAGGAGCACAGCCCCTCCTGCGGCAGCGGAGCCATCTATGACGGAAGCTTTACCGGCACGCTGACCTCCGGGGACGGCGTGACCGGGGAGACATTGCGCGCCGCCGGGATCACCGTTCTCGGCGAGACAGAGCTGAAGGGAGTGTGAGCTAGTCACGGTGCGTGAAGAAGAAACCCTGTATGCTGTACCCAGACCAGAAAAACAAAAACACGAAAAATTTAGGAGGCAGCGTTATGTGTGAACCCAAATTCTATATCTGCCGGCATTGCGGCAACATCGTCAGTATGCTCCATTCGTCCGGTGTGCCCGTGGTGTGCTGCGGCGAGCCCATGCACGAGCTTGTCCCCAACACCGTGGAGGCCAGTGTGGAAAAGCACCTGCCCGTAGTCACCGTCAGCGGCGACACCGTGAAGGTGTCCGTGGGCTCCGCCCCCCACCCCATGATTGAGGAGCACAGCATCCAGTGGATCTATCTCCAGACGGAGAAGGGCGCGCAGCGCAAGTGCCTGCAACCCGGCGACGCGCCGGAGGCCACCTTCGCCCTCCAGGGCGACCGGGTGGTAGCCGCCTACGCCTACTGCAACCTGCACGGACTGTGGATGACGCAGCTTTAAGCTTAGGAAGCTCTGGACAAATCCACGCGCCAATTCGCACACGCTGATGCAATCAGAGCTTTCCTTATCAATGGCGCGGGGACTGCCGGTGAGCCGGCGGCCCCCGCGTTGTCCCCAACGAAAAGAGACAGGAGCGCGCTTATGGACCCAATTATTCGGGAGGTACCTGTTAAAAGCATCCTCACCCGAACCAATCTGCCGGTGGGGGACTATTCCGTGAACCCCTACACCGGCTGCACCCACGGCTGCAAGTACTGCTACGCCAGCTTCATGAAGCGCTTCACCCACCACACGGAGCCCTGGGGCGAATTTGTGGACGTGAAGTACTGGCCGGAGCTGCGGCACCCGGAGCAATACGCGGGGAAAAGCCTGATGTTCGGCTCCGTCACCGACCCCTATCTGCCCCAGGAGGAGACCTGCGGGCGCACCCGCGAGCTGCTGCGGCAGCTGCAGGGCAGCGGGGCGCGCATCTCCATCTCCACCAAGTCCGATCTGGTGCTGCGGGATCTGGAGCTGATTGCCTCCTTCCCCCAGGCCCGGGTCAACTGGTCCATCAACACCCTGGACGAGGACTTCAGGCGTGACATGGACGCGGCGGTGAGCATTGAGCGGCGGCTGCGCGCCATGGAAATTTTCCACAACGCGGGAATCCGCACCACCTGCTTCATCTCCCCCATCTTCCCCGGCATCACCGATGTGAAGGCCATCATCCACCGGGTAAAGGAGCAGTGCAACCTGATCTGGCTGGAAAACCTGAATCTGCGCGGCAGCTTCAAAGCCACGATTTTGGACTACATCGGGGAACGCTACCCCCGGCTTTTGCCCCTTTACGACGAAATCTACCGTCAGGGCAACCGAACCTACTGGGAGCTGCTGGACGCGGAGATGTCCGCCTTCGCCGCAGAGCTGGGGCTGGACTATGTGCGATGCGATGACAGCATGGAGCGTCCCCTGGACGCGCCGCCGGTGATTGTGAACTACTTCTACCACGAGGAGATTAAGCGCTCCGCCAGCCGGAAATCGGAAGTCTGAACTCCCATATTATGCACCGCCGTCCGCCCGAAGCATCGGGCGGACGGCGGTTTTGATTTTTACAGCTTTGCCCCGCAAGCGCCGCAGAATCTGGTGCCCGGCGGGTTTTCCGCGCCGCAGCCGGGACAGCGGGGCGCCGGGGCGGTCATGGGACTGCCGCACTCGCAGCAAAACCGCGCGCCCAGGGCGTTTTTGGCGCCGCAGGCGGGGCAGCACGCCATGGACACCGCAGCGCCGCAATTGACGCAGAATTTACCGCCCCCCGCCGGCTTGCCGCAGACGGGGCACACGGTCTGCTGGCTCTCCAGCTTGCCGCTCCAAACCACCTGCTCCGTGGCCGCGTCGTCCAGATTTCGCTGCATGGCGGCGGACTTGGCTCTGGCTACGGCGATATTCTTCCGGGGCGCGCACTCCACGCACATCCCCTCCTCCTCGTTGAAGCAGGACTCGCACACCCATTTATGGCAGCTGTGGCAGCGGCTGAACTGCTGCTGGGCCTCGTTCTGCGCCCGGATAAACGCCTGCTCGTGCTCCTTTTGCCATTCGGCGCTCATGCCGTTGAACCGCTCGGAGAGCACGTCCGTGCCCCGCTCCACCGCCCAGCCCAGATTGGACAGCCGCCCGCCCAGCAGGTTGCTCACCGCCCACACACCCTGTCCCAGTCCCCGCAGCTTGGAGCTTTTCTGATAGCTCTCCGACTGGACGAAGCTAGTCTTATAGCCGTCGCTGCACACGTCGCAGTAGAAGGTGAACTGGAATCCCGCCTCGGTGCTGTTGTCCTCATAGTTTCTCGTAAACGCCGTCATCATACCCAAATACCTCCCGACTAAAATTTCCCGCCGCAGGCGGTGCACACCATATTCTCAAAAAACTGCAGCTCCCCGCAGCGGGGGTTGGGGCAGCGCTTCATCAGACTCGCGCCGCAGCGCTCGCAGGCCTCCCCCACAAAGGTCTCGCCGCCGCAGACAGGGCAGATGGCCCGCAGCGCCCGTCCGCAGCAGCCGCAGCGCCGCTCCTCCCGGCTCACCTGATGCAGACAGCCGGGGCACAAATCCGCAAAGGGCGCGCCGCTGCCGCACCGGGGGCAGAACCGGCTGCTGCTGGGAAGATACGCGCCGCACCTTCGGCACGGCTTTTTGTAACTGGCCATGGCCTTTTCCTCCCGTTTGATGTAATTAATTCTCGCAGACGCGCCGTCCTCAGGGCAGGGGCTGTCTGGTGAGCGTCCCCTCCACCCAGTCCCGGGCGAAGCCGTCCCGGCTCATCAGGGGAAAGGTGAGCCGCGCCGCGCCGTCGGGATAGATGCACACGGCGAAGGGCTGCGCGGCGCCCGCCTCCGTGCCGAAGGGCAGGGTGAAGGAGCTGCCCGCCACCTCCATGGTCATGGTGCCGCTGATGGTGAGCATCCCGCTTATCTCCCCCAGCGCCATCATGGCGTCCGGGAACAGGGAGGAAATGGGGACGGGAAGCTGCTCCGTCGCCGTGCGCTCCCCCTCCGGAATGTGGCCCACCAGCACCTGATGATAGGCGTCGTCGTCCATGGGCTCCACCTCCAGGGTGAGAGCCGCCTGGCTGATGCCCAGGTCGTTTTCCGTATAGTCGGTGAGCCTGCCGCCGGAGTCCCTGATTTCCGGGGACTCGTTCATCGCCTTGAGGAAGCTGTCCCGGTCAAGATCCGCGTCCCCGCTGAAAACGCCGGTATAGCTGCCCAGCGCCGTGTCTCCCCCCTGCTTTTCCGCCGTGAGGGAAACGCTCACCTCCACCGTGAGAGGAATGCCCTCGTTGGTTACGGTGGTCTCAAAGGTCTCGTCAAAGCACAGCGTCCAGACGGACTCGCCGCCGGGGTTTGTTCCCGCCCCGGTCTCCCGTGGCGGCACGACGCCGGGACTGTCCTCCTGCCCGTCCGCGGGGGCGGCGGGGGTCTCCCCGGCACAGCCGCACAGCAGCGCCAGCGCCGCCGTGAGCAAAAGCGCCGTCCATTTGCGCGGCGCGCCCCCTCTCCCGGCCGGGTACCTGGCGGAGTTTCCCGAATTCTTCACTAAAACAGCTCCTTTCCACAAATACGCGCACTTTTTGTCCCCCGGAAGCCGCCCGGACTGATTGACGCGCCGGGTCGCATCCTCTATACTGGAGACAAGGCTTCGTCCCGCCGGACGCGCGCCCCGTATGGCTATCATATTACGGCAGCGCCGCGTTTTGTCCCTACCCAAAGCCCGAAAAGGGGTAGGAGCGGGAAACATTTTACGAAATGGGCAGGCCGCCCGCCAAAGGAGGAACGCCCCATGAAAAAGCTCTCTCCTGCATTCTCGCGCTCCTGCTCCTCGCCGGCTGTCTCTCAGGCTGCGGCGACGGTGGGGCGATCAGTCCCAAAAATCCCGCCACCCTCACCATGTGGCACAACTACGGCGGCGAGATGCAAAAGGCCATGGACTACCTGATCGACCAGTTCAACTCCACGGTGGGCAAGGAGCGGGGCATCGTGGTGAACGTGACCGCCATCTCCTCCAGCGCGGAGCTGAACGAGAGCCTTGCCATGATACGAAACGGCGACCCCGGCGCGCCGGAGATGCCGGACATTTTCACGGGCTACCCCAAAACCGCCGTACATTTTCAGGAGAAGGGGCTGCTGGCCAGGCTGGACGACTACTTCACCGCCGACGAGCTTGCCGCCTATGTGGACGCCTTTGTGGAGGAGGGCCGGCTGTCCGACGGCGGGCTCTATGTGTTTCCGCTGGCCAAATCCACCGAGATTCTATACCTGAACCAAACCCTGTTCGACCGCTTCGCCGCCCACACCGGGGCGGACGCGGCGCAGCTTGCCACATTTGAGGGCATCTCGGCGCTCTCCCGGCAGTACTACGACTGGACAGACGCCCAAACCCCGGACATCCCCGGCGACGGCAGGCAGTTCTACGCCGCCGACTCCTGGTTCAACGTGGCTCAGGTGGGCGCGGTTCAGCTGGGCGGCAGCATTCTGGACGGGGCGGAGGGGCTGGATCTGCAAAGCGCCGTCTACTCCCATATTTTCGAGACCCTTTACGTCCCCGCCCAGCGGGGCGGCTTCGCCATCTACGACGGGTACAGCTCCGACCTCTCCAAAACCGGCGACCTGATCTGCTCCACCGGCTCCTCGGCGGGCATCCTCTTTTACGGGGATACCGTCACCTACGGGGACGGCAGGGTGGAGGACGTGGAATACAGCATTCTGCCCTACCCGGTCTTTGCCGGGGGCGAAAAGATTGCCCTGCAGCGAGGCGGCGGATTGATGGTGGCGAAAACCGACTCCGCGCGGGAGGAGGCCGCCTGCGTCTTTCTCCGCTGGCTGACCCAGCCGGCTCAGAATATGCGCTTCATCGCCCAAACCGGCTACCTGCCGGTGACGCGGCAGGCCTTTGAGCAGGATCTGTCTGCCGCGCCGGAGACTCTCTCCGACCCCCGCATCCAGAAAATGCTCACGGCGGTGCTGGCCATGTACAAGGACTACGCCTTCTTCACCGCCCCCGGGTATAGCGCCTTGACGCGCTGAGCCGGGACTACGAAGCGGACTTCAAGTCCCTGCTCGCCCGCCAGCGGGAGGAATACGCGGCGGGGCGGGATCTGAGCTGGCAGGAGGCGCTCTCCCTGCTGGGACAGTGACGCGCCGGAAACGGGAAAGGAGGGATTCGCTTGGCGCTGCCGCAACGAACGGAGCATCCCCATCGGGGCACTACCCTGCAGCGCAGGCTGATTCTCTTTCTCGCCTGCGCCACCATCTTCCTCATTCTGGCCTTCACCCTGCTGCTGTTGCTGTTCGGCATCAACGGCAGAGGGGAAAAGGCGGTGCACGGCTACCTCACCGGGGAGCTGGCCCACGTCACCCAGGCGGTCTATGACGATCTGGGTCACCTCTCGCTGGACGGCATCCGGCTTGCCGAGACCCTCTCCGCCTCCTGCGACAACTTTTTCGCGGCGAGGCAGATAGACGCGGGGTCGCTGCCCGCCCACCCGGAGCTGCTGGAGCCGCTGCTGGCGGAGCAGCTCCAGACCCTGCTGCTGACGCTGGACAGCCGCACCTGCGGCGGCGTTTTTGTGCTGCTGGACGCCACGGTGCGCCCGGAGGCGGAGGGGGCGGAATACGCCCGGGCCGGTATCTTCCTGAAAAAGACCCTGCCCACGGACGCCCAGGCCGTGAGCGCCAAGACCCACTATCTCCGGGGCCCCGCCCGGATCGCCCGGGAGAGCGGCATCCAGCTTCTGGGTCAGTGGAGCATGGAATTTGACGTGACAAACCAGCCCTTCTTCGGGGAGGTGATGGCGGTGGCCCGGGAAAACGGCAAGCTGCCCCTCTCCCGGCTGTACCGCTGGACGGGGCGGGTCACGCTGAAGGGGAACAGCGAAGCGGGCTTTCTGCTGTGCGTCCCCCTGCGCGCCGGCGACGGCGCCGTGTTCGGTCTGTGCGGCATCGAGGTCAGCGACCGGATGTTCAAGCAGCTCTACTGTCCCGCTCAGGGCGCCTACCCCAGCGCCTTCGCCCTGGCCGCCCCCGCAGCCGGGCAGACGCTGCTGGCCTCCCGGGGGATGATTGCCGGCAACTACTACCTGACCGGCAACCGCATGACCGAGGATCTGACCCTCATTGGGAGCGACGCTGCCCTGATGCGCTACACCGGCGGCGGCAGCGTCTACGGCGGCGTCAGCGGCGACCTGCGGCTCTACCCCACCGGCTCCCCCTACGAGAGCGAGAGCTGGGCGGTGAGCGTGCTCATGCCGGAGGCGGCGCTGACCCGCGCCGAGCGGGGCAATTCCGCCTACCTGCCGGTCATCGCGCTGGTGCTGCTGGCGGCGGGACTGGGGCTGTCCGTGCTCCTCAGCCGCCGCTATCCGCGACCCGTCACCCGGGCGCTGGACTCCATCCGCGCCAGCGACTACCGGGAGGGGGAGGACAGCGACCTGCTGGAGATTGCCGACCTGATTGACTTTCTCTCGGAGAAGGACCGGGAGCAGGCCCGGCAGCGACGGGCGCTGGAGCAGGCCCAGCGGAACGCCCGGCGGGAGCTGGATCGGATGGCGGCCCAGCGGCGCAGGGAGACAGACCCGGAGGGCTACCAGCACTTCCTCTCCCAGCTGGAGCGCCTCACCCCCCGGGAGCGACAGGTGTTCGACCTGTATCTGGAGGGCCGCACCGGCCGGGAAATTCCCGCGCTGCTGGGCTTTAGCGAAAATGCCCTGAAATACCACAATAAGAACATCTACGAGAAGCTGGGGGTCTCCTCCCGCAAGGAGCTGCTGCTCTACGCGCAGCTTATGCGGGAGCAAAGCGTCCCCGGCCCATCCTAAAAAGCCAGCCGCCGGAGCAATTGCTCCGGCGGCTGTATGCTTTGGGAAGATGGCGTCAATCCTTCACTGCCACCCAGATTTCACAGGTGTAGTCCGGGTCTGTGGTGTCGTCGGAGGGGTACACCTCCAGCTCCACGCCGTTGCCGTACTCATAGCCGCTCTGGGGGAAGAACTCGGTGCAGATCTGCTGATAGGTGCGCTTGAACGCCTCGGGCATGGGCCCACGGCTGACGAAGGCCGCATAGGTGTGGGCCGGAATCTCCACCACCTCCAGCCCCTCGTCGGTGATGGGCACGCCGTTATAGGGCGCACCGATGGCGTAGGGGAAGTCCGCCCCCTCCATCTCGCCGGAGAAGCACACACCCAGCAGCCCGCCGATTTGGGCGAAGTCCCCGTACTTGCAGAGCTTTTCCATGGTGCCGTCGGCGCTGCACTGATTCCAAAACGCGGAGATGTCCGCGGTGGCGGTGTCGCCCTGGGGCTTATGCACCTGAATCTTCCTGCACACCAGCGGGAACGCGCCCTTCTTTTCAATGCGATAGTCCATTGTATTTCCTCCTTGTAAGGTAAGCTTGACGGAGAGTCTTGAAAACGATTTGACACTGCCGCCCCGCCGTGCCTCGGTGGGGCTGATGCCATGGAACCGGGAGAAGGCTCTGGCAAAGCTCTCCGGGCTGTCATAGCCCCAGCGCAGCGCGATGTCGATAACCTTCTCGTCCGTGCGCTGCAGCGCACAGGCGGCCAGGCTCAGGCGGCGCATACGGATGTAGTCCCCCAGCGAGAAGCCGCACAGCAGCGTGAACATCCGCTGGAAGTGAAAGGGGGAGGAGCAGGCCCGCCGGGCCGCCTCCTCATAGTCAATCTCCTCCGTGAGATGCTCCTCCGTGTAGTCCAGCGCCCGCTGGATGCCGGTAATCCAATCCATCGCAAAGCTCCTTCCGTCTGTGCCTATTATCCCGCGTCTTCCGGGGAAATGCCTGATATTTTCTGCTCTGCGCTGTCAGCCCCGCTCACCGAAGGGCGTCACTTCACCATGGAGAAGGAATACGCCTCCTCCGGCCAGCCCAGCAGCCGCCGATGGGGCAGGGACACCATGGCGAACACATAGCGGCTGCGAAAGGAAATCTGGGTCTTGGACACCTTCACGGTCATCTCCGGATGCCGCGCCGAAAGCCGCTCCTTCAGCGCCGTGTACACCGGCAGCAACGCCGGCAGCCGGGCAAAAAACAGCAGCTCGTCCTGAGACACACCCCCGCCCCCTCAGATCAGGATTCCCTGGCAGTGATCCAGCTCGTGCTGGATGATCTGCGCCGGAAAGCCGGTGAAGGTTTTATAGCGCGGCTGAAAATCCCGGGTCTCATACCGCACCTTGATGGACTGCCAACGCTTCGCCCTGCGCGTGCCGGGCAGCGACAGACAGCCCTCCTCGGCCTCATAGGGGCCGGACCTCTTGACAATCTCCGGGTTGAGCAGCACCAGATACGTGCCACCGTTTTCAAAGGCGATGATACGCTTGTTCACGCCGATCATGTTGGCCGCCATGCCCACGCAGCCGTCCCGGTGGGCAAGCAGCGTCTCCAGCAGGTCGTCCGCCACCGGCAGATCCGCCGGCGTGGCCATCTCCGCCCTTTGTGCCAGGAACGCCTCGTCCCTGCAAATCTCCCGTACCATAACCCCACCTCGTTTCAGATGTTTTCCTGTTCCCACGCCCGCAGCACCGCAAGCTGCTCCGGGGTGTGAAACCAGTGCTCGCCCTCCTCCATGACGGTCAGCTTCGCCCCATGGTGGGAGGCGAACCGCTCCACGCTCTCCCGGCTGGTCATATTGTCCCGACCTGCGTACAAAACGGCGGTGGGGCAGCTCCAGCTTTGTGCGGGGTGCAGCCGCTCCCATGTGAGGTAGTCCCAGGAGAGGGTCTGCCCCAGTTCCGTGACAATCTCGCCCCGGTCCCGCAGCTGCGCCTCGCTCACCCCCGCCCAGCCCATCATATCCGTAATGAGCCGCTCCATGTCCACGATGGGGGAGACAAAAAGCGCCTTGGACAGCGCCTCCCCGGCCAGTGCCAGCATGGCAAAATGCGCGCCGATGCTGTTGGCGCGCAGACTCACCTCGCTCCACCGAAGCCGCAGATAGGCAAACACCTCGGAGAGCTCCGGCGCTGCCGTCCAGGGATCAAAGCCGTCCGTTTCGCCCTGCCGCTCCCCGTGCCGGGGCAAATCCACCGCCAGCACCTGCCAGCCCTTTGGGCAGGCAAGCCGGGCAAAGGCCTCGCCCTCCTCCTTGCACCCGCTCTGTCCGTGGACGAACAGGTACGCTCTGTCCGTAGGCTCGCCGTACAGCAGGGCGGGAATGTGCCCGATCCGAAAGCCGCGACCGGTCATTTCCCGCACCACTCCAGCACCGGGCGCAGATTTTCCTCGCTGACCCGGCTGCCGCCGTGCATGAGAAGCTCCTGCATATCCTGTGCCTCCGGCGTTTTGTCCGGCTGCTCCGCCAGACGCTTGCCCACGGTGCGTCGCATGGTGCTCATCATAAATTTGTTGATGCCATGGAGCTTCCCATAGTCGAAGCCGCCCTGCAGGGTGAACACCGGGGTGTTCTCCGGGACGGCATTGTTCCGGCGCACGTCCTCCGTCTGGGAGCCGCCGGCCCCCATGCCCACGCCGCAAACCGCGGCGATGCGGTAGCGCTTTGCCGCCTTCTTATAGCCCTTCACCAGACCGGCCATCAGCCAGCCCAGATAGAGGATCTCCGTCCCCTCCTCCAGTGTTCCCTTGGCCTCGTCCAGCGAGCAGACCGGCAGACCCAGTTTTTCGCCCAGCAGCCGGGCGTACTGCGCGGTGAAGCCGGTGTTGGAGGTAAATACAATTGCGTCCATAAGCAGTCCCCTTTCTTTCAAAACATGCCCGCCCTGGGGGCAAACGCTACGCTCTTTTCCGAACCGGGTGGCGGAGTACGGTTTTCCACCGCTCCGGCGGAACCCTCCGGGCGTCGGACAGGTAGATCTCGTGGTGGAGCCGGGTCTCCGAAAAGTCGTTTTCGTACCCGTTCGCCGCCAGAAATTCATCCATTTTTGTCACGGTGGCCGGCTCGTCGTCGAAGGGGCCGCCGTGCAGGCACTGGACACAGAGACCCTCGTCCAGCGTCAGCAGCTCCGCCCCGGAGCAGTCCAGCTTCTTTTTGCGCGCGGCCTCGTCCACCGCCCAGCGGAAGTCGGCGGGGGTCACGAAATCCGGCAGGCGGATCACGGAGATCCAGTGGAACAGGGCCTTGTTCCGATAATCCACGCCCTCCACGCCATCCTGCCACCAGAAGCCCTCCAGGGGCGGCACCACAAAATCGAAGTAGCCGTCCATGCGGTGATCGCCCAGCTTGCTCATCTTCACGGTGTAGGCCACGGCGTACAGCACGTTCACCGCCGCCTGATACGCGCCGCCCTCCTCATTGGGGTCGCCGCTGCCCCGCACGGCAATGTAACCGGCCCGGGGCACGGTCACAATCTGGGGCTTCCCCTTGGGCAGATAAAACTCCCTGTATTCCTTTTTGAAGTCAAACGCCATGGCGATCTCCCCGTCCTTCATATTGATTCCCCCGGCGACGCGCCGCCGTGGTATACTGATTTTATCCGAAGCCGCGCAAGCAGCGTCGAGAAAATTTTGTTTCCCTGTGCTATGCTCTTATTTGTAAGGAGGTGAACGGCGTGAACGACAGAACCCTTGCCGTGCAGCGGATGCAGGACCATATTGAGGCGCACCTGAGCGAGAGCATCACCCTCTCCGCTCTGGCGGAGGCCGCCCGCTTTTCCCCCTGGTACGCCGCGCGAATCTTCCGGGAGCTCACCGGTCTCCCCCCTGCCGACTACATCCGGCGGCTGCGGCTCTCCCGCTCCGCAGCGCGGCTGCGGGATCGGCGCGTGCGCGTCATTGACGTGGCGGGTGAGCTGGGCTTTGAGAGTGTGGACGGCTATCAGCGGGCATTCCTGCGGGAATTCGGCTGCAATCCCAAGGAATACGCCCTGCGTCCCGTGCCCCTGCCCCTGTTCACCGCCTACGGCGTCAAATTTCGTGAGCTATGGAAAAAGGAGCGTGACAAAATGAGCGATGCAAAAAGTGTATTCATTCAGGTGCTGGAAAAGCCCGCGCGAAAGATTATTTTGAAGCGGGGCGAACGGGCGACGGACTATTGGAGCTACTGTCAGGAGGTGGGCTGCGACGTGTGGGGTCTGCTCACCAGCATGAGCTCCCTGTGCGGTGAGCCGGTTTGCCTTTGGCTGCCGGCTGCGTACCGGGCGGGAAAGTCCGAGTATGTGCAGGGCGTGGAGGTGCCCCAGGACTGGGACGGCGCCGCGCCGGAGGGCTTCGACGTAATCCGTCTGCCCGCCGCCACCTACCTGATGTTCCAGTCGGAGCCCTTCGCCGAGGAGGACTTCGTCCAGGCCATCGAGACCCTGCAAGCGGCCATGAACCGGTATGACCCTTCAGTCATCGGCTTCCGCTGGGAGGATAATGCTCCCCGTATCCAGCTGGAGCCAAGGGGCGAGCGGGGTTATATCGAGCTGCGCGCCGTGCAAAGGGCGTAAAGTACCGGGCGGTGCGGCGTCTCGGCGCCATCAGGCCCCGGTCTGCCGCACCCATTTCTCCAGTGTTTCATACAGCTCCTGGGGCTGAAAGGGCTTGGCCAGATGGGCGTTCATGCCGCACTCCAGAGATGCGCGGATATCGTCCTCGTAAGCGTTCGCCGTCATGGCGATGATGGGAACCTGCCCCGCGTCCTCCCTGTCAAGCCCGCGAATCCGGCGCGCGGCCTCCAGCCCGTTCAGCTCCGGCATCCGTATATCCATCAGCACGGCGTCGTAATGGAAGGGCTCCGCGCCGCAGAAGGCCTCCACCCCCAGCAGCCCGTTTTCCGCCCGGGTGACCTGACAGCCCGCCCTTTCCAGCAGCTTTGTGGCGATCTCCGCGTTCAGGGGATGGTCCTCCACCAGCAGCACCCGCACCCCCTCCAGACGGGGCGTGAGTCTGAACCTCCGCTCCTCCACACTGCGGAGCTGGAGCGCCGCCTCCTCGTCCTCCACCAGCTCAAAATCAATGTCCACCGTGAATTTCGTACCCTCGCCCAGCTCGCTCTCCACCTGAATGTGGGCTCCCATCAGATCCAGAAGCTGCTTGGCGATGGAGAGACCCAGTCCGCTTCCGGCGTAGCCGGCGGAGAAGGCATTGTGCTCCTGAGAGAAGGGGCGAAACATCCCGTTTTCCAGAAAGTCCTTGCTCATGCCGATGCCCGTGTCCGCAATGGTGATTCGGTCGTGCACCGCCCTCTCCTTGCGCTCAATCACCTCAATGGTCATCTCCACCGTGCCGCCGGCGGGGGTGAACTTAATGGCGTTGGAAATCAGGTTCACAAAAATCTGCTTTAGCCGGATGGGATCCACCCGCAGATAGGCATCCTGATTGACGCCCTTATTTTGCAGGCGCACCTCCACGCTTTTTTCCTTGTTGGCCTGCACCGCCAGCTCCGTGATGCTCTCCACCAGCTCCCCGGTACGCACCACCACCGGCTGCAGCTTCAACCCGCCGGCCTCAATCCGCTGAAAATCCAGACTGTCGTTGATGATGCTCAGCAGGTACTGGCCCGCGTCGTGAATCTTCCGCACATTCTCCCGCAGGCGATCCGTGTCCGGCTCCTCCGCCGACAGGTCGGCAAGCCCCAGAATCACGTTCATGGGCGTGCGAAGGTCGTGGCTCATTCTGGCAAAGAAGTCGGCCTTGGACTCCTCCGCCTGCTTGGCGGCGCGCAGGGCATCGCACAGCTCATCGTTTCTGGCCTCTATCTCAAGCTGGTAGGCCAGCTCGCTCCGGGCCTGCCTGTTGCAGTTCCGTACCGTCATGATGGCCAGATTCTCGCCGTCCCCCTCGTTGGGCCGGGCGATGGTGACCTCAAAAAACTCCATCCCGTTCAATGGATTAACCCGGTAGCGGAAGGCAAAGGAATTTTCCTCCCGCAGCCGGTTTTAATATATTGGCAGTCCGTAAGCGCCAGCAGCATGGCCTTGTCCTCATCCCGCACATAGGCCTCCGTGAATTCGGCCACGACCTGATGAAACAGCTTCTCCTCGAAGTCTTTCTTGCGAACCTCCTGATTGACCACATTGTTAACATAGAGCACGGTAAAGCGATCTGTATTCAGGTTTACATAATATATGGCGTTGTAATCCCGGATCAACGCCCACAGCAGCTCCTGCTGTTCTCTGCTGTTATCCCCTCGACGCAGCATATGTCAACGCCTTCTTTCCTTCCCCGCCTGGGCGGAGACCTTGATTTGCGCGGTGGCAGGCTCGCAGTGGCCGGGGGAACGGAATGCGGCTCCCCCCGCCGGGACCATCTTTCCCTTCAGTATAATTCCAAGCGCCTTGCTTTTCAATCAATTTGTCGGAAAAATGGAAAACGCGGCGAATGGCGGCGCTGCGGTGAGTTTGTCACGGTGCTGTTCGGGAAAATGAGGGATAATGAGACCAGCCGAGAAAGCGAAAAGCACTGTCGGCCCCCCGCCTCTCCCGGGTCGCGGGGAAGAAAGGAGCTGCGTTGCCATGGATAACAAGTCCGGAGCCATCCTCAAAAAATATCTGCCCCTTCTCATCGGGGTTCTGCTGGGCGCGGTGGGGGGCTACCTGTACTACCGCTTTGTGGGCTGCGTCAGCGGCACCTGCCCCATCTCCTCCAACCCGGTAATTTCCACCCTGTACGGCGGCGTCATCGGCGCTTTGCTGGGCCTTGCCCTGACGCCGGGAAAGTCCCGCCCCCGCAAGGATGAGGACGAGGAGCGCCATGGATGATGGCAAAAGCGCGCCTTTCCCGTCAACGTCCCGCTTCCCATGGGCGGCGAAACCTGCTATAATGCAGGGGAACATTTCGCAGAGGAGGTTGGCGCAATGAATTATCCCTGGCTGGAGGACTACCTGCTGGCAAAACCCGGCGCGGTCAGCGACTACAAGCTGGAATGGGGCTGGCAGCGCTACCAGGTGGGCGGCAAGCTGTTTGGGGCAACGCTGTGTCCCTCCCAACGCTACGCCCCGGAATACGCGGAAAAGGAGCTGCTGAACCTGAAGTGCGACCCCCTGTTTTCCCAGGCGCTGCAGGCCGAGCATCGGGAGATTCTCCCCGGCTTCTACTCCGACAAGCGCACCTGGATTTCCGTGGATTTGGGCGGCGCGCTGCCGGACGAGCTGGTGAAGAAGCTCATTGACGACAGCTACGCGCTGGTATTCGCCAAGCTGACCAAAAAGCTCCAACGGGAGATCTCCGCTCCCCACGCCTGAGCCTGATGGACGGGACAATCCCACAGGGAAAAGGCAGCACCCCTTAGATTCAGAAGGACCGCGATCCGCCCAAGGGGCAGTCGCGGTCCTTTTCTTGTGAGGCGGGGACGCCGTATCGAAGCGGCGGCTCTCCCTGCCGACGGGGGCGGAATCTTGCTTTTCCCCGGGTCTATACGCCCAGCTCGTCCATCATCTTCTCAAATTTCTTTTCCGACTGGATCTCGTGGGTGAGAAAAGCCCCGTTGTAGTAGAGCGCGAAGGTGGTAAAGGCTGCCGGCGCGCTGCGCGCCTGCTCCCCGGTCTCAATGTGAATCGCCTGAAATGGCACGATTCTTGCCCTGGCTGCCTGCTCTAAAAGCGGGACATACTTTGCTGTGAAGGGGCATTGGCTGGTGAAATAGAGCACAAACCCCACAGGCAGTCGATGTACATATACCCGTCCCCGCGGATGGGCGCCCACGCCTTTTCCGCCGGGAGATACTCGATGAAGCACTTCCCCCGCACGTCTCCCTTCTAAAAGACCAGGCCGTCGTCCAGCCGGTCGCTCAGCCACGCCTTTTTGGACGATACCTGCGGGTCACTCTCATTGGAGATGGCGCAGCAGATGTGCTCCCCGGCCAGGTTATCTTTGGTAAGGCGGATCAGCTCCATGGTCACTCCCCCACCGTCACCCGGAAGCGGCACTCCTTTGCCCCGGTGAGCACCGTGTGCATCAGCTCCACCTGGATCGTTTTCTCCGGCAGCAGCGTTTCCAGAACATACACGATGCTCTGCCGGGAGCACTCGCAGTGCCCCGGAGGACAGGCAAAACTGTCCGCCACCAGCGGGCAGAGGCAGCGGGGATAACCCAGCTCATACACGCGGCCACGCTCCACAATGTCCGCGAAGAAATAGTCCGAGCTGCCGTACTTCTCATACTGCCGGTCCAGGTCGCTGCCGCACTCCACAAACTGTCGGCGCAGCTCACCCATCACATAGCCCTGCGCGCACTGCTCGGCGCAGTGGCGGTACAGCCTCGCCCGCTCCTGACGGGGCAGAGCTTCCACGCTCCGCTCCAGCGTCTCAAGGAACGCCCGGTCAAAGGCCTCATTTTCCATTGTAATCCTCCCTTTCAGCAGTCCCTGTCAATCGGCCCGGTTTTTCTTCATTATAGGACAGCGCCGTGGTAATTACAAAATTTCATCGCCGGGAAAACGAGCCCGGTATAAGCCTTTATGCATGAGAGGGCGGGGCGTCACAACCGTGGCGCCCCGCCCTCTCATGCGTTATCAAAGCAGCACGGATACATCCAGCGTGGGATCGAACGTATCCTGAACCGACTGCACCGACCGGGTGTTGAGCGAATATCTCGGCGGAATCTGCCTGGGAGAATAGCCGGTAAGCTCCTTAAAGGTTCGGTTAAAGCTGCGGATGGTGTTAAAGCCGCAGCGGCTCATCACCTCGGACATTTTCATCCCATGACCGGCGCTCAAAAGCTGTACCGCTTTTTCGATCTTCACCACATTCATATACTGGGTGAAGGTCATGCCGGACTGGCGCTTAAAGTAACCGGAAAAATACACCTGGGAAAAATTCATATATTCCGCGGCCTCTGAGAAAGAGATGAATTCATACTCCCCGTCCAGTTTGCAAAGGAGCTCTTTATAACGGGTCATCACTGCGCTGGGCTTCGTCGGTTGATGGTTAATCGGCTCGCCCCGGAACACATCGGCCATCAGCTGAAGCACCAATCCCTCCGTGCGCTCGGAAAAGAACAGCGGCCGCCGGGAAAGCTCATCCAGCATCGATGCAAGTACTGACGCCACGCCGTACCGATCCGCAAAGACCGGCGTATCCAGACGGTGCGCGTCCGTAATGCCATGGGTCAGTTTTTCATCGAAAATACAGATTAACACGATGGCATCGTCCCCGGCGTTGATGTAATGCACGCTACCGCTGGGGCAGAAGGCACACTCCCCCCCCCATGCACCGTGAACAGTCTGTCGTCGATCATCACCCGAGCGCTGCCCTGACAGCAGACAATCAGCTCGTGTTCCAAATGCCAGTGGGAAATATTGTGCAGATTCCTGTACTTCCCCACCCACACATGCTCGCTGCCCACATAGGTTCGTTTCTCGTACTTCGCCAGCATCCTCAGCCGCCCCTCTCTCCCCATGAAGCTACTAAGTTTATAGCACGAATCTTAATAATTGTCCATTTCCGAGAATTAATATTATCCGATCAGCCGCGCACACCAAAGGTATAGACCGTGGTCTCCCGGTACGTCTGTCCCGCCCGGAGCACCGTGGTGGGGAACTGCGGAAAATTAGGACTGCAGGGATAGTGCTGCGTCTCCAGACAAAAGCCGCCGTAGCGGGGATAGCGCGTTCCTCCCTTCCCTGCGGGCGCCGTGTCCGAATCAATGTAATTGCCGGTATAGAGCTGCACGGCGGGCTGGGAGGTATGGACGGATAGCGCAATTCCGCTCCGTGGACACCATGCTTCGGCCAAGGCCCCGGACGCGCCGGGGGAGAAGATCAAATTGTGGTCATAGCCCCGGCACTGGGTCAGCTGGGGATCATCGGCAAAAATTTCTCTTCCCAGCGGCTTTTCCCGGGTAAAGTCCATGGGCGTTCCCTCAACGGTGAGCACGCGCCCGGTAGGCAGCGTCTCGCTGTCGCACTCCGTAAAACGGTCGCAGCGGAGCTGCAGCGTGTGATCGAGAATGTCGCCCCGGCCCTCTCCTGCCAGATTGAAATAGGAATGATTGGTAAGGTTCACCACGGTGTCAGCATCCGACGCCGCAATATACTCCATGCTAAGCGCGCCCCCGTCGGTGAGACGATAGCGCACCTGCACCTCCAACGCCCCGGGATACCCCTCCTCCGTGGCGGGGCAGTGACGGCGCAGGCACAGGGTGTCTCCCTCCGTCTCCCCCTGAAACAGGGCGGTGCAGAAGGCTCCGTGCAGATGGTTGTTCCCGTCATTTTTCGCAAGCTCATATTGCCTGCCGTTCAGCCGGAAGGCAGCCCCCCGGATGCGGTTGGCATAGCGGCCCACGAAGGCGCCGTAGAAACAGCTCCCCCTCTCGTAGCCCGCCATATCGTCAAAGCCCAGCACTACGTCCGTGGGGCTGCCGTCCCTGTCCGGCACGGTGAGCGCGCGGACAACGCAGCCCCAGCTCAGGATCTCGGCGCTCATGCCCGCGCTGTTTGATAGTGTCCAGCGCGCCACCTCCCGCCCCTGGGCGGTGCAGCCAAAGCTGTCCCTCACAATACTCACGGTCGTGCCTCCTGCCCGTAATAGGCGGCTGCGCCGTGCTTACGCAGATAGTGCTTATCCAGCAGCGTCTGGGGCATTGCGTCCCGTTCCGGGTCGAGCAGCAGTGCGTGAAGATCCATGAACGCGGCCTCCTCCAGCACCACAGCGTTTTCCACTGCGCTCATGGGATCGCGGCCCCACGCGAACGGGCCGTGGCTGCATACCAGCACACCGGGGACGGCGGCACTGTCCCGGTCACGAAAGGTCTCGGCGATCACCCGACCGGTTTCCCGCTCGTATTCCCCATGTATTTCCGGTTCCGTCATGGGACGGGTGCAGGGGATGTCGCCGTAGAAATAGTCCGCCTGAGTGGTGCCCATGGCCGGGATAGGCCGCCCCGCCTGGGCAAAGGAGGTGGCCCACCTGGAATGGGTGTGCACCACGCCGCCAATGTGTGGAAATGCCCGGTACAGCTCAATGTGGGTGGGTGAGTCGCTGGACGGTCTCCACCTGCCCTCTGCCACCCGGCAATCCAGATCGATCACCACCATGTCCTCCGCCGTCAGCTCCTCGTAGGGGATGCCGGAGGGCTTGATGACCACCAGTCCCCGCTCCCGGTCGATGCCGGAGACGTTGCCCCAGGTGAAGGTGACAAGGCCGTACCGGGGCAGACACAGATTTGCTTTCAGCACTTGTTCTTTTAATACTTCAAGCATATTGCACCTCACAGCGCTTCCACCGCCGCCCGCTCCACGGGCAGCGCCTTTTGATAGCGGGATATGAACGTGTTGAATCCCGCGATATCCGTCTCGTCCGCCATCATCCTCTCTGTGGCGGCATGGGCGAACACCTTGTGTTCCAGATAGTCCTCCAGTGTCTCGTCCTTCTCCCTCCACAGCAGATAGGCGCACAGCAGCGCCATGCCATAGGGGCCGCCCTCCCCCGCCGTTTCCATGATATACACCGGCGCGCTCACTGCCGCAGACATCAGGCGCTGCCCCACGCCGGGAGTGCGGAAGAAGCCGCCGTGGCCGTAGAATTTTTCGATAGGCACCTTCTCCACCCCCGTGAGCACATCCAGCCCGATTTTCAGCGTGGCCAGCGCGGACAGCAGATGGGTTCTCATGAAATTGGCAAGGGTAAAGCTGCAGTTCGGCATACGGGCGAACACCGGCCGACCATCCTCCAGCCCCGTGATACTCTCTCCGGAAAAATAATTATACGACATGAGTCCCCCGCAGTCCCCGTCGCCCTCCAGCGCTTTGCGAAACAGCAAGGAAAAAAGCGCCTCGCTGTCCATGGGGACACCCGCCGCAGCGGCAAACTCCCCAAAGAGACCCACCCACGCGTTAATGTCCGAGGTGCAGTTGTTGCAGTGTACCATGGCCACCGGCAGACCGGCGGGGGTAGTCACCATGTCGATCTCCCGGTGAACGCCCAGCGTGCGGTCGGTGACCAGCATGGCAAAATCCGAGGTGCCGGCGGAGATGTTGCCGGTGCCGGCCCGCACGGAATTGGTGGCCACCATACCCGTGCCGGCATCCCCCTCGCAGGGGGCGAAGGGCACGCCCGGGCGCAGATCGCCCTCCGGATCCAGGAACGCGGCCCCTTGGGCGGTGAGCCGTCCGGCGCTCTCTCCCGCCACTCTCACAGCTGGCAGCACGTCACGCAGCTTCCACGGGCAACCCAGCGGAGCGCTGAGCGCGTCGAAGGCGCTGACCATGCGTCGGTCGTAGTCCTGCGCGGCGCTGTCAATGGGGAACATGCCGGAGGCATCCCCAATGCCGATCACCCGCTCGCCGGTGAGCTTCCAGTGGAGATAGCCGGAAAGAGTGGTGAGGTAGTCCAGCCGTGAGACGTGCTCCTCCCCGCTGAGCATGGCCTGGTAGAGATGGGCGATGCTCCAGCGGTGGGGAATGTTGAAGCCGAAGGTCTGGGTAAGGATGGCGGCTGCGGGAACGGTGATGATATTGCGCCAGGTGCGGAATTCGGTGAGCAGGCCGCCGTCCCGGTCAAAGGGGAGGTAGCCATGCATCATGGCGGACACGCCGATGGCGCCGAAGGCGGTGGGACGCTGTCCGTATTTGGAAACGACGTCCCGCTTTAGGTCGGCGTAGCACGCCTGCACGCCGCTATGAATGTCGCCCATGGAATAGGTCCAGATTCCATTGGCAAGCCGGTTTTCCCATTCGTGGCAGCCGGATGCGATAGGGGTATGATCTCGATCCAGCAACACGGCCTTGATTCTTGTGGACCCCAGCTCAATGCCCAGTACCGTATTCAAAAATTCCATATCCACGCCTACTTTAGCTTCCAGGCCAAATCCTGCAGGAACAGCTGGTTTTCCAGCTTCTCCACGGTGGTTTCCCCGGAAATATGCACAAATTCAATGTCCATAATCCGCGCCCAGTCCCGCATCTGCTCCGCCGTCACGTCGTAGGAGAGGACCGTATGGTGGGCGCCGCCGGCGGTGATCCAACACTCCACCCCTGTGGTCAGGTCTGGCAGCGCGCGCCACATCACCCGGGCGACCGGCAGGTTCGGCATGGGCAGAATGGGCTTTACCGCCTGAATATCCTGTACAATCAGACGCATACGCCCCCCATGTCTATCAGGCTGACCACAATGGCGGGGCCGGCCTTGCCCTCGAAAACCAGACGAGCGGGGTCCTTTTCGTTCATCCCAATGCCCAACGGGTGAGTCTCAATGCGGGGTCTGCCGGCAGCCACCGATGGGCAAACCTCCAGCATATGCGCCCCCAGAGAATACTCCTGCCCCTCCGTCAGGTTATATGTATAGTCCTCCATGAAGGCGGAGGCGCCATTTTCCCCCTCTCCCATGGCCTTGAGCACGGCAGTCATAGCGGCCACCTTCCAGTCGCCCTCTCCGCCGTAGCCGTAGCCCACGACATGAGATGCTGGGATGCCAGCCCCGGCAGCTGCTCCATGCCGTAGAGATCCTGAAAGGTGTTGGTAAAGGCGCGGCAGCCTTCTTTGTCCATCATTTTCTGGATGGCCAGCTCCTCCCGCGCCTGATAGCGCACGGCGGCCGTGTCATCGGTGGCAAGCTCGTAGCTGCTCAGGTAAACGGCCACAAGGCCGTCGATCTCCGCGTCAGAGACTGCGGCCATCTCCCGCACCAGATCGCCCACGGCCCAGGTGTTCACCTGCCAGCCCAGTTTCAGCTGTGCTTCCACCTTGTCTCCCTCGGTGACGGCTACCTCCCGCATATTGTCGCCGAAACGCATGACCCGCAGGTCTCTGGACACGGCAGCGCCCACCGCGGATCTCATCCACGCGCCCAGACGCTGTTGCACCCGCTCGTCCCTCCAGTGGCCGGCGATGACCTTCCGGGGCATCCGCAGTCGGGCGGCAAGAAAGCCATGCTCCCGGTCGCCGTGGGCCGCCTGATTCAGGTTCATGAAGTCCATGTCGATTTCATCGTTGGGGATTTCCCGGTTATACTGGGTAGCCAGGTGGCAGTAGGGCTTTTGCAGGGACGCAAAGCCGTCTATCCACATTTTGCTGGGGGAAAAGGTGTGGCACCAGGTAACAACGCCGCAGCAGGCATCGTCAAAATTGGCGGCCTTCACGGCGGCGGATATTTCCTCGCTTGTCTTTGCGGTTAGCTTATATACCAGGGGATAGGGCAGCGCGGCGGTAAGCTCCGCTGCCATTTCCCGGGCCCGGGCATCCACGGTCTCCAGCACCTCCAGGCCATACAGCGACTGGCTGCCGACAATAAACCAAAATTCGCGGTGTTTTTGCATGTTCGTTCTCCTTTTATCTTGGAATTCATATTTGACATAGACATACGTTTATCCAAGAAAGTCGAAGGCCCAGTTAGAACCTTCGACTTTCAAGTGACTGCTCACTCTTTCATATCAGTTGAATGCACAGAGTATTACAGACCAAACATGGTAATATTGATGCCGTTAATCATGTACTGGCCGGTACCGACCTGCATCATGATAAAAATGAAGGAATTCAGTATTGCTCCGGCCCAAATATTACCAGTTCTTCTGTAAGTATACCTTGCAATAATGGGACCGACAACCAGAGGCACAAGCATGGACCATACCACCGTGCAGGTGGAGCAGGCGTCAGGCGTCGCAAGGAGGCCGGTAGAAAACAGAGAGGAATACTGAACAACGAGGAAAATGCACAGTCCGCAAACATTTCCCAGACAAAGAATTGCTGTAGACACCCATTCAGGCAGGTCATTGAATCTGGTGTCGGCATTCAGAATCGCATTAACAATATAGAAGGGCGCGCAAAGCAGCAAGTACCGGAACATCACAAAAATTTTGGCGGGTCTGAATGTGGTGAAATCAATGGTTGCAATTACAAAATCCACATTAAAAATTGCGTCGATTACCCATAGCAAAATGTGTGCAGTACAAAATACCGTGAAGGCCAGTAGTGCCGTCTGAACGAGTTCTCCGCCTTTTATGCCGGCCACGGCCACCGGAGACTGCCAGCTATATTGCAAATTTTTGCGATTGATCAGCACCTTCACTCCAGATACAATATACACGGCAATCAAGGATACAAGAGCAATGATAAAGGACCAGTAGCCAAACGCGCTGGATGTATGAGCTGCATTGGGGAAGAAGTTGCTGGACGGAATGAGCTTCGCACCCGCAGAGGTGCAAGGCAGCAGTGTGAAATAGGAAACCACCGTAAGCAGCACAAACATCAGAATAAGGGGCAGTGATTCTTTCGGATCCTTAAACGATGGCAACCGATCTCTGTCGTTGAGCACAAGGCGGTCAGAACTGCCCCTCAGTCTTCTAAACGCAGGCGTATAGAGCAGCAGATCGAACACCGCCAGGATTACAGCAAACCATCCAACGAGGCCGATCACCAGGAACGCGATATACCATCCCCAAACCTGACTTGTAGAGCTGATGTACTCGGCTCCCGCGGGTGTTCCGAATGCGCCATAGAAAAAGTTGATATTTGTTGCGACGCCTGTCTCAGAGAACAATGCGGCTGGATGGGTATTTTCGGGATTATACATAACTCGTCCACCGGCGCCGTTATATTTGGTCCCTTCCTGGATCTGATGCGCGCCGTTCTCGTCAAACCACACGCCCAAAGGAACCTCAGTCTCATTAAAGTCGGAGTATACCTCCTGGATCCAGCCAATGGCAAACGGCGTGGTGGGAAGGGTGTATGAGCTAAAATACGTTGTATCCACCTCATCATATTTTCCCGCGCTGAACCCGAAATTCACGCCATCCATTGCACCGGGCTGTAGATCATATATTGCCAGCGAGCCCTGCGCGCAGAGGAACGCAGAAATTCTTGGATTTTTCGTTTCCAGATTGATGGCGTTAACAACCGCCGCAGAACCATTATTGCCCCAGCTGTGCCCCGTAACACCCACCTGAGTCTCGTCCACAAAGGGCATACTCATCGCAAGTTCAACCATGGCTTCCATGCCCATGGTATTGTGTGTAAGGCCATCAACCGCCTGATCAGTCTTGCCGTGACCCATGGCATCAAAGGCAATGACCACAAACCCTCTGCGGGCGAGCTCCACAAATACAGGGGCTGTAGTATCCTTATTTGACAACCCGCCATGCATAATAACAATAGCGGGCGCAGGATTCTCTGCCGTCGCCGTCTTTGGTGCCAGCACCTTATAGGTCATTTTCGCGGTTGCGCTGGTGGTAAAGGACACCTCTATGTTCTTCCCTGCATCGGTATTGTTCTGTTTGATCTTCTCCGCAATATCACTCATGGAACTATTATTGTAGTTTTTTACACTAACAGCTCCAAACCCAGACTGAATCAGACTTGCCATCGCACTTCCGATCAGACAGACAACCAGCGCAATAACCAAAAACACGCATGAGCGTTTGGTAATGCGGCTCTTCTTTTCTCCCATACTATTTCCCTCCAATAATAAAGTGACTGCAAGCGCCTCGCTTTGCGCCCACATCTGTTGACACTATTGTAAACAATGTGTAAATTGTATAAAGCAATCTGCTATGCTTATATGGACAAATATTAACATCTTTGACCCAGTCGTGCGATCTTTTTCATAGCGCGGCAGATCCCCTAAAATGAATCGCGCGCTTCTCCGCGGCAGATTCGGCTCGGTACGGTGCAAATAGCTCCCACAACTCGCTACGCCCTCAAAGCGAAACCCCCGTCCGAACGCGCCGTGTCTGCACCGCGATCCAAGGAAAAACAAGTTTTCATTACTAAAACATCAGGTATGTTCAGGCCAACAGAACGGCGATACTGAAACGCATGGATATGGGCTGCGATCCATAATATAAGGAAAACCGCGGATCTTTTGATCCGCGGTTTTGTCTGTGAAAGGACTTCTTTTGTCAGC
>CAZCDJ010000006.1:0-27823 GCA_964497655.1 uncultured Oscillospiraceae bacterium | reverse complement strand
GCCGGCAAGGAGGCCAGCGGCACCGGCAACATGAAGCTGATGATGAACGGCGCCGTGACCATCGGCACGCTGGACGGAGCCAATGTGGAGATGTACGAGCGGCTGGGGGACGACAATATGTTCCTCTTTGGCCTGCACGCAGATCAGGTGGAGGAGCGCCGGCGCGCCGGCTACAACCCCAAATCCGTGGCTGACAGCGATGAGCGGCTGAAGCGGGTGCTTCAGCGCTTCTCCGGCGGCTTTGCCGACGGGAAGATCTATACCGATCTGGTGTCCAATCTGGTCTACGGCGGCGACCCCTATCTGCTGCTGGCGGACTTTGCCGCCTATGTGGACTGCCACGACCGCCTGTATCAGGCGCAGCGGGATAAACAGGGCTTTGCCCGCATGGGACTTGTGAACATCGCGGAGAGCGGCATTTTCGCCGCCGACCGGGCGGTGGCGGAGTACGCGAAAAACATCTGGCGGCTTTGATGTATAAAAGCTCACCCCGGCTCAAAAACTTGAGTCGGGGTGATTTTATTGAAACAAAGTAATCCGCTGTCGGAGCTGCCCGAGGGCTTTGCCATGGCGCTGGCTGCCAACGTGAAGGCGCTGGAGGTTTTTTCCGCCATGAGCGACGGGGAAAAGCGCCGGGTGCTGGACGGCACCCACGCGCTGGGCTCCAAGGCCGATATGCAGGCATATGTGGCCCGACTGGCCGCCCAATAGGAAAAGCTCCCGCCCTGAGGCGGGAGCTTTTTAGCGTTCCAGTGAAGTCCACGCACGTCTTTGGAAAAATGGGCTGGGCTTCGCGCCTGGGCTTACCGCTTACAGCGGACAGAGCGGCTCCGGGCGATGCTATCGCTGGCTGGGGCCGGGGTCGGAGCTGCCAAAAATCAGGTCGTCGACATCTTTGTCCATAATAGTGCCCTCCAATAGTCATATACGTTAGTATATGCGGAGAACGAGAAAATAGACCTACGCGGTATGTAAAATTACCGTGACCAGCTCCGGCGTGTTATTGAAGCGGGGCGGCAGCAGCACGCCGTTGCCTCCAAGCCCCCGGGAGATGATGACGCTGCCCCGGCCGCAGGGGAACTCCCCCGCGTCGTATTTGGGAAACAGGTTGTGCTCCGTGCCCAGCACGCCGCCCGCAAAGGGCAGGCGGATTACGCCGCCGTGGCTGTGGCCGCAGAGGATCAGGTCGGCCTGAATGTCCCCATACCGGGCGGCCCAGTAGTTGCGGTGGCCCAGCAGGAGAGTGAAGCTGCCCGGGCAGGCGGCGTCTGCCTCCGCGCACAGGGCGTCCGGCTCAATCTGTCCCGCCCAGCCGTTAGGGTCCTCCACGCCGGCGAGGACAATGCTCTCGCCGCCCCGCGTAAGGGTCACATACCGGTTGCGGAGATAGGTGCAGCCGGTGCGCTCCAGCAGCGCGGCCAGCTCCTCCAGCGCGCCGCTGGCCCAGTCGTGGTTGCCGCTCACAAAGTACACCGGCGCGATGGCCGTGAGCTTGGGCAGCAGCACGGAGAGCCTTTGCAGCTCATCCTCCGTCCGCCCCTCGTCCAGAAAGTCCCCGGTGAGGGCGATGAGATCCGGCGCTTCCGCCGCGACCTTCTCCACCAGACGGGTGTTGTCCGTCCCGAACTCCATGCCGTGCAGGTCGGAGAGCTGCACGATGCGAAAGCCCTCAAAGCTTTCCGGCAGCCGGGGGGAGGCAACGTCATAGCGGGTGACGGTAAGGCCGAAATGGGACAGCAGCAGACTGGCGGCGGTGAGGATTACCAGCACCGCCAGAAGGTTCAAAAAAATGTGATGTTTTTTGGGTTTCCTTTCGGTCATTGCGCCTCGATGTCCCTGATATAGATGGGCTTCACATTGGGGTCGGAGGTGGCGCGCACCTGCACCTCAAAGCGGGCCATGTTTTTCAGCAGGGTGGACAGCTTGCCATAGCCGTAGGTGCGGGGGTCAAAGTCCGGCTGCTTTTTGATAATCAGGTTGCCCAGATTGGAGAGATCGGTGTAGCCGTCGTCGTCGGCCAGGTCGGCCACACTGTCGGCAATGAGAACCACCACCTCGTCGGGCACGGCGGGCCGCTTTTCCTCCGGCTTTTTGGCGGCGGACTTGGAAGCGGGCTTCTCGCTTTTCTCGGTCTTGGGGGAGGACTTGTCGCCGCCGTTTTTCTTCACGGCGGCCTTCTCCGGCTTGGGCTGCTCAATCTTCTTGTACCGGTCCCGGATGACCTCAATGCGGATGAACTTGTCGCAGGCCTGCACAAAGGCCTTGGGGGTCTTTTGCTCGCCGATGCCGATCACATACATACCGCTCTCCCGCAGGCGGATGGCCAGCGGGGTGAAGTCGCTGTCGCTGCTCACCAGCACAAAGCCGTCGGTGCGGCCCTGATAGAGAATGTCCATGGCGTCAATGATCATGGCGCTGTCGGTGGCGTTCTTGCCCACGGTGTAGGCGAACTGCTGCTTGGGGGTGACGGCGTTTTCCAGCAGGGTGGTTTTCCAGCCAATGATGTTCTGGCTGGCCCAGTCGCCGTAGATGCGCTTAATCATGGGGGTGCCGTAGATGGCGATCTCCTCCATCACGCTCTTGAGACAGTCCCGGGGGGCGTTGTCGCCGTCAATCAGGACGGCGAGACGCAGGTTTTCTATGTTCATGCTTATCACGTCTTTCATCAATTTGGAATTCCCGGCGCGCTCCGGGAACAATGGTCTATTGTATCATGTTTCTCCCGCGCAGACAACATATTCGCCAAAAGTGGCCAGAATAGGCCGGTTTCCGGCCTCGCTCCCGTGGAGGATCAGGTAATCCCCCTCCGCCTCGTCGGCGCTGCCGAAGCGCCAGTGACCGAAGGAGCGCACCCAGCGGAAGTCTCCGTCCGGATTGATGTAATCCACCGTGGAGAGAAAGTTCTCCGGGGGCGTTTCCGTGTAGTACAGCACGAAAATGTAGGGCTGATTCACATAGGTGGTGCAGTAGGCGCTCTCCGGCTCCCGTGCCTCCACATATGTGATGGCGTCGCCCAGTCCGGGGAAGTTGCCGGTGTAGCCCTCGCCGCCGAAGTCCCGGACGTAGCCGGCGAAAAACAGGGCGAAGGCCAGGAGCACACACCCGGCGGGCACGGCGCTCCACCGGCCCGGCAGTTGGGAGAGCGTGTGCAGCCCCAGCGCCGCGAAGTAGACAAGAGGCAGCCAAAGCATATTCAGCCGGTTGATGTTGCCGTCAATGCAGAGGGCGCAGCCCAGAGAGAGAAGCAGCGCGGCCAGCATGGGGGTTTCCCCCGCGGGGCGGTCCCCGCCGAAGAAGTGCACGGCAAGGCCCAGCAGCGCCAGCGGCAGGCCGAACACATAGAAGATGCCGCCGCCCCACGGCCCGCTGTTGTAGGGCAGCCCGTCGCTCTGGGTCACAAGGATACGCACAAGGGTTTTGCAGTTTTCCCACACCGCGCTAAGTCCCCCGCCGCCCAGCAGGGAGGTGGCGCTCTGCCGGGTCTCCGTCAGCTCCGGCAGGGTGAGACCCCACAGGGTCAGGGCGGGCAATCCCAGCGCGTTGCGGAGCTGGCACAGGGCGATGGGGAAGATCAGCAGGGTGAAGATCCCCAGCGACACCAGAAAGGGGGCGAGACGCAGACGCCCCCGCAGCCAGTACAGAGAAAAGAGCAAAAAGAAGGGCAGGAAGAAGAAGGCGGTGCCGTAGGCGTAGGGGGACAGGGCGAAGGCCGCCGCCGCGCCGACGAGCGCCCAGGGCTTCTCCCGGGCCAGAGAGACAAGGCACACCCCGACAAGCAGCAGCGTGGGCAGCAGATTGCTCTCCAGCGCCCAGCGCCCGGCCATGATGTGCCAGGGGCACAGGGCAAGAAAAAAGAGCGCGACCAGACCGAAGCGCCGTCCCCGCAGCCGCCGGGCGAACAGATAAAACACCACCAGCGCGGCGCAGCTAAAAAGCGCCGGGACAATGCGTATGCTCGTCTCGCTCAGGCCGAGGAGGGCGATAAAGGGAATGGAGAGATAGCTGAGCAGGGCGTTCTGTCCGCTGCCCCAGGCGGTGAGCAGCACAGGGAGCGTTACCCCGCAGCGATCCATGCCGTAGCCGGCGATGGCCCAGGCGTCGTAGCCGGCGCTGGCCTCGTCCTGATTGAGCCCCAGCGGCAGGGAGCCCAGTCCCCACAGCCGCAGGGCAAAGCCCAGAGCCAGCAGCGCAAGGAGCAGCGCGGTCTCCCGTCCGGGGGATATTTCCTTTTCCTTCAAATGTTCCCGCATACGAGCATCATAACACATTCCCGCCTGTTTTGAACAGCGTAAACATATTTAACAACAGGAATTGCAAAAAAAGTGTCGTTTCAGGGCGGTTTTGGCGGCAGAGAGTTTGCGGCTTAATGATTTTTATCTTGAATACCAAGGACGATTGCGTTATAATACACAAGCTGTACCTATCAGGACGAATGAAAAGATAGATTACATGAGTAAAGGATGAATGTTCCATGAGCGCATCACAGGATAAGAAAAAGCGTCAGCAGGACCGGGAGGCCGGCACCGACAGACGTCAGGCCGCCGCCGAGAGGGAAGCGCAGAAGCAGCGCAAAAGCAAGATTCAGTGGACCATTATCACGGCGATCGTGGCGCTGTTGGTTGTGGTAATTCTTGTTGCCAATTCCGGGCTGTTTTATTCCGTTTTGCCCTCCGTCAAGGTGGGCGACATGAGCTATACAAACGGCGAGTATCAGTACTACTATTATAATTCCTACTATCAGTTCTGCAACCAGTATAGCGACTATCTGGCCTACTTCCTGGACACCAGCAAGCCGCTTACCAGTCAGACCTGCGCCTTTGACAGCAGCAAGACCTGGGCGGAGTACTTCCAGGAGAGCGCGCTCACCAGCATTACCCAGGTGACCGCCCTGTATGAGAAGGCCACTGCCGAGGGCTATACCCTCTCCGACGAGGACGCCGCCGATATCGACGACCAGATGACCCAGATGGCAGCCGCCGCCGAGAGCAACGGCTACAAGAACACCAAAAACTATATCACCGCCGTGTACGGTCGGGGCTGCAACGAAAAGTCCCTGCGGCACGCCATGGAGATGCAGGCGGTGGCCAACGACTATTCGGAGGCTCACTATGACTCTTTTGAGTACAGCGCCGCCGATCTCAGCGCCTGGTACACCGAGAACAAGGACGAGCAGGACATCTTCAGCTACTCCTACTACCTTGTCTCCGCCGAGACCGAGGAGGTCACCGAGGACGTGACCGACGAGACCACCGGCGAGACCGCGCCCCAGACCACCAGCAAGGTGACGGAGGCCACCATGGCCGCCGCCAAGAAGATTGCCGACCAGATCCTCACCGCCGCCAAGGCCGGCGCGGAGGAGGAGACCCTGAGCTTCACCGAGGCCGTGGCCGAGGTGGTGGCTGACGCGCAGGCTACCGATTCCAACACCGCCGGCAGCAGCCTGAACAGCGCCTTTGCCGACTGGCTGAAGGACGCGAAGCGGGCGGACGGGGATATGACCGTGGCGGAGAGCGCCGACACCGGCTACTATGTGGTGGTGTATCACGGCCGCGACGACAACAGCTACAAGACCCCCAGCGTCCGCCACATCCTCATTAAGGCCGTGGACGAGGACGGGGACGGCACTTTCAGCGACGAGGAGAAGGCCGCCGCCAAGTCCAAGCTGGATGACATCTACGCCGAGTATAAGGCCGGCGATATGACCGAGGACAGCTTTGCCGCGCTGGCGAAGCAGTACAGCGAGGACGCCGGCTCCAGCGCAAACGGCGGACTGTACGAGAACATCGGCAAGAACAGAATGGTGCAGGAGTTCAACGACTTCTGCTTTGCTGAGGGCCGCAAGACCGGCGACACCGCCGAGGTCTACGGGGAGAGCTCCAGCTACGCCGGTTATCACCTGATCTATTTTGTGGGCTACGGAGAGAGCTACGCCGATTATCTGGCGGACAGCAGCCTCCGCTCCGCGGATTTCAGCGCCTGGCAGGAGAGCGCCTTTGAGGGCTACGAGGCCAACACCAATCTGGTGTACAAATTCGCCGAGAAGTAAGTCAAACGCTTCAAAAGGCCGCCCATTTGGGCGGCCTTTTTTGGGAAAGGAACAAGAGATGGACGAGAGGACAATGCGGACGGAAATGCTGCTGGGGGCGGAGGCCATGGAGCGGCTGCGCCATGCCAGTGTTGCCGTGTTCGGACTGGGCGGCGTGGGCTCCTGGTGCGCCGAGGCTCTGTGCCGCGCGGGCGTGGGCGCGCTGACGCTCATTGATCAGGACACGGTGAGCGAGAGCAACCTGAACCGGCAGCTCTGTGCCCTGCGCTCCACGGTGGGGCTTCCCAAGGCGGAGGCCATGGCCGCCCGGCTGCGGGATATCGCGCCGGAGATACGCGTCACACCGGTGGAGGCCCGCTACGACGGGGAGAGCCGGGAGCGCTTTTTCCCCGAGCAATACGACTATATCGCCGACTGCATCGACCTTGTGTCCTGCAAGCTGGATCTGATTCAGACGGCGCTGAGCCGGGGCGTGTCCATCATTTCCGCCCTGGGCACCGGCAACAAGCTGGACGCGCAGCGGCTCACCATCACCGACATTGCAAAGACCCAGGGCTGCCCTCTGGCCCGGGTGGTGAGAAAGGAGCTGCGGGCGCGGGGCATCGACCACCTGACCGTGGTGTTTTCCCCGGAGGAGGCGATCTCGCCCATCCCGGCGGAGGCCCCTCCTCCGGGGCGGCGCAGCGTGCCGGGCAGCGCGGTGTGGGTGCCCGCCTCGGCGGGACTGCTGATGGCGCAGCACATCATCCGCGCCATCGCCGGGGTGTAACGGAACAGGAAAACGGACGGCCTCGTGGGGCCGTCCGTTTTTTTGGAGGTTCCTTATTTCGCCGCTGTGGTTTCCTTTTGCGCTGCGGCGTTGGTGTCGATGCTGCCCCGGAACACGAAGAAGCGGTCGTACAGGAACTCCAGCACAAAGTTGGCCACCATGTTCAGGGCGGTCACCAGATACTCGTTCCACAGCAGCGTCTCCGCCAGATAGTTGCCCAGCCAGGTGGAAACCGGCGTGAACACGCAGTAGAAGCCCAGCACCTTCAGCATGGCAACGGGCACGTTGGCCGCGGACTTGAAGGTGTAGCGCCGGTTCAGGGTGAAGTTCCATACCACGCTGAGCACCAGCGCAATCAGGTAGCAGGGCCAGTAGCTCCAGCTGGTCAGCTCGCTGAGCAGGGAAAAGGATACGATCTCCACCACGCCGGCGGAAATGGAAAACAGCAGGAATTTGAGGGAGCGCCACAGCTCCGCCTTACTCTCTTTTTTCATTGATGAACCCGCTCCTTACTGGGAATGTGTGTCATTGACGCCGCCCGGCTCAGCTCCCGGAAGCCCCGGCGGTTGCTGGCGTAGAGGTTCTTGAACACGGGGAAAAGCCGGTCATATACCCCGCTGCTGTCCGGGTCGGGGTGATAGACGGCGGACACCGGCACAAAATCCCCCACCTGCTCCAGAGAGGGGATAAGTCCCAGGCCCACACCTATTACCGCCGCCGCGCCCACGCTGCCCACGTTTTGGGGCGAGTCCACGGTTTCCACCGTGCGGCCCAGCACGTCGGACAGAATCTGGCAGGTGACGGGGGAGAGCGCGCCGCCGCCCACAAAGCGCACCGGGTCGGAGGTGTGCACCTTTTTCTCCTGTGCCTCCAGCATCCAGCGCAGATGCAGGCACACCCCCTCCAGCACGGCGCGGATCAGCTGGGTTTTACCGGTGTGCAGCTTGATGCCGATGAACATTCCGGCGCTGTCCGGGTCCTCGAAGGGGCAGCGGTTGCCGTGGAGCCAGGGGGTGAACAGCACGCCCCCCGCCCCGGGGGGAACCCGGCTCACGGTCTCGGTCATGTAGTCGTACAGGCTGGTGTACCGGGATTCCATGCTCTCCGCCACATGGGTTTTGGAGAGGTAAATGCCAATCTCGTCCAGCGCCAGATGGTCCCGCACCCATTCGAGACACTTGCCGGCGGTTTCCATCTCGGCAAAGTAGTTGTAGCGCCCGCTCTGGGCGCCCACGATGGCGGCAATCATGGCTCCCACGTCCAGCCGCTGCCTGTCCAGCACGGTGCTCACCCAGCCGGAGGTGCCGCAGTAAATGTGGGTGTCCCCCACATGGACGCAGCCCGCGCCCACGCCGATGAGGGAGGCGTCGCCGCCCCCGCCGAACACGGGCGTACCGGGGCAGAGCCCCAGCTCCGCCGCCGCCCGGTGGGTGAGGGGCCCCGCCACGTCGGTGGAGCTGATAATCGGCGGCAGGTGCTCCATGTGAACCCCCAGCAGGGAGCAGATTTCCTTCGACCAGCCCTCGTGCCCCTTGCGGGTGTCGTAGAGCAGGGTGGCGAAGGCGCTGTCCCGGGTCATGACGAACTCGCCGGTGCAGCGGCAAAGAAGATGTTCCTTCACGTCCAGCCACTTGTAGGCCCGGGCGAAATTTTCCGGCTCGTGGCTCTCGATCCACTTGTACTTCCACACCGGGTCCTTCACGCTGGCGGACACCGCGCCGGTGACGGAAAGACTTCGGGAAAGCTTGTACACGTTGGCGCCGGCGATCTGTACGCCGTGGGCCATGCCCCGCTTCAGCTCCTCCCGCCCCCGCTGGTCCATGTAGCTCATGGGCCGGTGGACGGGCACGCCCTCCCGGTCCACCAGCACGCAGCCCTGCATCTGGGAGCAGAAGGAGATTCCGCTGATCTGGGCGGCGGGGAGGCCCGTGTCTGCCAGCAGCTCCCTTGTGGTGCGGCACATGGCGTCCCACCACTCGTCGCCGTCCTGCTCCGCGCCGCCGTCGGGCAGGATGTAAAGTCCGTAGCCGGCGCTTTTGCCGGAAATCAGATGGATGCGGTCGTCGATGCCGAACAGGCAGGTCTTGACGCCGGTGGTGCCGATGTCATAGGCCAGAACATAGGTCATGCGCGTTCCCCCTCAGAGTAAGCTGCCCGGTGGGGGATATCCCCCGCTGGGTGGTGAATGCGGATTCCAGGAATTTCAGCAGCTCCCCGGCCACCAGGGCGCTATCCTGCGCGGCCTCGCCGCAGTACAGGCGAAAGCGCTCCTGATAATAGTCGCAGCAGTAGGAAAACTGCATCATCATCAGCAGACTGTCAAAGAAAAAGGCGAACAGCCGGGGGTCCATATCGCCGCGCACATCCCCGGCGTCCTTCGCCCGGGCGATGCGCCGGGTGTAGACCTCCGCGGACAGCTCCTCAATGGCCCGGGCCAGAGTTTTCGCGTACTCCCCGCCGCTTTCGGCGGTGAGCCGCAGATACATCCGGGTGTAGTTGGCGTGCTCCACGGAAAAATGCTGCACCGCCCGGATGGCGGCCTCCGCCCCGGTGAGGATGCCGCCGTCCGTGGTCTCAATGCGGCTCAGCGTGTCCCGCAGCGCCTCCAGACTCCGCTGGAGGCAGGCGGAAAAGAAGGCGTCCTTGTCGGCGTAGTACTTGTACAGCACGCCAACGCTGATGCCGGCGCGGGAAGCGATGCGGCTCATACGGGCTCCCTCCGCGCCCTGCTGGGCGAACTCGGCAATGCCGATTTCCAAAATTTCGTCCAGCTTCTCCTGGGTGAGTTTCTTCAGCATGGGATCCCCCTCATTGTTTTTGCCTGGAGTATTTTTTCAGATAGATGAGCCGCTGCACCGCGCAGTCCGGCCCGCGCAGAGGCCGGCAGCCGGGCACGGTATCCGCGTAGAGACTGGCACGGCAGCTTTTGGTGAGAATCATCCGCACCGCCTCCGCGTCCTCGGGGGTCTTTCCGGTGCACACCGCGCCGAAGCCCCGCACCAGCACCGCGTTTCGGCCGCGAATTTGTTTCGCCACGCTCTCCGCCGTGGGCTCCGCGCAGCGCACGTTTACCCCGGCGATCTGGGCCAGATCGTCCATGAAGGGACGGAGCGTTTTGCCCCGGCGGCTCACCGCGGCGGCGGCAGGGGAGCCGTCTGCCACGGCGTACAGCCCCCGCGCCGCTTCCAGCAGTTCCGTGGGCATGGGCGGCGCGGGCTCTATGGGCATGAGGCCAATCGCGGTCTCGCACAGCTCCTCCAGCGCTTCCGCCACGGCAAAGGCGTTTTCAAAGTCCCGGCCGATGCAGAGAGTGCCGTGATAACGCATGAGCACCGCGTTGGAGCAGGGGTTCTGGGCGATGGCCTCCTCCACGGCCCGGCTGAGGGGTTTGGTGGAGGGCAGGCCGTAGCGGGCGCAGGGCACGCGGCCGCCCAGCAGCTCGCAGTGCTCGCCGGTGCTGAGGGTGCGGCCCGTGATTCCCGCCACGGACGCCGCGTCCTGATGGGTGTGAATTACAAAGCTGGCCTCCGGCCGCAGCCGGTAGGCCGCAGCGTGGATGCCCTTCTCGCTGGAGGGCTTCACGTCCCCCTCCCAGGCGCAGTCGGCAATGGACACACGCACCAGCTGCTCGGGACGCAGGGTGTCGTAGGCAAGGCCGCTGGGGGTGATGATAAACTCGCTGTCAGAAATTCTGGCGCTGATGTTGCCCCAGGTGCGGGCAATCAGGCCCCGCTCCGTGAGCAGGTGTCCCGCCCGGATGACAAGGGCGCGGGCTTCGTTTTCGTTATATGCCATGGCTCACTTCTCCAGCGGGCCGCAGCTTGCGAACACCCGGTCGAAGCGGGAGAGCACGTCGTCAATCATCTCCTCGGTGTAGGCGGCGCTGGTGTAAAGCCGGCTGCCCGCCAGCGTCACCAGTCCCTCCGCCATGTAGGCCGCGCCGATGTGCTCCATCTCCTTCTGGCGGATGCCGGTCTCCTTAAGGATGTTGGGGATGGTCCAGGGCTTCTGCCAGTCGATGGCAAAGTGCATGGTGCCCGCGTTGTCCAGATGGCAGATGCTGCCCTGATTGAAGGCCACGAAGGGCAGGTCGTACTTGCGGATAAGCTGCTGTAGCCCCTTTGTCAGCTGGTCGCCCATGCGTCCGGCCACCTCGCAGGCGTTGGTGCGCTCAATCTCGCACAGGGCGTGGTAGCCCGCCACGCAGGAGATGGGGGTGGCGGCCATGGTGCCGCCGCACATGGCCTTGGCGACCTTCTTGCCGGAGCTGTCCAGCCCCGCGCCCAGATGGGCCATGCAGTCCCGGTGTCCGCCCACGCCGCCCGCGCCGGGGTAGCCGCCGGCAATGATCTTGCCGAAGATGGTGAGATCCGGGTCCACGCCGAAGAAGCCCTGGGCGCCGCTGGGGCCGATGCGGAAGCCGGTGACCACCTCGTCAAAAATGAGCAGCGCGCCGTACTGGTGGGCCAGCCGCTCGCAGCCCTTGATAAATTCCCTGCTCACCGGGCGGGTGCCGCTCTCGGGACCCACCGGCTCCACATACACGGCGGCGGTGCCGCCGGTGAGCTTGTTGCGCTTGAGCTTCCGCTCCAGATCCTCCAGATCGTTGGGGAAGAACTCGTCGGTGTGCTTAAAGACAAAGCCGGGCACGCCCTTGGACATGATGCCCTTGGTGCCGGGCACCCGCATGCCGTAGGCCAGCTGGTCGCTCCAGCCGTGGTAGGCGCCGCCCATCTTCAGCACGTTCTTGCTGCCGGTTTTCAGCCGGGCAATGCGCAGGGCGCACATACAGGCCTCGGTGCCGCTGCCCAGCATCCGGAACATGTCCACGCTGGGCACCATGTCGCTGATTTTCTTGGCCAGCTTGTACTCATACTCGTGGAACAGTCCGGTGGAGGGGCCGCAGGTATTCAGCAGCTCAATCACCGGCTCCCGCACCGCGGGCACGTTGCTGCCCAGAATGGTGGGGCCGCCCGCCTGCAGCAGGTCGTAGTACCAGTTGCCGTCCAGATCGTAGAGCTTCGCGCCCTCGGCCTTGGTCACCACAATGGGGAACGGGTAGTTGAAGGCCAGATTGTGCTGCACCCCGCCGGGAATCACGTTCTTGGCCTGGGTGATCATCGCCTTGGACTTGGCGCATTTGGCCTCAAAGTAGTTTTTCTCATAGTCGCGCAGCTTGTCGGCGCGGATGGAGTAGACGGGCTTGCGGATTAGCTCGTCCAGCTGCCGCGTCACGTCTGCCGCGTCCAGATACTCATCGATCGCAAAGCCGTTGTATGCCATAATGTTACCTCCATATCTTGTGAATCAAAATTCACGTCCTAAGAAAACGCTACCATTTTCGGAAGGAATTGTCAACCTGTTTCTGGGAATTTCCCGGATTAGATAAGAGAAGGCCGGTGGAATTGTGCACTTTTTCAGCGGTTCCCCGCTGCGCCGGCCTGGTAAGACGGAGACCGGCGTGTTTTTTATGGAAATTGGGAATAAATGTTGAAATATGTGGAATTCGTAGTATGATAAGGAGCAAAGAACCGGCCGGCCACGGGGACAATCCTTTTGCGGGGCCGGGATGGAAGGGGGCCTTTGTGTGGAGCCAAGCGAAAGCACCGCTCTGGTGGATTATATGGAGGGGGCGCGCCGCTTTGGCGGGGACGAGGCGCTTTTCCGAAAGTATCTGGGCAAATTCCTCAGTGCCCCGGAGTATGGCGCGCTGTGCGCCGCCATGGACCAGGGGCGGAGGGCGGATGCCTTTGCCCTTGCCCACACCCTGAAGGGCAACGCCGGAAACCTGAGTCTCACGGCGCTGTACGCCCGGGCATCGGAGCTGACCGAGGCGCTGCGGGACGAAGCGACGGTTCCCCAGGCGGAAAAGCTGCTGCCGCAGTTGGAGCTTGCTTACCGGGAAACGGTGGCGGAGCTGGAACGATTTTTGGCCTGAGCCGGAAACGGAATAACGGGAATGACCCGCACCGATGGCGCAGGGACGTGTGTTTGGCAGGGAGGTTTTTGAAATGAGCGAATTGCTGAGCGGATTGCAGGGATGGGGCTGTGATGTAAGCGGCGCCATGGAGCGGATGCTGGGTGATGAGGAGTTTTATATGGAGTGTCTGCACCTGACGGTGACGGACGGGGAATTTGACAAGCTGGGTCAGGCGCTGGAGCGAAACGATGCCCGCGCCGCCTTTGACGCGGCGCATACCCTGAAGGGGGTATTGTCCAATATGGGGCTCACCCCGCTGTATGACTGCGTGTCGGCCATCGTGGAGCCGCTGCGCGAGGGCCGGTTTGACGATACGGCGGAGGAGTACGCCCGACTTCTGGTCAGGCGCGCGGAGCTGAGCGCGCTGCTGGGGGAGTAAATTACATAGGAAAAGGCCGCCCGGATTTTCCGGGCGGCCTTTTCAGCTTGTCCGGGAAGTCCTTGGACTTCCCGGACAGCAAAAGCGCCCGCTTAAAAAAGCGGGCGCTTTTTGCGACGGGGTCAGGCCTTGGGCGGCATGACCGTGGCTGTGCCGGTAATCACGACCTCGCCGTTCTGGTTGGTGCACACGGTTTCCAGCTTGGCCCGGTTCTTCTCGGGAATCAGCTCCGCCACGGTGACAGTGGCGGTGATGGTGTCGCCGAAGCAGACGGGCTTGGTGAAGCGCAGCTCCTGCCCCATATAAATGGTGCCGGGGCCGGGGAGCTGGGTACCCAGCACGGCGGAGATGAAGCCGGCGGAAAGCATTCCGTGGGCAATGCGCTTGCCGAAGATGCCCTTCTGGGCCTCCACCTCATTGATATGCGCGGGATTAAAATCGCCGGTCACGCCGGCGTAGGCGTAAACGTCGCTCTCTGTGACGGTCTTGGTGAAGGAGGCACTGTCGCCGACCTTCATCTCTGCTATGGTAATGCCCTTCATACAATACCCTCCAAAGTCGAAATATGTCATGAAACATGAATCACTGTACATAATGGTCATCATAGCACTTGGACAATTTTATGTCAATACTAAAAAGAAATGCAGATTTTTGTTGAAATTAACCATGCAAAATACACAACAACTTCGTCGTTAATCTATTGACAAAACCGCAGCCCATAGATTATAGTGGTCTCAACATGAACAGTGGTTCATATACTTAAAATTTTCAAACAGATTTGGAGCGTGATTTTTATGAACAGTACTCCCGTTGGGATCGTGGGACTGGGCATCTATCTTCCGGAGCGGGTCATGACGGCCCAGGAGATCTCCGACGCCACGGGCGGCGTCTGGGCGGAGGACGCGATCCGCAATAAGCTGGGCATTATTCAGAAAAGGATCCCCTCCGACCAAAGCTGCGACGGTACCCAGGAGATGGGCGCGCTGGCGGCGCTGGATTGCCTGAAGAACACCGGCGTAAATCCGCTGGATATCGACGCGGTGATCTGCTTCGGCGAGGAATGGAAGGAGTATCCTCTCACCACCTCCGCCTGCTACATACAGGATCGGGTGGGCGCGAAGAACGCCTGGTGTCTGGACGTGCAAAACCGCTGCTGCACCTGTGTCTCCGCCATGAAGGTGGCCAAGGACATTCTACTGGCCGATGACGAGTGCAGGACCATTCTGGTGGCCGGCGGCTACCGCAACTGCGATTTTATCGACTATACGGACAGCGGCGTGTCCTTCATGTTCGATCTGGCGGCCGGCGGCGGCGCGCTGATTCTGCAAAAGGGCTACCGGAAAAATCAGCTGCTGGGCACCCATCTGATGAGCGACGGCAGCGTGGTGCACACCTGCGGCAGCAGGATCGGCGGCATTGCCCAGCCGGTCACTGCGGAGAACGTGTCCGAATTCGGGATGCTGCGCCTGATGGACTCCCCCAAGATGAAGGGACTGCTGAACACCGTGTCCATGCCCAACTGGATGCATTGCATCGACGAGGCGCTGCGCAAGTCCGGCATGACCCGCGGGGATCTGGGCTATCTGGACGTGCTGCACATGAAGCGCAGCGGCCATCTGGGAATGCTGGCTGATCTGGGTCTCACCGAGGAGCAGACCACCTATCTGGAGAACTACGGCCATGTGGGCCAGGTGGATCAGATCCTGTCCCTGAAGCTGGGACTGGAGCAGGGCAAGGTCAAGGACGGCACCGTGGTGAGCATGATCGCAGCCGGCATCGGCTACACCTGGGCCGCTAACGTTATTAAATGGGGTGAATAATCTGTGATCGCCTCCTTCCTGTCGACGATCTTTGGCAGTCTTTTAAGCATCAGCGTCACGGCGCTCTCTGCCTTTGCCGTGACCATTATCTTCCGCACCTCCACCACCGCCAACTTTGCCCAGGGCTCCGTGGCCGCCTTCGGCTGCTATGTGGTGGCCTGGCTGCTGAACAGCTATGGCGTGCCTGTTTATCTGGGCGTATTCGCCGGGATGCTCTCGGGCATCGCGCTGGGCCTGTTCATTGATATCGTGGTGTTCCGGCGGGGACGCAACGTGAACGAGCTGGGCAAGCAGATCATCACCATGGGCTTTGTCTCCCTGTTCTTCGGCGGTATCCCTCTGGTGTTCGGCACGCCGGAGAGCATCCCCTTCGAGGCGTTTTACAACACCGTGAAGGCGGGAACGGAGTCCAACGTGGTGTTCCCGCTCTCCGGTGGCGAGATCGTGATTACCAAGCACGCGCTGATTTGCGCCATCATCACGGCGGTTGTGCTGGGCGTGCTGTTCCTGCTGCTGAAAAAGAGCAAGTGGGGTCTGGGCGTGCGGTGTACGGCGGCCAGCGAGTTCACTGCGGAGCTGATGGGCATTGACACCCATGTGATCACCGCGGTCTCCTGGGCCATCGCCTGTATGCTGGGCGTGCTGGCTGCGGTGATGTATGCCGGCGGCGGCACCATGATCAGCACCTCCTTCATGAACACCATTCAGGTGAACGCCTTTCTGGCCTGTATTTTAGGCGGCTTTTCCACCTTCTACGGCCCCGTTGTGGGCGCGGTGCTCATTCCGGTGGTGGCAAACTGTGTGGGCTTCCTGGCAAATTTCAAGGGTTTTTCCAACATTGGCCGCTGGCAGATGGTCATTGTCTACGGACTGATGCTGGTTGTGATTCTCATTAAGCCTCAGGGCCTGTTTGGAAAGAAAGCTGTTGTGAAGGTGTAGTATGGGCGAGCTGTGCGTTAAAAAAGAATATCTGCGCGCCGCCTATCCCCGGGAGGGGAGGGGGCAGGCCCGTGAAAAGGCCGGCTCTGTGCTGCGCGCGCCCATCACTCAGTATCTGCTGTTTGCCCTTGTGCTCTCCGCCTTCCAGTGGATGCTGCGGGGCGGGCTGCTCACCAGCTCCTTCGTGTTCGCCATGGGCAACACCATGATCTACGCCATTGTGGCCATTGGCTTTTGCCTGCTGCTGGGTTACAGCGGCCTTGCCTCTCTGGGCACGGCTGGCTTCATCGGCATCGGCTGCTACGCGGCCTTCTATGTGATGCAGGAGTACGGCGCGGGCTTTGCCGCCGCCTTTGTGGCCACGGTGGCGGTCTCTCTGGTGATCGGCGTGCTGGTGGGCTTCATCTCCCTGCGGATTGAGGGAATCTATCTTGCCATCCTGACGCTGGGACTTTCGGAGATTCTGCGTAACCTGTTTATCTCCCTGAAGGCCACGGTGAAGATCGACGTGGCCAGTGTGCGCCTCTTCGGCCATCAGGCGGGGGAGACGGAGATCTACTTCGTGATCCTGCTGACCTTTGTCCTGCTGCTGTGGATTACCTCCAACCTGATCCGCTCGCCGGTGGGGCGCGCCCTGCTGAGCATCAAAAACAGCACCTCCGCGGCTCAGGCCATGGGCGTAAGCCTGATGAAATACCGGCTGCTGGCCTTCGTTATCTCCACGGTCTACGCGGCGGTGGCGGGACTGCTCTATATGCTCTATATCCGCAACATGACCACCTCCAGCTCCACGCTGCTCACCATGGCCACCTCCCTGAACATTCTGGGCGCGGTGGTAATCGGCGGCGCCAAGTCCCTGTGGGGCACCACGCTGGGTGTGTTCATCATCTATGGGCTGCAGTCCATGTTCCTCAGCAAGATCAAATTTTTCGTGGAGCGCCCGGCGTTCATCACCATGATCACCGGCGTGTTCATCATCCTCATCGTCATGTTCTTCCCCGGCGGAATCGCCCAGATGGCGGCCGGTGTCGCCGCGTGGGTGAAAAAGAAACGTCTGCAAAGGAGGCTGCGCCGCTATGGGGTCTAAGGGACAATACGCAAGACTTGTGAAGCGTGCCAACAGGCTGAGCAATTGCAGGCAGTACGCGGCCCTCCGGGAGGAGGAGCTTCGCGCCCGCTCCGCCGCCGAGACCCGGCGCCTCCAGCAAAAGCGGAGAGAGGACTACGAGCGGGAGCATTTTGACCAGTCGGACCCCCGGCAGGTCTACGATACCGTGTTCGCGGCGCGCATGGCGGATTTTCGCCGGGATGCCGGGGTGAAGTATCCGCCGGAGCAGGTGGAACAGCTGGCGGCGGAGTATGCCGTCGGGCTGGAGGCGCAGATTCGCGCCCAGCTGCCCGCAGGGGGCGCTTCCGCCGGGCGGGCGGCGCTGGAGCAGGAGCTGGAGGCGCTGTCTGCGGCGCGGGAGAAGGAAACGGAAGCGAAGCTCGCGGCGCTGCGCGCCCGGGCGGAGCGAAAGGAGACCCGGCTGCGGCAGTCCCACGACCGGCTGGCCGCCGGGATGGAGCGGGGGGGATATGAGGGCGAGCTGCCCCCGGGCACGGTGCTCCGGGTGGAGGACCTGTGTATGTACTTCGGCGGTGTCCACGCGGTGGACGGCCTGAGCTTCGATGTGAAGAAGGGCGAGATCTTCGGCCTCATTGGCCCCAACGGGGCGGGCAAGACCACCGTGTTCAACAGCATCACCCAGTTCTACAAGCCCACCGCCGGCAAGCTGTTTTTTGAAAACAGGGCGGGGGAGACCGTGTGCCTCACCGACGAGAAGGTGCACGACATCATTCTGCACGGCATCGTCCGCACCTTCCAGAACGTGGAGGTGATCCGGGAGGTCACCGTGCTGCAAAACCTGCTCATCGCCGGGCACCGGCGCTTCACCGTGTCGCTGCTCTCCCAGGCGCTGCATCTGCCCTCCCTTCGCCGGGAGGAGCGGGTGATCGAGGCGGAGGCGCTGAGGGTGCTGAAGTTCATGGGACTTACGGAGTACAAGAACTGGTACGCCTACGGTCTGCCCTACGGCGTGCTGAAGAAGATCGAGATTGCCCGCACGCTCATGTGCTCGCCCCAGCTCATCATTCTGGACGAACCGGCGGCGGGACTGAACGAGACCGAGACGGAGGAGCTCTCCGGGCTGATTCGCCGGATTCGGGACGAATACAACTGCACCATCCTGCTGGTGGAGCATGACATGGGCCTTGTGATGGACATTTGCGAGACGGTCTGCGCCATCTCCTTCGGCAAGCTGCTGGCCATCGGCACACCCGCGGAGATTCAGGCGAACCCGGAGGTGCGCAGGGCATATCTGGGCGAGAGCGACGAGGAAGCCGTCGCCGGGAAGGAGGCGGAGTGATGGCGCTGCTGGAAGTGAGAGGGCTGAAGGTCAATTACGGCCCCATTCAGGCGGTGAAGGGCATCGACATCCAGGTGGAGAAGGGCACCATTGTGGCTATGCTGGGCGCAAACGGCGCGGGCAAAACCACCACCATGCGTGCCATCACCGGCGCGATTAAAAACGCCGGCGGCAGCATCATGCTGGACGGGGAGGAGATCAGCGGGCGCAGAGCCTGCCGGGTCTCCCGCATGGGAATCAGTATGTCCCCGGAGGGGCGGCTGATCTTCGCGGGGCTCACCGTGGAGGAAAACCTGCGGGCCGGAGCCTACTGCGTCCGAAGCGGCGAGGAGTACCGGCGCAATCTGGAGCGGGTGTACCGCCTGTTCCCCATTCTGGAGGAGCGTCGGCGGCAAAGCGCCAACACCTTCTCCGGCGGCGAGCAGCAGATGCTGGCCATTGGCCGGGCTCTGATGTCCGCGCCCAAGGTGCTGCTGCTGGATGAGCCCTCGCTGGGGCTCGCGCCCCTTGTCATCAAGGATATTTTCCGCACCCTGCAGGAAATCCGCGGGGAGGGCACCACCATTTTGATGGTGGAGCAAAACGCGCTGGCTGCTCTGAAGATTGCCGACCGGGCCTATGTGATGGAGCTTGGCGCCATCGCCATGAGCGGAACGGCGGAGGAGCTGCTGCACAGCGAGGCGCTTTCCCAGGCCTATTTGGGCGGCAGAAAAAAGTGAATTGTCCGCAACGCGGATGAATGATAGAATAAGGAGAATGAACATGAAAAAAATTACTGCGCTCGTACTCATTCTGGCACTGAGCCTCTGCCTGTTTGCCGGCTGCGGCAAGACGGAGACCCAGCCGACCCAGGCTCCCGCGACTGAGAGCACCGCCCCCGCCACCGAAGTACCCGAGACCGTTTCCCAGGGTGTGAGCGACACCGAAATTCTGGTGGGCAACACCGCAGCCACCACCGGAGCCTTTGCCACCGTGGGCGTGCCCTTCAACGCCGGCATGGAGGCCGCGTTCAAGGAGTATAACGACGCGGGCGGCTTCCAGGGACGCAGCGTGAAGCTGATTCATTATGACGACGGCTTTGACGGAGCCCAGGGACTTATCTACACCAAGCAGCTGGTGGAGACCGACAAGGTGTTCGCCATCGTGGGCCACTTCGGCACCAACACCGTGGGCGCCACGCTGGACTACCTGAAGGAGCAGGGCATCCCCATGGTCTACGCCGCCACCGGCATTGAGGAGCTGTATCAGGAGGGCGCCACCGGAAACGACGCCGTCATTTACCCCGTGCAGCCCATCTACAACGCGGAGGGCCGCGTGCTGCTGGCCCGTGCCGTGGCTGCCCCCGACGAGTCCATTGGTCTGGGCGGCACCAAGATCGGCGTGGTCGCCACCACCGACGACGCGGGCGCGGGCCTGCTGGCCGGCGTGAAGCGCGAGGCCGAGGACATCACCGCCGACATCACCTATCAGGAGGTGGAGGCCAGCGCCACCGATTACAGCGCCGCCGTGAACGTTCTGAAAAATGCCGGCTGCGACGTGGTCATTGCCTGCATGAATCAGGCTCCTCTTGCCACGCTGATGTCCTCCATGCGGGACGCCAACTTTAACGCCAAGGTCATCACCTCCTATGTAAGCGCCTCCGCCACCACGCTGGGCTCCTTTGTGGAGAACGGCTCCATCACCGCCCAGCGGCCCGTCTACACCACCGCGTGGCTGGACACCAGCACCGAGGCCGGTCTGGGCGACTACATGACCTTTGCCGCCGCCATGAGCGCCTGGGAGCTGGCTAACGGCGGCAGCGGCAGCGACTACGCCCTGAACTCCTTCGCCATGGCCGGTTACATCGCGGGCAACCTGTTTGTCCAGTCCCTGCAGCGGATGGATGAGAAGGGCCTGGTGCTCAATTGGGCCAACTACAATATGGCCATGGAGGACGGTGCGTTCCATATCCCCATGGGCGGCGAGATCAGCTACGCCGGCGGCGACCGTCTGGGCGTCACCTCTCTGGCCCTGAACACCATCTCTCTGGAATTCGGCAAGAGCGGATACTACGAGCTGCAGCCCGTAAGCCCCATCATGTCTCTGGACGACGTGGTCGCCCATGTGAAGTAAGAAATAAGTTCTCCGTTTCCGGCCGTTTCGGCGGCCGGAAACGGAAGCGTATGGAGGATACAAAATGGATTACGCTTCCAAGCTCATCTCTTTGGAGAAGGCTCTGTCGCTGGTCAAAAGCGGCGACACCATTGTCACCGGACTGGGCGCCGCCGAGGCGGGGTTGTTCATGGAGAACATCCACACCATCGCCCCCCGGGTCAGGGACGTGACCATCACCAACTGCAACCCCACCCACGCCTGCGAGTTCTACAAGAGCGAGTACGCGGAGAGCTTCTCCGTCTACGGCTGGTTCTTCGCCCCCGCCATGCGGAAGGCCCATTCTCAGGGCAACATGGCCTACATCCCCAACCATCTGCATCTGGCCGCCACCAAATGGCTCTACCGCAACAAGCCCAACATCTTCGTGGCCAGCGCCTCCATGCCGGATGAGCACGGCTACCTCTCCCTCTCCACCTCCAACACCTACGAGCGGCGCATGATGGCCGCCGCCGATCTGACCATTCTGGAGATCAACCCCAACTTCCCCTTCACCTACGGGGATGTGATCGTCCACGTCTCCGATGTGGACTATCTGATTGAGGCGGACTACCCCGTGCCCACCATCGCGGATGTGCCCTTCACCGACAAGGATAAGGCCATCGGACGGCTGATCGCGGACTATGTGCCGGACGGAGCCTGCATCCAGCTGGGCATCGGCGGCATCCCCAACGCGGTGGCCGAGTGCCTGAAGGACAAGAACGATCTGGGCATCCACACCGAGCTTATCACCAGCGGCATGGCCGATCTTGTGAAGCTGGGCGTGGTGACCAACAAGCGCAAGCAGATCAACCGGGGACAGATGGTGGCCACCATGGCACTGGGCAACGCGGCGCTGTATGAGTTCATCCACCGGAACCCCGGCGTGGCGCTGTACGACGGCGCGTGGGTCAACGACCCCTACGTCATCGCCCAAAACGACAACCAGATTTCCATTAACACCAGCCTTGAGGTGGATCTCACCGGCCAGTGCGCCAGCGAGTCCATCGGCTCCCGCCAGTTCTCCGGCACGGGCGGACAGTCCGATACCGCCGTGGGCGCCCAGATGTCCAAGGGCGGCCGGTCCATCATCGCCCTCTATTCCACCGCCATGGTGAAGGTGCCCGGCAGCGATGAGCGCCGGGAGGTCTCCAAGATCACGGCCCAGCTCCAGACGGGCGCGGCGGTGAGCCTCTCCCGCAACGACGTGGATCTGGTGGTCACCGAGTACGGCGTGGCGGATCTCCGGGGCGCGAACATCAACCAGCGGGTGCGCAGCCTGATCTCCATCGCCCATCCCAAGTTCCGGGATGAGCTGCTGGATGGCGCTCTCGCCGTCGGTATCATCGGGAAGAAATAATATGGCTGAGTTTGTTTTTGAAGGCAAAAGCGTCTATTATGAGACCTACGGCACGGGAAAGCCCCTGCTGCTGCTCAACGGAATCATGATGTCCTGCGCCAGCTGGAAGGAGTTCATCCAGCCCCTGAGCGCCCAAAACCAACTGATTCTTGTGGATTTTGTGGATCAGGGCAAAAGCGCCAAGATGGACGAAAGCTACGACCACGCCATCCAGCTCCGGCTGGTGGACGCGCTGCTCACCCATCTGGGCATCGCCTCCGCCGCGGTGGCGGGCATCTCCTACGGCAGCGAGGTGGCGCTGGAATACGCCATGGATCACCCGGACAGGGTGGAGCGCCTGCTGCTGTTCAACGCCACGGCGGCCACCGGCCCCTGGCTGGGCGACATCGGCAGGGCGTGGAATCTGGCGGCCGGGGACGGGGAGCAGTATTATCACACCGCGATTCCCGTGATCTATTCCCCGCAGTTCTACCGGGAGCACAACGACTGGATGGAGCGCCGGAAAAAGGCGCTGATTCCCGTGTTCTCCAACCCGGATTTCATCCATGCCATGATTCGGCTCACCGACAGCTCGGAACATTACGACGTGCGCGCCCGGCTGGGGGAGGTGCGCTGCCCCACCCTGATCGTCTCCTGCCAGCAGGATTACCTGACCCCCGTGGAGGAGCAGGAGTATCTGGCCCGGCACATCCCGGACAGCCATCATGTGGTGCTGCCGGGCAGCGGCCACGCCTCCATGTACGAGCAGCCCATGCTGTTCACCTCGCTGATTCTGGGCTTTGCCAACTCCTGCAAGGCGAAATTTACCATCGTTTAAAAATTTGCGCCCCCGGAAAACGGCGGGGCGGGACGGGAATGTTCCTCTTTGCAAGAGAATGATTGAAAGACGGGACAAAGTAGATTATAATTTGAGTATTACAGTAAATTACATTCCTTTGAACGCGGAGGGACATATGAACGATCTGTTGAAGGTACCCAGGACCAAAAAGGGCGTGGAGACGCTGAACAACATTCTCTCTGCCGCCACCCAGCTCATTTACGAGCGGGGCTATTACGGGGCCAATATCGTGGATATCACCCAGCTGGCCGGCGTGGCCACGGGCACCTTCTACGTCTATTTTGACAGCAAGATCAGCCTCTACCGCTATCTGCTGCTGCAATTCAGCCACCGCATCCGCAAGGAGCTGGCCATCAAGACCAGAGCGTGCACCACCCGCTGGGAGGCGGAGCGCATGGGTCTGAAGGCGTGGCTGGAGTTTGTCATCGAAAACCCCTATGTGTACAACATCATCTGGGAGTCCCTGTATGTGGACCGCACCCTGTTCACCAACTACTACGAGACCTTCTGCTCCTCCTATCTGGGGGGACTGGAGGAATCGAAAAAGCGGGGCGAGGTGCGGGAGATCGACGGCGAGGTGCTGTCCTACGCGCTGATGGGCATTTCCAACTTCCTGGGTCTCAAATACGGGATGTTCAGCTCCGGCTCGGTGGATTTGGACTACATCACCGGCGAGGCCATGAAGATTTTGGAGGGCGGTATGTTCGCATCCGACCCGCCGGAACCGCCCGCCGTGGATCCCATCCCAAAAAAGAATATGAATTTCCGCGTGGAGGTGGATTTCGACTTCCTGGGCGGAGAAAATCCGGTGGGAACGGAGGAATAAATCATGGATTACGCGCAGAAAGAAATCATCACGCCCCGGCTCACCACCGCGTATTGCCACGCGGGGCAGGCGGGCAAGCCCAGGCTGATGCTCCTTCACGGCAACGCCTCCTCCGGGGTGTTCTATCACTCCCTGATGCGGCGGATGGAGAGCCGCTATGAGATCGTGGCGCCGGATCTGCGCTGCTTCGGCGGCAGCGACGCTCTGGACGTGGACGCCACCCGGGGTCTCCGGGACTTTTCCGACGATCTGGACGAATTTGCCCAGGGGCTGGGCTGGGAGCAGTTCTCCCTGCTGGGCTGGTCGCTGGGCGGCGGCGTGGCCATGCAGTATGCCATCGACCACGGCGAGAAGCTGGAAAAGCTGATTCTGCAAGCGCCCCTTTCCCCCTTTGGCTTCGGCGGCACCTATGACAGCGACGGGAAGAAGCTGCAGCCGGTGGGCCTTGGCTCCGGCGCGGGCTGCGCCAACGCCCAGCTGATCGCCGCGCTGCAAACCGGCGACCGGGCGTTCATCGGTCAGGTCATTGACACCGTGTATGTGGCCCCGCCCTATCAGCTGGATTCCGCCCTGCGGGAGAACTACATAGACAGCGTGCTGACCACAAGGCTGGGCGACGGCAAGTACCCCGGTACCCGGGAGATGGCGTCGGTGTGGCCCTTCCTGCTGCCCGGGGAGCGGGGCGTGTGCAATACCATGGCCCCCAACTGGTGCGACCTGAGCCCGCTCGCGGACATCCCCCATAAGCCGCCCATCCTCTGGATTCGCGGCGCGCAGGACATCATGGTGTCCGACACCAGCCTGTGCGATCTGGCGTATCTGGGCAAGGTGGGCGCGGTGCCCGGCTGGCCCGGGGACGATCAGTGCCCGCCCCAGCCCATGCTCTCCCAGACCCGCTATGTGCTGGACCGCTACGCCGCCAACGGCGGTGCCTACCGGGAGACGGTGATCCCCGGCGGCCACGGCTGTATGCTGGATCACGAGGACGAATTCGTCGCCGAGCTGACGGCCTTCTTGGGCTGAGCGCGGCGCGCAAAAGAAAAAAGGCACGCCCCGGATGGCGTTACGCCCCGGTTTGTGCCCTTTTTTCTCAGAATAAAACCGAACAGACGTTCATGTTTGCGACGGGCGCGTCCCAGCGCCTGCGAAACAAAACAGTGGAAACAAAGGAATAGTTCAAATGCTCCGGGAGCGCCATGGCGTATTCCAGACAAAAATATGAATAATCATTCACAATTAAGAAAGGAACGATCACTATGTTCAAACTCAGCGACGAGCATCTGCAGCTTCAGGCCTCCTTCCGCGAATTTGCGGAAAACGAGGTGAAACCTCTGGCGAAGGAGATTGACGAGACCGAGCGCTTCCCTCTGGAGACCATCCGCAAGATGGCGGAGATGGGCATGATGGGTCTGCCCGTGCCCGAGCAGTACGGCGGCAGCGGTCTGGATCAGATCGGCTATGTGCTGGCCGTGGAGGAGCTGGCCAAGGTCTGCGCCACCACCTCCATCATTCTCTCCGCCCACAGCTCCCTGTGCTGCTGGCCCATCCTGAAGTACGGCACCGAGGAGCAGAAGCAGAAGTACCTTGTGCCTCTGGCCAAGGGAGATAAGCTGGGCGCCTTCGCCCTCACCGAGCCCAGCGCCGGCACGGATGCCTCCATGCAGAAGTCCACCGCCGTGCTGGAGGGCGATCACTATGTGCTGAACGGCAGCAAGGTGTTCATCACCAACGCCGGCGCGGCTGACGTGTTTCTGGTCTTTGCCATGACCGATAAGGAGCAGGGCACCAAAGGCATCACCGCCTTCCTTCTGGATCGGGATATGCCCGGCTTCACCATGGGTAAGCCGGAGAACAAGATGGGTCTGCGCGCCTCCTCCACCTGCGAGCTGGTGTTCGACAACGTGTGCGTGCCGGCGGAGAACCGGCTGGGCGACGAGGGCCGTGGCTTCAAGATTGCCATGTCCACGCTGGACGGCGGACGCATCGGCGTGGCGGCGCAGGCGGTGGGCATCGCCCAGGGCGCCATCGACGAGACCGTGAAGTACACCAAGGAGCGCATCCAGTTCGGACGGAGCATCTCCGCCTTCCAGAATACCCAGTTCACTCTGGCCGATATGCAGACCCGCACCGACGCCGCCCGTCTCCTGATGTGGCGCGCCGCCGACGCGGAGCAGAGCGGCATCCCTTACAGCGTGCCCGCCGCCATGGCCAAGCTGTTCGCCGCGGAGAACGCCTCCTATGTGACCAACCGGGCCGTGCAGCTGTTCGGCGGCTACGGCTACACCAAGGACTATCCCGTGGAGCGCATGATGCGCGACGCCAAGGTGACCGAGATCTATGAGGGCACCAGCGAGGTGCAGCGCATGGTCATCTCCGGCGCCATGGGCGTGAAGTAAGCCGTCCCCCGGGAGAGAGGAGCAGACAATGAAGATCCTTGTATATGTCAAGCAGGTGCCGGATACCGACGACGTGCAGCTTGACCCCAAGACCGGCAATCTGCGCCGGGAGGGGGTCAGGAGCATCCTGAACCCGCTGGACGCCAACGCGGTGGAAGCCGCGCTGCAGCTGCGGGAGAAGCACGGCGGCACCGTAACCGCCGTCTGCATGGGTCCGCCCCAGGCGGAGGACGTGCTGAAAAAGGCGCTGGGCATGGGCTGCGACGAGGCCTGCCTGCTGTCCGACCGGGCCTTCGGCGGCGCGGATACGCTGGCCACCTCCTACACGCTGGCCAAGGCCGCCCAGAAAATCGGCGACTACGACCTGCTGCTGTTCGGCCGTCACGCGGTGGACGGCGACACGGCCCAGACCGGCCCCGCCGTGGCCGCGTGGCTGGACATCCCCCAGATCACGCTGGCCGGCTCCGTGGAGACGGAGGACGGCTGGGTGTACTGCGACCGGGTGCTGGGCGACGTGCGCCAGCGCGTCCGGGCCAAGCTGCCCGCGCTGGTCACGGTGTGCGGGGACATCAACAAGCCCCGCTACGCCACCCCCATCAATATTATGAAGGCATCCAAGAAGCCCCGCTATACCTGGAACGCGGCGGATCTGGGCTGCGATCCATCCTGCACCGGCGCGGCCGGTTCTCCCTCCGCCACCAAGGGCGTCTTTGAGCCCGAAAAGCGCTGCGCGGACACGGTGTACTTCACCGGCGAGCCGGCGGACGCGGCCCGGGCGCTGGCAGACGCGCTGGCGAAGGACCATCTTATTTAAGGAGGCGGACATCTATGTCAAAAGAAGAATATTCCGGCATGTGGGTGTTTGCCCAGCAAGAAAACGGTGTCATTGAGGGCACGGTGTACGAGCTGCTGGCTAAGGCGCTTGAGCTGAAGGCTCATAACGGCGAGCAGGTAACGGCCGTCCTTCTTGGCAGCGGAGTTGAGGAGCTGATCCCCACTCTGTTTTCCTACGGCGCGGAAAAGGTGATCGTCGCGGACGATCCCGCGCTGAAATCCTATGGCGCCCGACCCTATCAGGCGGTCCTGTCCCGGCTGGCGGCAAAGTACAAGCCGTCCATGATCCTCTACGGAGCGACCCCGCTGGGACGGGATCTGGCGCCCCGGGTGATGGTGTCCCTGGGCACCGGCCTCACCGCGGACGCCATTGATCTGGGCTACGACGGGGACGGCGATTTCTACCAGACCACCCCCGCTTACGGCGGCAAGATTCTGGCCCATATCGTCATTCGGGAGCGCAGGCCGCAGATGGCCACCGTCCATCCCAACATTTTCACCCCCATTGTGCCCGTGCCGGGGGCTTCAGGAGAGCTTGTGCGCGAGCTTGTGGAGGAGAAGGCCGACGACTGCTATCAGGTGCTGGAGGTGCTGCCGGTGGAGAACACCGGAGAAAACCTCTGCTGTGCCAGAAGCGTGGTGGCCGGCGGGCGGGGCATCAAGAGCCAGGAGGATCTGGCGATGCTCCGGGAGCTGGCGGAGCTGACCGGCGGTCAGCTGGCCTCCTCCCGCCCCCTTGTGGATAACTGCTGGCTCACCCACGACAGGCAGATCGGCCAGTCCGGCGCCACCGTGAAGCCCGCGGTGATCTTCAACGTGGCCATCTCCGGCTCGGTGCAGTACCAGCTGGGGATGTGCAACGCCGGCTGCATCGTGGCGGTGAACCAGTCCGCCGACGCGCCCATCTTCGATATCGCCCACTATGGTGTGGTGGCGGATTACCGCAGGTTTCTCCCCGCCCTCCTAAGCGAGCTGAAGGCGCGGAGAGAGTAATCCCCCAAAGCATAAAAGGCCGCCCGGATTTTCCGGGCGGCCTTTCCCCTTTGTCAAAGAAGTCCAAGGACTTCTTTGACAAAGGGGTCGCGCTACGCTTCGCGC
>CAZCDJ010000005.1:0-28010 GCA_964497655.1 uncultured Oscillospiraceae bacterium | reverse complement strand
ACCCCCTCCGACAAGCCGTATCTAAAGCTCTCCGTGGCAGAAATCTGGAAAAGCCGCATCCCCTGGCTCCTGCTGCTGATGATCTCCGCAACCTTTACCGGCATGATTATCAACTCCTTTGAAAGTGCGCTGGCGGCTCAGGTGGCTCTGGTGGGCTTTATCCCCATGCTCATGGACACCGGCGGCAACTCCGGCAGCCAGTCCAGCGTCACCATCATCCGCGGGCTGTCTCTGGGGGATATCCAGTTCCCGGACATCTTCCGGGTCATCTGGAAGGAGCTGCGGGTGTCGCTGCTGTGCGGCGTCAGCCTGGCGGCGGTGAATTTTGTGAAGATTCTGCTGGTGGATCGGCTGCTGATGGGCAACACGGAGATCACCATTGCGGTGGATCTGGTGGTCTGTCTCACGTTGGTGGTCACGGTGTTCATCGCAAAGCTGGTGGGCTGTACCCTGCCCATGGTGGCCCAAAAGGTGGGCTTCGACCCCGCTGTGATGGCCTCGCCCTTCATTACCACCATTGTGGACGCCATTTCGCTGCTGGTGTATTTTACCATTTCGATGTCAATACTACCGATATAGGGAGAAGTAGGTATGGAATTTCAGACGATCCTCAATCAGATGGGCATATTGGTGCTCATCATGCTGGTGGGCTTTGTGTGCGCCAAGCTGGGCGTGACCGGGCCTGCCTTCAACAGATCCAGCAACGGCGTTGTGATGAACGTACTGCTGGTTTGCACTATTTTAGCGTCCAGCATGACCAGCACGCTGGACATGGATCTCCTGCAGGTGCTGAGACTGGTGGGGTATTCCACCCTTGTGCTGGCGGTCAGCACCGCCGTGGGACTGCTGATTCCCCGACTGCTGCGTATTCCCAGGGAGGACAGCGGCGTCGCGTTTTTCGCGGTGATGATGATGAACAGCGTGTTTGTGGCCTTCCCGGTCATTCAGGCCATGTACGGCGCGGACGGCATCTTCTATGCGTCCATGTCCAATATCCCCTTCAACCTGCTGGCCTATACCGTGGGCGCTGGGGCACTCCGCGGGGACAAGGGCGGCACGAGCTTCAAAAAAGCCCTTACTCCGCCGCTGGTGGCCACGCTTGTGGGTGTGGCGATTCTGCTCAGCGGCATCCGGATGCCCTCCCTTGTGGTGGAGACCTGCTCCACCATCGGGAAGGCCACGGTGCCCATGTCCATGCTGGTCATCGGCACCTCTCTGGGCGGCGTTCCCCTGCGCGCTGCCCTCAGCGATTGGAAGGTGTACGTCATCAGCTTAGTGCGGCTGCTGGTGTGCCCGGTGCTTACCTGGCTGGTGCTGCGGCTGTTCATCAGCGACAGCATGACGCTGGGGGTGTTCACCGTGCTTGCCTGCGCGCCCTCCGCCATGTTGGTCACGGTGCTTGCCATCCAGTACGGGAAGAACGAGAAGCTGGCGTCCCAGTGCGTGTTCATCAGCACGGTGCTCAGCGCCGTCACCATGCCCCTGCTCATCTGGGCACTACTCTAAGAAAGCCCCTCGGCCGTCCCGCTTCCGCGGGGCGGCCCGTTCTTTTCACGGGGGAAAGCAGCCCCGTTTTCCGTGTTTGGGATACCCAAAACTTGTCAGGCAAGTTTTGTTAACATTTTACTTACCTTTCCACCAAAAATGTGGTAAAATAGAAACATAGAAGATAAGGTGGGTAATATGGCGGAATTATTTGGAGTTGAAGAGCTTGTGATCTACGGTGGCACCGGTGTTTGTCGGGTCAAGGAGGTCACGGAAAAGAAAATGAGCGGCGGCGAGGCGCGGATGTACTATGTGCTGGATCCGCTGTTCCAGGATGGCACCATCTACACCCCGGTGGACACGAAAACCTATATGCGCCCGGTGATGACCGCCCCGGAGGCGGAGCGGGTCATCGACGCGATCCCGGATTTGAAGGCGGAGTGCTACCACGACCGGAATTTTAATCAGCTGGCCACCCGCTATGAGCAGGTGCTGGGCAGCCACGAATTTCTGGATATTGTGGGGCTGGCGTTGTCTATTCGGGAGAAGAAGGTGCAGGCCGAGCTGCAAAGCAAAAAGCTGGGTCAGGTGGACACCAAGTTTATGAAGCGGGCGGAGAGTCTCATTAACGGCGAGCTCAGCGTGGCGCTGGGCATCCCGCAGGAGGAGGTACCCGGGTACATAGAGTGCAGGGTGCAGAAGGTGCGTCAGCAGCGCGCCGCCCGGAAATAGGACGTGCAGGGGCCGCCGGGGAATTCGGCGGGCCCTGCTTTTATGGGGACAATGGGAGGCTTTTCCCGTCAGAAAAACAAGGACCGCCCCGGTGGGCGGATATAGGAGGGAACTATGGTACGAAGAAGCAAGGCGTTCAAACGCCTTTTGGCTCTCAGTCTGGCGCTGGCTGCGGTCTTTTCTCTGGCCGGCAGCGCGTTTGCCCTGAACGCCGGCTATAAGGACGTGCCGGCGGACGCGTGGTACGCGTCAAATCTTTCCGACCTGAGCGCGGCCGGCGTGGTCAGCGGCTATCCGGATGGCACCTACCGCCCCGGCGGCAGCGTCACGGTGGCGGAGGCGGTGAAGCTCCTTGTGCTGGCGGCGGGATACAGCGAGCAGACCGACCCGGCCAAGGACTGGAAGACCCCCTATCTGGACTTCGCCCTGAAACGGGGCTTCATTGACCAGAACGAGTATAACGCGGCCGACCGGGCCGCCACCCGTCTGCAGGTGGCGCATATTGCCGCCAAATGCGCGGGACTGCAAAAGGCGCGGCACATGGAAAATCCCTTTGCCGACACGCAGGACGGATATGTGCTGGAGCTGTACAAGGTGGGCGTGCTCACCGGAAGCGTGGAGGGGGATAAGCGGGTCTTTAAGCCGGACACCTCCATCTCCCGGGCGGAGATGTGCGCCATCGTGTGGCGGGTTCGCAACGGGGACATCCATAAGGATCAGATCCGGGTGGACTGGTACTGGGCGGATGTGCTGCCGGATATGCCGCTAAATCCTTACGCCGCCGAGTGCTTTGGCACAACGGGCGACCGCGCCAGCTACACCGCCGCCGGGGCGCAGACCATCACCGGCGTGGACGTATCCTACTGGCAGGGGGATGTGGACTGGGCCGCCGTGAAGGCGGACGGCATCGGCTTTGCCATGCTGCGCCTGGGCTACCGGGGCTACGGACAGGCCGGCAACCTTATGCTGGATGAGAAGTTCCAGCAAAACGCCAAAAACGCCGTCGCCGCCGGGCTGCCGGTGGGCGTCTACTTCTACTCTCAGGCCACCACGGTTGCCGAGGCGAAGGAGGAGGCCGCCTTTGTGCTGAAAGCCCTCAGCGGCGCGAAGATCACCTGGCCCGTGGTGTTCGACTGGGAAATTCCCAACGACACCGCCCGCACGGTGAATGTGGACGTGGACACCCTCACCGCCTGCGCGGACGCCTTCTGCAAGGACATTGCCGCCGCCGGCTACAAGCCCATGATCTATTTTGGCGACGCGGTGGGCTATCTCCACTATGACCTGAGTCTCCTGAAGCAGTACGACTTCTGGTATGCGGGCTTCCGGGACAGCGTGCCCGCCTTCCGCTACGACTTTAAGATGTGGCAATACACCGAAAAAGGCAAGGTGAAGGGAATTTCCGGCGATGCCGACCTGAACCTGAGCTTCGTGGACTACGGAAAGGCAAGCGCGTGAGGGAGGAGCTTTGCGGCTATCTGATTCGCCGGGAGCGGCTGCGGCGGGACTGGTCCCAGGAGGGACTGTGCCGGGGCATCTGCGCCGCGTCCTACCTCTCCAAGATTGAGCAGGGCAAGACCCGGCCCTCGGAGGAGATTGTAAAGGCTCTGTTCGCCCGGCTGGGGCAGCCCTGGTACGGCGCGGCGGAGCTGGGCGACGCGCCCGCGCTGCTGGAGAGCGCTTATGACGTGCTGCTGAGCGGGGACACGGCGGGCTTTCGGGAGACCCAAGCTAACATTGAGACTCTGGCGGAGAAGCTGCGCAGCAGCCCCTTTGCCATGGACGCGGAGCTGCTCCTTGCCTTGATGAAGCAGGAGGAGCAGCCGCTGGACGCCGCGCTGGAGCCCTATCTGGACGCGCGGCAGCTGGCCTTGCAGCGCCTGCTGCAGGGCAGGGAGCAGGAGGCCATCCGCCTGTGCCCGGAGGCCTTCTTCTACTACTGGGCGGGAGCCGCTGCCTACGAGCGGGGCGGCAGCTATGCCGCCGCCATGTCCGACCTTCAACGGGGCTGCGATCTGGCTGCCCGGGACGGGCGTCCCCACCTGATGCTGCTGTGCCGGATGCTCATGGGAAACTGCTACGCGAACCTGCTGGAGACCGACGGCATGGAGCGGGAGTACACCGCTGCCCGGCGTCTGGCTACCGCGCTGGGACGCGGGGACGATGTGCGGGCCATGGACTACAATTCCGCCAGTACCCGGCTGGAAACCGGGGATTACCACAGCGCCTATGCCTACTTCTCCGCGCTGGAGACCCCATCGCTGATGGATTTGCACAAGCTGGCCGTATGCTGCGAAAAGCTGGATCAGCGGGAGGCGGCTCTCGCCGCCCTTGACCGGGCGGACGCCATGGAGAGTGAGTGGCCGGAGACACAGGATGCCCGGGAGATGTGCGCCTTGGTGCGCTTCCGGCTGGAGCATCCCGATTATCTGCGCCGGAGCGAGTACGGCAGCGCGCTGCTGGCGGTGTTCCGCCGCTGCCGGGAAAAGCTGCCCGTGGGCTACGCCGGGTTCCACCTGCCCTGGGTGCTGGAGTGGTACACCGCCACCCGGCGCTACCGGGAGGCCTGTGAGCTGCTGCGGGAATTTCCTCTGAAAACGAAATACATCTAACTAAACCGGGTGCTTATGAGAAAACTTTCCCATAAGCACCCGGTTTCGCTTTGCCGAAAAGGATGGTACGATAGTCCGGAGGTGAAAAGTTTGAAACAAGTTCAAACTCTATTTAATTCAAGTGCATTTTTCTCGCCGCTTGCGCGGCAACCGAAAAAACCGCACATTATAACCATTCCTTTTCATGGTCTTTTGTGCCTTGAAGTGAAACGAAAGGAATGGTCATAATAGTGAAGCAAACTCTCTGGACGCGCAACTTCACGCTGCTGATTGCTGCCAGCGCCATCGGCGCGGCGGGGGGCATCATGGGCGGCTTTGCCCTGTCCTTTCTGGTATTTGACGAGACGGGCAGCACGCTGGCCAGCGCGCTGATTGTGGCCATCCAGCTGATCCCCTACTTTCTGGTGCCGCTGGTGGCCGCGCCCTGGATGGACCGGCTGCCCCGCAAGCCCTTTCTGGTGGCGGGGGACGCGGTGGGTGGTGTGTTGTACGCGCTGGCCGGGCTGTAGCATGATGAAAAAGAGATGAAAATAAGATGAAAAATAACTTTTGCTTTTTCATTTTATTTTAATGAATGCCCCGTATAGTGAGGGTACAGACAAACAAAAAACAAAAATTTGGAGGATACCGACCATGAAAAAAGGACTGATTGCCGCCCTCGCGCTGAGCCTGACGATTGCCGCGGGCACCATCACCGCCGCCGCCCTTTCCGGCAAGACCGCCGATGCCGTGAGCAGCGCCACCAAGAAGGCGCCCTCCGTTGCGGTGGTGACCACCACCGCCCCCAGGCAGACCACCGCCCCCAGACAGACCGCGACCCCCACCGCCTCGTCCACCGCGCTCAGCGACCTGTACCGGCAGGAGCGGGCGTTGGAGCAGCAGGAGGACGCGCTGGAGCTGGCCTACCGCAGCGGGACGCTGTCCCTGGCGGAGTACCTGAAGCAGAGCGCGGCGCTGGAGGCGCAGGAGGATCAGCTGGAGCTGACCATAGACGCGCTGGAGGGCGACACCGATACGGACGACGATGATCGTTACGACGATGACTACGACGACCACGATTACGACGACGACTACGACGACCACGACGACCACGACGACCACGACGACGACGATGACCACGACGACTACGACCACGATTAATCAGAAACGAAGGGTCTGCCGCGCAAAGCGCGGCAGACCCTTTTCTTGGTTTTTCAGCGGCGCGCTTATCTCTCGCAGGCGCACTTGATGTTTCCGGCGAGAATCTCCTTCCAGTCGCCCAGCACGTCGTGGGTCCAGCAGTCGTCCGCGCCGGCGGCCTCCCGCATGGTCAGCGCCAGAATGTAGCTCAGCTCCTCCACCGTGGCACCCGCCTCCAGCGCGCCCTTGAAGTGCTTGAGCACGCAGGGTTTGGAGCGGCCCTTCACGGAGAGAGCGAAGCAGATGAACTGATAGGTCTTTTCGTCGATGGTGCGCTTTTCCGCGTACAGCGCGTCCAGCTCATCCAGCTTTTCGGTGAATTCCGGGAAAAACTGCGCCAGCATCCTCATTTCGTTTCTCCCCTCGCCTTTTTCAGCAGCGCGGCCACTTCCTCGCTTTTCAGCACCTTGCCAAAGGAGACCACCTTGCCGTCCACCACCAGCGCCGGAGTGGTCATCACGCCGTAGGCGGCAATCTGGGTGAAGTCCGTCACATGGTCGATGGCGTCATACATGCCCAGAGAGCGGAGCGCCTCCGCCGTGGCCGCTTCCAGCGCGTTGCACTTGGCGCAGCCGCTGCCCAGAATCTTGATGGACGAGCCGCCGGCCTTGGCCTTTTCAGCCTCCGCCATGGTCTCGGCGCTGCAATTTCCTCCGCAGCAGCAGGGCTTCTTTTCTTCCTCTTTCTTTTTGCCGAACAGTCCCATTTTTGTATTCCTCCTGTAAAGTTAAATAAAGAAAAACTGAAACGCGTTGAACAAATAGCCCACGATGATGATGCCGATGGTGCAGATGCCCACGAACAGCCCCAGCAGCTTCGGCTTCACCGCCTTGCGCAGCATGATGACGGAGGGCAGCGACAGGGTGGTGACGGCCATCATGAAGCTGAGCACGGTGCCCAGCTGCGCGCCCTTATAGAGCAGCGCCTCCGCCACGGGGATGGTGCCGAAGATGTCCGCGTACATGGGCACGCCCAGCAGGGTGGCCAGCACCACGCCGAAGGGGTTGCTGCTGCCCAGCACGGTCTCCACCCACGTTTCGGGAATCCAGTTGTGGATGACGGCGCCGATGCCCACGCCCACCAGGATGTAGGGGAGCACCTTTTTGAAGGTGGCCACCACCTGATCCCGGGCGTAAATCAGCCGCTCCCTGCGGGTCAGGGTGGGGGAGTCGATGTCCACGCCGCCGGCGGCGCGGATGAATTCCTCCACCTGATTTTCCATGTGGAGCTTTTCAATCAGCGTGCCGCCCGCCACCGCCACCACCAGCCCCACCAGCACATAGGCGAGGGCCACCTTGGTGCCGAAAATGCTCATCAGCAGCACAAGAGAGCCCAGATCCACCATGGGGGAGGAGATGAGGAAGGAGAACGTGACGCCCAGTGGCAGTCCCGCGCTGGTGAAGCCGATGAACAGGGGAATGGACGAGCAGGAGCAGAAGGGCGTCACGGTGCCCAGCAGCGCCGCGATGCAGTTGGCCCACACGCCGTGGAACCGGCCCATGATCTTTTTGCTCCGCTCCGGGGGAAAGTAGCTCTGAATGTAGGAGATCAGAAAAATCAGCAGACACAGCAGCACCGTGATTTTCAGTACGTCGTAGAGGAAGAATTGCGCGCTGCCGCCCCAGCGGCTGGTGATGTCCAGCCCCAGCGCGGAGAGCAGCTTGCCGATCAGCACGTTCAGCCATTTCATGCCGAGAATTTGGTTTTGAATAAAGTCCCAGATCACCCGCAATCACACCCGCCCTTCTCATTTTTGCAGCATTCCAGCTTGCCGATAAAGTCCTTGAACGCGGAAAAGGTCTCGCAGCAGAGGGAATAGTGGCTCCATTTGCCCTCCCGACGCACACACACAAGGCCGCAGTCGCACAGCACCCTCATGTGGTGGGACAGGGTAGGCTGGGTGATATCGAAGGCCTCCAGCAGACGGCAGGCACACATCTCCCCGTCCTGAAGCATCTGCACAATCTGCAGCCGGTTGGCGTCGCCCAGCGCCTTGCAGATCTGAGCGATCTGGGTGGAATTCATATAGGCTCACCTCACATAGATTTTATCTATGGGTCATTATACGCGGATACATAGACGGATGTCAATCTGTTTTTGCAAAAAAATCCGCGGCGCCGTGAGGGAACGGTTTCCCCGGCGCCGCGCGGCTGTGTTTCCGCCGTCTGCGGCGGGAAGGCCCCTCAGCGGGGCAGGCTGGACTGAATTCTGTCGTTTAGCTGGAAGTATTCCCGGTGCAGGTCATCGTACATTTGGATGATGGGATTGCGGCTGCTGTCGGTGACCGCCATAATCTCGTCGTAATGCTCCATCATTTCCCGGCAGATGGAGGCATCCAGCTTGCCCTCCGCCTGCATCTGACGCAAAATGGTCAGGGTCTTTTCCTTGGGGTAGGCGTCCTTGTAGCTGCGTTTCCTGGTGAGGGCGCTGACGATGTCGGACACCGCCACAATCTGCTGGGAGAGGGTCAGATCCTCCTCCCGCAGCCCCTCCGGGTAGCCGCTGCCGTCCAGCTTCTCGTGGTGCCGGGCGGCGATCTCCACCACCTCGTCGCTTACCACGCCGCTGATAATCTGCCGGGTGAACAGCACATGTCCCCGCATGGTCTCCATTTTCTCCGGCGACAGCCGTCCCTGATATTCCACAATTCTGGGGTCAATGGCCACCTTGCCCACGTCGTGGAGCAGCGCCCCCAGATACAGCCGCTTGCGCGCCGCCTCGTCCAGCCCCAGCCGCTTGCCCAGCTCATTGCTGATGGCGGTGGTGTTGATGGTGTGGGTCACGGTGTGTTCGCTGCGGAAATCCACGGAGAACACCATCATTTTCAGGTAGGCAAAGGTTTCCTCCCGGGTGAAGGAGAGTCGGTCCACAATCCCGGCGAGGGTCTCCCGGTAGCTGCCGTCGCACAGGGCGCGGTAAATCCGCTCCGGGTGCGCGTCGAAGAACAGCTGCACATACCGTGGGTCGAACAGCGTGCCGCTGTGCTCCTGAATCAGATGAAAGTCGCCCTGGGTGGTCTGGGAGAGGATATCAATGCGGTCGGCCAGAAAAATGAGGCCCGCGTAGTTCAGATACCGGCTGCTCGTCTTGTCGTAGTCGCTGTATTTCAGGTGGTGGTACAGGATGGCCTCCGCTTCCTCCCCCATGGGGGAAATGTGTTTCAGGAACAGGTAGCCGTATACCGAGTGGCTTCACACCCGGTCGCTGTCAAAGGTGACCATCTCGTCGATCTCCTCTGTTTTGTACGCGCCCACGTCGTGCAGCAGGCTGAGGATGATGAGCTTGTCAAAATCCACGCCCTCGGGGCACGCTCCGCCCTGGATAATCCGGGACGCAATGTATGCCACCCGCTCTCCGTGCTGCACCAGCCGCTCGTCCACGTGCAGCAGCATCCTGTTGATGACGGCGATAATCTGGGATTTGTCGATCAGTGTATAATCTTCCATCATAGATGTGTTTCCCCTCTTGTCGGGCGCGGCCTGTGGCCGTTTCCGGTGTGAATCTGCGCCGGGAAATAAAGGGCGGCTGACTGCGAGAGCGCAGTTAGCCGCCGATGGGGGTGGTAACTGGCTGCCGCGCGTTTCGCGTGACCCTTTAGCTTTGCGAAGCGGCAGACGCCGCCGTGCCTTTGTCTGTATGAAGTTGGGGCGCGCTGCCCGGGGAACGCTTTCCCGGCGGGAGGGAGGGCGCGATTTTTTCACAAAGCGAATCATACCATCCGCCGGGGCGGAGCGCAATCATTTTGTACAAGAAAATGGTGTTTTTTCAGTGGGAGCAAAGTACAAGTGTTTCCAGAAAAAGACGAATTTTTTTGCATTTCCACAATTAATGCTCTAATATTTACCATGTAATATTATGCCCGGAGCATCGGTGTGGCGAGGTCCGTTTCCCGCCGATGGCACTGCGGAAAACGGACAGGGAAAGTGTGGGACACGAAGGGATGAAAGGCTTTGACGAACTGAAGACCCTGCTGGATCAGGCACCCTATGGGATGGGCCTGTTTCGGGAGGGCGGCGGCGATCGCGCCGTATATCTGAATGATACCTATTATTCTATGATGGACTATACCCGGGCGGAATACGCGTCGCTGAGCGCGGCGGAGCTTTCCGGGCTGCTGCGGCCGGAGGATGCGGCGGCGGCGACCGCGGCGGAGGAGCTGCGCCGCCGGGGTGTGTGTGAGGGCGAGTACCGTGCTGTGCCCAAAAGCGGGCGCACGCTCTATGTGGAGCTGCGCGCCCACAGGATTAAGGCCGGGGGAGAGTGCGCGGTGCTGTGCGTTTTCACGGATGTGACCCGGCAGCGGGAAACGGAGGAAGCCCTGCGGAGGGAGCGGGCCCGCTACCGTCTGGCGCTGGAGCAGGCCCGGTCCACGGTGCTGGAGTGGGATCTTCGCACGGGGGAATTCTACTGCTCCGAGTCCTATCACCGGTATGCCCTCAGCCGCACCGACCCCCGGGAGGTGCTGCGCGACCGGGCGCCTTCGGACTGCGTGTGCCGGGAGGATTTGCCCACACTGCGGAAATTTTTCGCTGCCGGGAGAGGCGCCGCAACCCATCGGGAGTGCGTTCTCCGCCTGCGGATGATGGACGGCTCCTTCCGCTGGTGTCGGGTGTCCGGGCAGAGAACGCTGGATGGGGACGGAAAACCCCTGTGGGCCATGGGCGTCATCACGGATGTCAACGACGACATGGAAAAATCCCTGATGATGGACGGGCTGGTGGGGATGCTCCCCGGCGGCGTAGCAGTGCTTAAATTCACGCCGGAGCTGAAATGCCTGTATTATAATCAGGCCGTGCTGCGGCTGGGCATCTTTACCGAGGCGGAGCTCCAACTGGAGCAGATGACCCGGCAGCATACGCTGAGCCTGATTTTCCCGGCGGACCGGGAGCTGTTCCGGGAAGAGGTGCTGGACAAGGCTGCCCGGGGCGAGGGAATCAACTGCAATTTCCGCTTCGACCACGCCGCCAGATTCGAGGGACGGGAGATCAACTGGGTGCATCTTTCGGCGGTGAAGATTCGGGAGGAGGACGGCTGCCCGGTCTACTACGCCATTTTCTCCGAGCCGTCGGAGCAGATCAAGATATTCAAGCAGATTTCCGAGCGGTCGCTGGTGGCGGAGCTGGCGCTGGAGGCGCCCTCCGGGAATATCCTGTACGCCAACCGGGCGTTTGGCACGCTGACAGGGCTGGAAAGCGGCGGCAGCGCGCTCATCGGGCGGGACTGCGCCCAGGTGCTGGACGCGGCGGACGCGGCGGTGCTCAAGGGGATGCTGCACGGCGGCAGGGACGGGGAGACCGAGGAGACCACGATTTGGACGAGTGGGGGCAAATACCTGAGGATTCAGGCGCATTTTCTGAACTGGAACGGGAAGAAGGCCTTCCTGTTCTACTTCTCCGACCAGACTGAGACAAAGCTGCTGGCGGATCGGCAGAGCAAGATTATCAACAACGTCCCCGGCGGCATCGGTATCTATGAAATCCGCGACGGAAAGGTAATCCAGCGCTATCTGAACGACGCCTTCCACCGGATGCTCCACGACACCCGCAGTAACCGCGGGAAATACTCGGGCGATCGGTTTCTGGACGCCATCCACCCGGATGACCTGCCCGCCTTCCGGGAGATGATGGAATCCTTCCTCCGGGGCGGCAAGTCCGCCGCCATCACCTACCGGGTGCTGGACGGCTTTGGAAACTGGGTGTGGTTCCGGCTGTCCGCTCAGCTGGACGAGGAGGATAAAAGCGGCAAGATCATCTATTGCAGCTTCTTCGACGTGGACGAGCAGACACGGATGCAGCTTGTGCTCAAGCGGGAGCAGACCCTGCTGCGGCAGGCCATGCAGGCCGCGAAAATGAGCTCCTGGGAATACGACGTGAAGAAAAAGACCCTGGTGGAGACGGAAACCTCCCAGGATCAGCACGGCTACGGCAAGCGACTGGAGGATGTGCCCGAGTCACTGATTCGTGACGGGCTGATTCACCCGGACAGCGTGGAGGAATATCGGTGGCTGTTCCGCCCCGCCGCGGACGAAAACGACGTGCGCCACGCGGACGTGCTGGTCAAAACCGCGGACGGTCACAGCTATTGGTGGGAGCGCATTTTTGTGACGCCGGTGTTTGACGGCGCGGAGGGCCATGTGCGCTCCGTGGGCACCAGCATCGACGTGACGGAGCAAAAAAACGCGGAGAGCACATACCGCCGCCGGATGCAGGAGCTGAGCTCCGCCGACAGTGCGGATTTGATCGCCAAGGGCCTCTATAACCTGACGAAAAACAGGAACGAGTCCTACGACGCGCTCACGGAAAACGCGGTGACACAGGAGCGGGTGCTGAGCTACGACGATGGACTATCCAGCACCTCCGGCACCTTTTTCGAGGCGGGGGCGGCCCGGCGCTTTCTGGAGCTGTTCGGTCGCCGGCAGCTGTTGCAGAGCTTTGCCCGGGGGGACATGGAGGTCTCCATGGAGTATCAGCGCAAGGCGCGGGACGGCACCATCTTCTGGGCGCGTACCCAGTGCAGACTGGCCGCCGACCCCCGGGGGGATGACGTTTATTGCTTCATCTACAGCCGGGACATCAATGAGCAGCGGCTGGCACAGGAGACCATCCGCGCGGTCATTGGGATGGACTACGACTTTTTCGCGGTGCTGGACTGCCGCTCCAACAGCTATGTGCTGTATTCCGGACAGGGGGACGAGCGGGGGCCCCTGCCGCCCCAGCGCTCGCTGGACTATGAGGGTGCGGTGCGCGCCTATGTGATGGAATATGTGGAGAAGGCGGACGCGGAGCGCAATGTGCAGGAGATGTCCATCCAAAACATCCGGGCGCAGCTGCGCCGGAACAAAAGCTTTGTTTCCTATGTGAACCTGGCCGCGCCGGAAGGGGAGACCATTCGGAAAAAGATGCGCTTTTCTTACCTTGACCGGCAAAACGAGCAGGTGCTCATCACCCGCATGGACATCACCGACATCTACGAGCAGGAGCAGCGTCGCCTGACGGAGCTGCGCACCGCAGCCCGGGCGTTGCAGCAGGCCAACAGCGTAAAAACGGACTTCCTGGCCCGGATGAGCCACGACCTGCGTACTCCCATGAACGCGGTGATCGGGCTGACGGAGCTGGCGACGGATGAGCGTTCCGACCCGGCGGCCATGGAGTATTATCTCACCAGCATCCGCGCCGCGGGCAAGTTCCTGCTGGGACTGGTGAACGACTGCCTGGATTTTGAAAAGCTCTCCGCCAATCAGCTGCGGCTGCACCCGACGCCCTATACCTACGCCGCCTTCCGGCAGAGCATCTTCACCATGATTGAGCCGCTGTGCCGGGAAAAGCAGCAGGAATTTTTCTTTGCTCCCGGCAGCAACGAATATACCGTGCAGATGGACGCGGTGCGGCTGGAGCAAATCTTCATCAATCTGCTGACCAACGCGGTGAAGTTTACGCCCGCCGGCGGCCGGGTCGAGTTTCTTATCCGCAACCGGGTGGTGGGGGGCGGGGTGCTCTCCGTGGATTTTGTGGTGCGGGATAACGGCATCGGCATGAGCCGGGAGTTCCAGCAGAGAATGTTTGAGCCCTTTGAGCAGGAAAACGGCAGCGGACTGTCCCAGGCCCAGGGGACGGGACTGGGGCTTGCCATCGTCAAAAATCTGGTGGAGCTGATGGGCGGCACTATTGCCGTGCAAAGCGAGCCGGGGCGGGGCACGGAGTTTTCCGTGCATCTGGATATGCCGCTGGTGGTCGATGCGGCCGCGCCGCTGCCTGACCAGCCCGGGCCGGAGGACTTCTCGCAGCTGGCGGGCAGCCGCGTGCTGCTGGTGGAGGATCACCCCATGAACACGGAGATTGCCCGCAGACTGCTGGAAAAGAAGGGCGTGTCCGTGACCTGCGTCGTCAACGGCGCGCAGGCGGTGGAGCTGTTTGCGGCTTCCCCGCTTCATTCCTGGGACGCGGTGCTGATGGATGTGCGGATGCCGGTGATGGACGGGCTTCAGGCTGCCCGGGCAATTCGGGCGCTTCCCCGGGAGGACGCGGGAACCGTGCCCATCATCGCCATGACCGCCAACGCCTTTGAGGAGGATGTGCGCGCCACCCGGGAGGCCGGGATGAACGCCCATCTGGCCAAGCCCATTGAGCCCGCCGGGCTGTACGGGACGCTGAGACAGTTTTTGACAGGAAACCGTAAGGACATCTGAGTTTGATCAAATATTTCGGCCCGTCCGTCCGCAAGACGGGGGCCGGATTACCTGAACCGGAAGGTGTTTTCCCTTCTCCACAAGGAGGATCGGGACTATACCGGACGGCTGTGCTACGAATATCTGCTGGGGGAGCCCGGCCTGTGCCCCCACTGCCGCAAGACGGAGGTGGGCCGGGATCTGCAGAGCGCGCGGGAGGTGTATCTCCCTCAGATCGACCGGTATTTTCTCTCCCAGGGCCGGGTGATCGACTGGGCGGGCAGGCAGGCGTATATTGAGTACCTCACCGACATCACCGACACCAAGCGCACCCAGCGCCAGCGGATAGAGATGCTCCAGAGCATCACCTGCGGCATCGTGGTGAGCACGGCGGACCCCGCCGGCAGCACTTACAGCATCCAGTACATGAACGAGGGCTTCTGCCGGCTGTTCGAGAGCAGCGAGGAGGCGCTGCGGGAGCGCTACAAGACCGATATCACCGTGGATATCCATCCGGACGACGTTTGGATTATCCGGAAGGTGGCGTCCGGCCTGCGCCGAAACCGGCGTCACGCAGAGGGGACGCTGCGCATCCTCTTTCCCGGCGGACGGGTCAAATGGGTGCGGGTGGATGTGAACGGCGTGCTGCAGGCCGACGGGATGGTCACCTCCTATTCCACCTTCTACGACGTGACCACGCAGGTGGAGCAGGATCAGCAGCTTCGGGACGTGATTCGCAATGTGCCCGGCGGCGTTTGCCTCTATCGCTGGAACGGGGAGCGGCTGCGCCCCCTGGTGGTCAGTCAGCGCTTCTTCGACCTGCTGGGGGAGGAGGCGGCGGGGGAGGATCTGAGCGCCATGGAGAACGCGGAGTATCCCCATGTGCACCCGGATGATCTGCCGGGACTGCGGAAGGCCGTTCAGGAGGCCTTTACCAAAACGGGCAGGATGGACCATACCTACCGCATGATGAACGAGAAGCTGGGGGAATACCGCTGGCTGAATTTGCAGGGCATCACCGTGCCTCAGGCGGACGGCACCCAGCTTGCCTATGTGAGCTATGCCGACATCACCGAGGGCCAGCGCATGGCCCGGGAGCTGAGCTTCAGCGAACGGGTGCTGGACACGGCCACGGAGGCGGCGGGGCTCTGGGTGTGGAGATACGATCCGGCCACGGACCGCGCCTATTTCAGTCCCAGAGCGCTGCAGCGCTTCGGTCTGCCGGAGGTGCTGGAGAACTATCCCCGGTCCTGGCTGGAGCGGGACTATGTGCTGCCGGAATACCGGGAAATCTATGCGGACGCGGTGCGCCGGATGAAGGAGGGCGCGCCCCGGCTGGTAATCGAGGTGCGGATGCGCTCCGGGGACGGCAGCGTCCACTGGTGTGAGATTCGCTTCGTGGCGCTGCCGGATGAGGGGGGCGCCGCCGGGGTGGTGGTGTGTACCTCCCGGGTCATCGACTTTGAAAAAACGCTCTCGGCAAAATACGAGATGGAAAAGCAAAAGCCCTCGCTGGGGGAGAAGGATCTGCTGTTCCACGCCGCGTTCAATCTGGACACCGGGGTGACGATGGAGTACGGCTACGAGCCCTCCGGCGAGCAGCTGGAGGGACGGTATCCCACGCAGGCGCAGGCCATCGAATCTGTGGTGAGCAGCGCCGTGGGCCGGGAGCAGCGGGAAAAGCTGCTGCAATATAACGACACGGCCTTCCTGCGGGACCAGATGTCCAGGGGCAAGCTGTCCTTCGCGCTGGAATACCGCAGACGGCTGCCGGACGGGCGCATCCTCTGGGTGCGGAATCTTCTGCATCTTGTGATGGAGCCCAACACGCGGGAGCTGCTGCTCTTTGAGTACTGCTACAATATCCACGAGCAGAAGATGGCGGAGGAGGTGCTGAGCTTCGCCATGGAGCGGGACTACGAGCGGCTGGCCTGTGTGGATCTGCGGCTGGGCACCATGGTGCAGTACGGCACCTACGGCGATTTGGAGCCCAACGAGGTGGTGGATTATGATGCCAGCCGGCGGGGCTACGCGGAGCAAACGGTACAGCCGGAGGACAAGCCGGCCTTCCTTGCGGATAGCGCCCCGCAGTCCATCGTGGAGCAGGTGAAAAAGACCGGCGTCTACGCCTTCACCACCCGGATTCGCGGCGAGGATGGGCGCTTCGGCGTGGTCAAGACCCGCTTCACCGCCTACGATCAGGAGAATGGCATCTACATTATGGCGAGGACGGATGTGACCGATCTGCTGCGGGAGGAGGAGCGGAAAAACGACCAGCTCCGGGAGGCGCTGGCCTTGGCCCAGCAGGCCAACAGCGCCAAATCGGACTTCTTGTCCTCCATGAGCCACGATATTCGCACCCCCATGAACGCCATTATGGGGATGTGCAATCTGGCGCTGCAGGACGAATCCGACCGCGTGCAGGTGCATGAGAGTCTGAGCACCATCAACACCTCTGCCGAGCTGCTGCTGGGTCTCATCAACAATATTCTGGACATGAGCCGCATTGAAAGCGGGAAGATGACCCTGTCCCGGGAGCTGTTCTCCCTCACCCAACAGGTGAGCGAGGCGGCCCAGAGCTACCGGGCGCTGTCCCGGCAGAAGCGGCAGGACTTTGAGCTGGAGATCAATATCACCCACGACCGCTGTCGGGGGGACGCGGCGAAGATTCACCGGGCGCTGGACAACATTGTCTCCAACGCCATCAAATACACCCCTGTGGGGGGAACGATCAACTACCGCATCAGCGAGCTGCCCTCCACCGCGCCGGGCATCGGACGCTACCGGTTCTGCATCGCCGATAACGGCGTGGGCATCAGCCGGGAGGATCAGCGACACCTGTTCGAGCCCTTCTACCGGGGCGAAAACGGACAGCGCGCGGAGGGAACGGGTCTGGGGCTGTCCATTGCCAAGGCCATCGTGGATTTGAAGGGCGGCACCATTGCGGTGCGGAGCGCCCCGGGAGGGGGCACCACCTTCACCGTGGAGCTGCCCATCCAGCTTGCCGGCGACGATGAGCGGGAGGACGCGGGCCCTGCCGCCACCCACGCCGCCGGGGTCTGCGACCTGAGCGGCATTCGCGTGCTGCTGTGCGAGGATCACCCGGTCAATCAGCGGGTGGCGGTGCGGATGCTGGAAAAGGTCGGAGCCGCCGTGACGGTGGCGGAGAACGGCCGGGTGGGGGTGGACGCCTTCCTGGCCGCCGCCGACCACACGTTCCAGCTGATCCTCATGGATGTGCGGATGCCTTTGATGGACGGCTATCAGGCCACCCGGGCCATCCGCACCAGCGGGCGCCCGGGGGCGGACACCGTGCCCATTGTGGCAATGACCGCCAACGCCTTCGCGGAGGATGTGCAAAAAAGCATGGCCGCCGGCATGGACGGCCATCTGGCAAAGCCCATCAAGCCGGAGCTGCTGTATGAGACCATTCTGGGCTTTTGCCGACCGGAGGAGGGCGTGCCTGTTTTTCCCGACCTGAAATAAATAAGAAGCGCCGCCGGGATTTCAAAGTGAACCCGGCGGCGCTTCTTGTATTCCGTTATTTTTCAATTCGCACGGTGTAGGTGTCCCCGTCCCAGTCCACCTGGTAGCCGAAGGCCTCCAGCACATACCGGATGGGGAGCATGGTGCGCCCGCTCACAATCTGGGGCACGCAGTCCATCTCGCTGAGCGCGCCGTTCACCGCGATGAGGGGGCTGTCCACGGTCAGCTCCACGGTGGTTTCCTCGTCCGCCACCACCACGGTGCAGGTGTCGGCGTTCCAGTCCACGGTGAGGCCGCAGCTCTCCGCCACGGCCCGCAGCGGCACCAGTGTCCGCCCGTCGGCAATCACCGGGCCCTGATCGGGGAAGGCGACAGGCTCGCCCAGCAGCTCCACCTTCACCAGTGGGGGCAGCTGCTCCATGCTCACTGCCTCCTGCGCCATCAGCAGGCCGATGGGGTAGACCTTTTCCAGTGTTTTCTTCAGACTCTGGTAGCTGCTGTACGGGTAAGTGCCGTAGTAGGGGCATAGCTCCACGGTGAAGCAGGGGCGCTCATAGGTGGCGCGGGCGTAGTTTACCAGATAGCCGCCGAACTTGCTCACGTCCTCCACCGGGCAGAGGGTGTAGCCGATGCCGCCGGCAATGCGCGACGCAACGGGCTTTAGCTTGTCGTACAGCGCCTGGGAGTTGGAGGAATCAATCCAGTAGACGCATTGGCCGGAGGTGTGGAAGGAGGCCAGCAGATAGAACTGCCGGGTGGAGATCAGCTCCATCAGCGCCCGGGTCTCCGGCTCGCTGCAGGGAGCCGTGCCGTTGTAGTTGGCGGAGGAGGGCACTGTCACATCCGGGTTGTCGCTCCAAAGATAGGGGAAGTTGTGGTTTAAGTCCACACCGTTCAGGTTGGCCTTCCAGCCGTACAGTCCGGAGCCTTTCGCGTCGGTAATGGGCATGGCGGCAACGCTCTCGGCGTAGCCGGCGTCAGCCGCGCCGGTCTGGGCCAAAGTTACTCCGTCCGGGTTTACCATGGGCACCACATAAAAGGTCACCTGACTGAGCAGCTCCCGGTAGGACATCCCATGATACACCGCGTCCTCCGCCCAGCCCCGGGCGTAGCCCTCGGCCAGATTCATGAGGAAATTGGTGGACACATATTCTCTGGCGTGCATGGACGCGCAGAGCAGGATGACCCGGTCTCCCGTGCCCAGCGTAAAGCTCACAAGCTCCCGGCCCGCCACGCTCTCCCCGATGGAGGACACGGTGATCAGCTCCGGATAGGCGTCGCGCAGCGCGTTCACGTCGGTCACCATCTGGTCGTAGGTGTACAGCGTGTAGGGGTTCACGATGGCGTTGTCGGCCAGGGCGGGCAGGACGAGGGTCAGCGCGGCGGTCAGGGCAAGCAGTACAGTGGCAATTCTCTGACGTATGTTCATGAAACACCTCTTGCAGATACATTCCTGCAAGAGCTTACCACATAAATTCTGGAAATGCTACTCTTTTCGACCGATTTCGCCCGCTGCCCGGTCACAATTTTTTAACTTGTAGCTGCCGCGGGTGGTGTGGTATAATACCTTGATATATTATGAGCAGGGGTAACGAAATGCTTGAACTTCTTTCCCCCGCCTTCACACCGGAGGCGGTGGTCGCCGCCGTACAGTGTGGGGCGGATGCGGTTTATATACGATTCGGAGCGGACGGCGGCGCGGGCTTTGGGGAGAGCGATTTCCTCAAAAGCGTGCGCTATTGCCGCGTGCGGGGCTGCGCGGTCTATGCGGAGCTGACCTCCGTGCTGATGGACGGGGAGATGCGCGCGGCGGCGGATCTAGCTCGCCACGCGGCCATGGCCGGCGTCACCGCCATGGTGCTGCAGGACATGGGCACGGCCCGTGTCATCCATGCCGCCCTGCCGGAGCTTGCGCTCCACGCGGGCGTGGGACTGGGCATCCACAATCTGGCCGGGGCCGCCGCCGCGGCGCAGCTGGGTTTTACAAGGGTGCAGCTTCCCGCGGAGATGTCGCTGGAGGAGATCCGCTTTCTTTCCGCCAACGCCCCCATCGAGACACAGGTGACCGTGCAGGATACCGGCTGCTTCTCCCGGGTGAGCCAGTGCCATTTTTGCGCCGTGGCCCGGCGGGTCAGCGTTTCCCGGGGCGAGTGTCCGGGGCTTTGCCGGGAAAAGTTCAGTCTGGGCGGTCGCATGGACGAGGAGCGCCCCCTGCATATGAAGGACATCTGTCTGGTGCGGCGGCTTGAGGAGCTGGCGGAGGCGGGGGTCAAATGCGCCCGCATCGGCACCGTGGCGGACACCCCGGAGATGACCGCCCTGCTCACCGATCTGTACTCCAAATGTATTCAGGAAAAGCGCGGCCCCTCCCCGACGGAGAGCGAGCAGCTCACCTTTGCCTTTGAGCACCGGCCCTTCACCGAGGGCTGGCTGTCCGGCGGAGAGGATATGTTCGGCGTGTATCCCCCTCCGGAGGGGGACTCCAAGCGGGTGCTCACCGCCGCGCGCAGACTTTATGAAAACAGCGAGGCCCGCCGTGTGCCGGTGGACTTCTTCGTGGTGGCGGAGCCGGGGCGACCCGTCCGCGCCGCCGCCCTTGACGGCGACGGAAACCGGGTCACGGTGGAGGGCCCCACGCCCCGAAAGGGCGGCGGGCATGCCCTCACCCGGGGAGAGCTGGACGACGCTATGCACCGCACCGGCGGCACGCCCTATTCCTGCGGTCAGGTGAAGATCAAGGCCGAGCCGGGGCTGGAGGTGCCTGCGGGCGCCGCGGACGAGCTGCGCCGCGCCCTGCTGCGGGAGCTGACCGAGCAGCGCTGCGCCGTGAAGCGCCTTCCCTCCGGCGACCTGCCCCCGCTGCCCTCACGGGGCGGCAGAAGCGGCGCGCCTGCCGTGATTTTTCAGGTGTACACGATGTCCCAGCTCAGCGAGGAGCTGTCCGCGCTGAAGCCGGATTACCTTTACGCCCCCCTTGGGGAGCTGGCGGAGGACGCGTCGCCCCTGACCCACTTCACGGAAAAGGGCTGTGTGCCGGTGGCGGTGCTGCCCCCGGTGGTCACGGATCGGGAGGCGGCGGAGGTATATACCCAGCTGGAAAAGGCAGTTGCCGCCGGCGTGCGGCAGGCGCTGGTGTCCGATCTGGGCCATGTGGCCCTGTGCCGCCGGGCGGGAATGTCCGTGCGGGGGGACGCGGCGCTGACCATCGCCAACTCCTACGCCATGGGCGCTGCCGCTGACGCGGGGCTGCTCAGCGTCACCGCGTCCTATGAGATGACGCTGGAGAGCATAAGAGAGTTATGTAAACCGGTTGACACGGAGATGCTGATTTACGGTCGGGTGCCGGTGATGCTCAGCGAGCATTGCATCATCAAGCGCAGCGCCATGCGCTGTGCCTGCTCCACCCCCGGGCGGCTCTCGGACGGGATGGGCGCGGTGTATCCGGTGCTCCGGGCCTATGGCTGCCGCAGCATGGTGCTCAGTGCCGACAAGCTCTACATGGCCGACCGGGCCGGGGAGTATGCGGACTGCGGCCTGTGGGGTGTGCGCCTCAGCTTCACCACCGAGGGCGCGCGGGAGTGTGTGGAGGCGGCGAAAAGCTGTCTGGGCTTAAGCGACTATCGCCCCAACGGGCTCACCCGCGGGCTGTATTACAGAGGTGTGGTATGAGTATTGTGCTGGCGTCCGGCTCCCCCCGGCGCAGGGAGCTGCTGGAGATGCTGGGGGTAAAGGAGCTGCTGGTGATTCCCGCCCGGGGCGAGGAAGTGGTTACGCCGGGCAGCCCGCCCCAGGACACGGTGCGCTCTCTGGCGCTCCGGAAGGCGCAGGAGGTTGCCGCGCTGCGGCCGGCGGAGGATGTGATTGTGGCCGCCGACACCATCGTGTGGCTGGACGGCGAGCTGCTGGGCAAGCCCAGGACCCGGGAGCAGGCGGCGGAGATGCTGCTCGCCCTCTCGGGACGGGAGCATGAGGTGTATTCCGGGGTGGCCGTCCTGCGAGGGGCGGAGGAGCTCACCGGGTTTGAGCGCACGCAGGTGCGCTTTCGGGAGCTGACCCACCGGGAGATTGATGCCTATATCGCCACGGGCGAGCCCATGGACAAGGCCGGCGCTTACGGCGCGCAGGGTCTGGGCAGCCTGTTTGTGGAGGGCATCACGGGGGATTTCTTTAACGTCATGGGGTTGCCTTTGTGCACGCTGGGACGTATGCTTAAGAAAATGGGCGTGGAGCTGCTGTGAAAGAATTTCTAAGGAAAAAAGGAATTAAGCTGGCTGTGGCCGTGGTGCTTGTGGCGCTGCTTGTGGTGTTTGCCTCCAGAGGGCTTGCGGGCCGGGCTGGCTTTCTCACCAACGCCGTGGGCGCGGTGGCGGAACCGGTGCAGAAGGCCGCGGGGGCGGTGGCGGACTGGCTGGAGGGCGTTTACGGATATCTGTATCGCTACGATCAGCTGAAGGCCGAGAATGAGGCGCTCCGGGTGCAGCTTGCGGAAGCGGAAAAGGAAGCGCTTTCGGGGGCCGAGGCCTTGGAGGAGAACGCAAGACTGCGTAATCTGCTGGGCTATCTGGAAAAGCACAGCGATTTTGTCACCGAGTCCGCCAAGGTGGTGTCCCGCAGCTCCTCCAACTGGAGCAGCAGCTTTACCGTCAGCAAGGGTGAGAGCAGCGGCGTGGCTGTGGGCGACGCGGTGATCACCGAGTACGGGGCGCTGGTGGGTCAGGTGACGGAGCTGGGCACCAACTGGGCCACCGTCAGCACCGTGATTGACGTGGACACCAGTCTGGGTGCGCTTGTGGGCAACGACGGCAGCGCCGCCATGGTGGTGGGCAATTACGCGCTGATGCAGCAGGGCTGCGTCCAGCTCACCTATCTGGCCGAGGGCGCGCAGATGTTCATCGGCGACACCGTTACCACCTCCGGCGCGGGGGGGCTGTTCCCCCAGGGCATCACGGTGGGCACTGTTTCCAATGTGCAGACCGAGGCCGGCGGGCAGAGCGAATACGGCATCATCACCCCCGCCTGCGACATCGGCGCGGTATCCCAGGTGTTTATCATCAAAGAATTCAATGTGACCGAGTGAGGAGAGGCGGAGACCCATGTTCCTTGACCTGATCAATATGGACAAAGTGCGCCGGGCGGCTCTCTGCGGCGTTTATATGCTCCTTGTGCTGCTGGCGCAGGATCTGGTGCTGTCCCGCATCACGATTTTGGGCGCGCGGGCGCTGATTCTGCCGGCTGCCGCCGTCAGCGTGGGGATGTTCCTGGGTGGCGTCTGGGGCGGCGTGTTCGGGCTTGCGCTGGGTTTCTTTGCCGATATGAGCTTCGGCGGCAGCGTGATGTTCACGCTGGTGTTCCCCTTCATCGGTTTCTTCTCCGGCGTGGCCGCCAGATGGTATGTGAACAAGAGCTTCTTTGCCTACCTGTGCGTCACGCTGGCTGCATCCGTTCTCACCGTGTTTTGCCAGATGTTTTGGGTATGGGTCATTCTGGATCAGCCCCTCGCCAGCCTTTTGGCCACGGCGGGCAAGCAGGTTCTCTGGTCCGTGCCGCTGGCCGCGCCCCTCTATTTCCCCGGCAGGGGAATCGCCGCGAAAGGAAGGCCCAATGAACAAGATCGTTAAGCCCGGAAGAATTGCCCTGCTCACCCTGACCCTTGTGGGCCTGATTGTCCTCTATGTGACGGAGCTGTACAAGCTGCAGATTCTGGATGCGGAGGGCTACTATGAGCAGAGCGCCAGCACCATCACCACCACGGAGACGGTGACCGCCGCCCGCGGAAATCTTATGGATCGCTATGGTCGCGTGCTGGTATCAAATCGGGAATGTTACAACATAATGATAAACAGCAGTAAGCTGTTTGGCGGCAGCAGCGAGGAGGAGATCGCGACGGCTAACGCCGCGCTGCTGGATATGGTGGATATCATCCGGGAGAGCGGGCTTGAATACACGGACGAGCTGCCCGTTACCACCGAGCCGCCCTTTGAGTATCGGAAGATGTCCAGCGTGGAGCAGACCCGGCTGGAGGCCTATCTGAAGGATAAGGGGCTGGAGGCGGACACCTCCGCCGTGGAGCTGATGAGCTACTTCCGCTCCCGCTACAAGATCGACAACAACTACTCCGCGCAGGAGATGCGAGTGATTGCCGGCATCCGCTACGAGATCAACGTGCGCTACGCGGCGGGATTTTCCACCACGCCCTATGTGTTCGTGGAGGATGCGTCCATCAGCCTGATCTCCAAGCTGTTGGAAAAGTACAGCGGCGTGGTCACGGTGTCCACCGCCTTCGTGCGGGAGTACAAGACCCAGTACGCCGCCCATCTGCTGGGCTATGTGTCCCCCATGACCAGCGAGGAGATTGACAAGTACACCAAAAACGGGGAGTACTCGCTGGACGCCAAGGTGGGCCGGGACGGGGCCGAGCTGGCCTTTGAGGAGTACCTCCACGGCAGTGACGGGGAGGCGCAGGTCACCTCCACCCAGGCGGGCACGGTGATCAGCACCGTCTACACCAAGGAGCCGGAGCCGGGAGATCAGGTGTACCTGACCATCGACATCCGGATGCAGGAGGCCACGGAGCGGGCGCTGGAGGCCGGCGTGGTGCGTCTGCAAACCAAACGGGACACGGAAAACGAGCAGGCCATTGCCATGGGCGCCATGGACAAGGTGCGGGAGGACATTCAGGGCGCCGCCGCCGTGGTTGTGGATGTGAAAAGCGGCGAGCCGCTGGCCATCGGCAGCTACCCCACCTTTAACCTGAGCACCTTCCTGGAGGATTACGACGAGCTGCTGGCTGACCCGGATAAGCCCCTCTTTAACCGGGCGCTCAGCGGCGCCTACGCCCCGGGCTCCACCTTCAAGCCCTGCACCGCCATTGCCTCCCTCAGCGAGAATGTGATTACCACCGGCACCCGCATCAAGTGCAACGGCGTGTTCACCAAATACATCGACTACGGCTACGCCCCCGAGTGCTGGATTTATCAGCAGCATATGCTCCACGGCAACGACAATGTGTCCGAGGCCATCCGGGACAGCTGCAACTACTTCTTCTACACCGTCAGCGACTCGCTGGGCATTGACAAGATGGCGGAGTACGCCAAGGACTTCGGCCTGGGCGAGAGTACGGGCATAGAGCTGGCGGAGACCACGGGTAATATGTCCCACCGGGAGAACCATATGGAGCTGGCCGGCAAGGAATGGACCTACGGCGATACGCTGCAGGCCGGCATCGGCCAGTCGGACAGCCTGTTCACACCCCTGCAGCTGGCGGAGTACTGCGCGGCGGTGGCCAACTCCGGTGTGCGGCACAGCGCCTCCATTCTGAAGGAGGTACGCAGCTACGATTTCAGCGAGAAGGTGTACGAGAACGAGGATACGGTGATGAGCACCGTGCAGGCCGAGGCCTATAACTGGGCGGCGGTGCAGGAGGGAATGTATCTGGTGGCCCATGACGTGGCAAACGGCAGCGCCGCGGGCACCTTCGCCTACTATACCCCCGGCGTGGCGGCCAAAACCGGCACGTCCCAGCTGGGCGAGGGTAAGACCAACAACGCCATCTTCATCTGCTACGCCCCCTATGACGATCCGGAGGTGGCCATTGCCATCGTGATGGAGCGGGGCAAGACCGGCAGCGATATGGGCCCCATTGCCAAGGAAATCCTGGACGCCTATTTCTCCATCAAGAATGCCACCAACACCCAGGACATCGAAAACACGCTGCTGAAGTGACAAAAGGTGTTGAAGTTTGGCGATAAAAGTCCTATAATACCATAATGAGAATAAACATATCATGAACACACGGACACCGTGGGAGGTAAACCAATGAATATAGCACTGCTGGCGGACGATGGGAAGAAGGAACTGATGGTGCAGTTTTGCATCGCGTACTGCGGAATTTTAGCAGGTCATAACGTGAGCGCCACCAGTACCACCGGCAAGCTGGTGATGGAGGCCACGGGGCTGCCCATTTCCCTGTGCCTGCACGATAAGCAGGGCGCGCAGCAGATCGGCGCCCGCATCGCCTACAACGAGATTGATCTGGTGCTGGATTTTGTGGATCCGTCCAATCCGGAGGGCTTTGACAGCGTAAACAAGATCGCGCGCCTGTGCGACCAATATCAGATCCCCATGGCCACCAACGCCGCCACGGCGGAGGTGCTCATTCAGGGCCTGCGCCGGGGCGATCTGGACTGGCGCGATATTGTCAATCCCAAGAAAAAGTAACAGCGCCCTTAAAACGGCGGGGCCGGAACCCCGCCGTTTCTAATGTTATTATCACCCGAAAGGATGCCGAATATGGATAAGGTCACGCCTCGTACGCTGTCGGGCTTTATGGAGCTTTTGCCCAGGCAGCAGATGAAAATGGAGAAGATGCTCGCGGTGCTTCGCCGCACCTACGCGCTTTACGGCTTCACGCCGCTGGACACCCCCGCCATCGAGTCGGCGGAGGTGCTGCTGGCAAAGGGCGGGGGAGAGACGGAGAAACAGATCTACCGCTTCCAGAAGGGGGACAGCGATCTGGCTCTGCGCTTCGACCTGACCGTGCCTCTGGCCAAGTATGTGGCCGCCAACTACGGCCAGCTCACCTTCCCCTTCCGCCGCTACCAGATTGGCAAGGTGTGGCGGGGCGAGAGAGCCCAGCGAGGCCGCTTCCGTGAATTTTATCAGGCGGATATCGACATCATCGGGGACGGCAAGCTCTCCGTGGTGAACGAGGCGGAAATTCCCGCCGTCATCTACCGCACCTTCTCGGAGCTGGGGCTGGAGGACTTCACCATCCGCATCAACAACCGCAAGGTCTTAAACGGCTACTTTGAGCTGATGGGTCTGGGGGAACGGGCGGGGGATATCCTGCGTACCGTGGACAAGCTGGACAAGATCGGGCCCGCCAAGGTGAAGGAGCTTCTGGTAAACGAGTGCGGCGTGGACGAGTGGAAAAGCGACGAGCTGCTGCGCTTCATCGGCTTCAAGGGGGAGACCCGGGACAAGCTGATTTTCCTGGAGAATTACCGCAGCTATAATCCCACCTTCGACGCGGGACTGGACGAGCTGGAAACCGTGGTGAAATATATGCCCGCCTTTGGCGTGGCGGAGAGCAGCTTCGCCATTGACCTGACCATTGCCCGGGGGCTTGACTACTACACGGGCATGGTGTACGAGACCACCATGAACTCCCACCCGGAGATCGGCTCCATCTGCTCCGGCGGACGATACGACGATCTGGCCGGCTACTACACGGATAAGCCCCTGCCCGGCGTGGGCATCTCCATCGGCCTCACCCGGCTGTTCTATGTGCTGGACGAGCAGGGTCTGCTGAACGAGAACGTGGTGTCCGCCCCGGCGGATGTGCTCATTGTCCCCATGACGGAGGATTTGACCTTCGCCGCGGAGACCGCCACCAGCCTGCGAGACGCGGGCGTGCGTACCCAGATCTACGCCGAGGACAAGAAATTCAAGCAGAAGCTGTCCTACGCGGACAAGCAGGGCATCCCCTTCGTGGTTATCATCGGCGAGGACGAGGTGAATGCCGGCGTGGTAGCCGTGAAGAATATGTTCACCGGCGAGCAGGTCAGCCGGCCGCCGGAGCTGGCGGCGCTGGATATCCGCGCGTTCCTCCGGGGCAGAGCCGAGGAGCGGATCATCAGGGATCACAAATAATTTTTTTCGGAGAAGGTTTTAAGAGTATGATGCAGTCAAGGACCCACAACTGTGGGGAGCTAAGAATAGGCGACGCGGGCAAAAGCGTCCGCGTTGTGGGCTGGATGGAGAACGTGCGGGAGGTCAGCGGCAACCTGTCCTTTGTGGTCGTCCGTGATTTCTACGGCACCACCCAGGTGGTGGCGGAGACCGAGGACATGGTGTCCGTATTCAAGGGCATCACCAAGGAATCCACCGTTGCGGTGGAGGGCGTGGTGCGGGAGCGGGCCAGCAAGAACCCCAATATGCCCACCGGCGACATTGAGATTGTCCCGGAGCGGGTGGAGGTGCTGGGGCGCTGCCGCCATGGCGAGCTGCCCTTCCAGATCAACCGCAGCCGGGAGGCGGACGAGGCCACCCGCCTGAAGTACCGCTATCTGGATCTGCGCAACCCGGAGGTCAAGAAGAACATCATTCTGCGCTGCAGCGTGGTGGCCGCCCTTCGGCAGGCAATGATCGAGCAGGGCTTTCTGGAGATTACCACCCCCATCCTCACCGTGTCCTCCCCGGAGGGCGCGCGGGACTATCTGGTGCCCTCCCGCAATCACCACGGCAAGTTCTACGCGCTGCCCCAGGCGCCCCAGCAGTTCAAGCAGCTGCTGATGGCCAGCGGCTTCGACCGCTACTTCCAGATCGCCCCCTGCTTCCGGGACGAGGACGCC
>CAZCDJ010000004.1:0-28206 GCA_964497655.1 uncultured Oscillospiraceae bacterium | reverse complement strand
CTCTTTGCCCAGACGCTGGCCCGGATGCTGAACGTGCCCTTCGCCATCGCGGACGCCACCACCCTCACCGAGGCCGGCTATGTGGGCGAGGATGTGGAGAATATCATCCTGAAGCTGCTGCAGGCCGCCGACTTTGACGTGGAGCGGGCCGAGCACGGCATCATCTATATCGACGAGATCGACAAGATCGCCCGCAAGAGCGAGAATACCTCCATCACCCGGGACGTGTCCGGCGAGGGTGTCCAGCAGGCGCTTTTGAAGCTGCTGGAGGGCACCGTGGCCAACGTTCCGCCCCAGGGGGGACGCAAGCACCCCCAGCAGCAGTTCATTCAGGTGGACACCACCAACATCCTGTTCATCTGCGGCGGCGCCTTCGACGGGCTGGATAAGATCATCGAGAAGCGTCTGGACCGGAAGGCCATGGGCTTCGAGGCCGAGATTCGCTCCGCAAAGGAGCGGGACACCGGCGAGCTGCTCCAGAACGTGCAGAGCCACGACCTGCTGAAATTCGGCATCATTCCCGAGCTGATCGGCCGTCTGCCGGTGTTCACCTCCCTCGCCTCCCTCAGCCGGGAGGATCTGGTGCGCATCCTCACCCAGCCCAAGAACGCCATCACCAAGCAGTACGAGGCGCTCCTCAGCTACGACGGGGTGAAGCTGGAGTTCGAGAAGGCGGCGCTGGGCGCCATGGCCGACAAGGCCATTGAGATGCAGATCGGCGCACGGGGTCTCCGCAGCGTGGCGGAGAAGGTGATGACCAACATCATGTACACCGTGCCCTCCGACCCGGATATCGCCAGAGTGGTGGTCACGGAGGACAGCGTGAAAAACGGCACCGAGCCGCTGGTGGTACGCCGCAAGCCCGCTCAACAGACCGTATCCTGATTTTAGCGGGCGGGGGAAGAAGCTTCTCCCGCCCTTTTCCTCTTTGGAAGGGGGACTTATTCATGAAAAATGAATTTATATTTGACTCTCCCCGGGCTCTGCCGGTGCTGCCCCTGCGGGGGCTCAGCGTCTTTCCCGGAATGCTGCTGAACTTCGACGTGGAGCGGCCCATGTCCGCCAGCGCGCTGAACGCCGCCATGGCCGGGGATCAGGTGATTTTCCTCACCGCCCAGCGGGACATCGCCAAGGATATGCCCTTTGGGGACGATCTGTACGCGGTGGGCACCGTATGCACCCTGCGGCAGCTGCTGCGCCAGCCCACGGGTCACAGCGTTCGGGTGATGGCGGAGGGCATGGCCCGGGGCCGCATTGTGCGCGTCACCGGGGAGTCGCCCTGCCTCATGGCGGAGATTGAGCCGCTGCCGGACCTTGCCGCCGCCCCCACCACCCGCACGGAGGCTCTGTGCCGCCGCTGCGTCAGCCTGTTTGGGGACTACGCCCAGGCCTCCGGCAACGTGCCCCAGGAGAGCGTGCTCAGCGTGATGACCAGCACCGACCCGGCCCATGTGTCGGACTTCGTGGCTCAGAGCATCTACCTGAAGCCCGCGGAGAAGCAGCAGCTGCTGGAGGAGCGCCGTCCCGGCCGCCGCATCAGCGAGCTGTGCCGGATGCTGGCCCGGGAGATGACCCTGCTGGAGATTGAGAAGCACATCAGCGACGCCACCCAGGAGTCCATTGAGCGTGGGCAGAAGGAGTACTACCTGCGGGAGCAGCTGAAGGTGATTCAGGCGGAGCTGGGGGAGGACGGGGACACCCCGCTGGAGCTGGACGAGTACCGCACCCGCATCCGGGCGCTGGGTCTGCCTCAGGAGACGGAGACCAAGCTCCTGAAGGAGGTCTCCCGGCTGCAAAGGCAGCCCTTCGGCAGCGCCGAGGCGTCGGTCATCCGCTCCTATCTGGACACCTGTCTGGAGGTGCCATGGAACCACACCACCAGAGAGACGCTGGACATCGCCAAGGCCCGCCGGGTGCTGGACGGGGACCACTACGGTCTGGGAAAGGTGAAGGAGCGCATCATCGAGTATCTCTCCGTGCGCCGGCTCACCGACAACGTGCGGGGCGGGGTGCTCTGCCTTGTGGGGCCTCCGGGCACCGGCAAGACCAGCATCGCCATGTCCATCGCCCGGGCCACGGGCCGCAGCCTGTGCCGGGTGGCGCTGGGCGGCGTCCACGACGAGGCGGAGATTCGCGGCCACCGGAAAACCTATATCGGCGCCATGCCCGGCCGCATTGTGTCCGGCCTGATTCAGGCGGGCAGCATGAACCCGGTGATGGTGCTGGATGAGATCGACAAGCTGGGCAGCGACAGCAGGGGAGACCCCTCCGCCGCCCTGCTGGAGGCGCTGGACAGCGAGCAGTGCTGCCGCTTCCGGGATCACTTCATGGAGATTCCTCTGGATTTGGGTGGCGTGCTCTTTATCACCACCGCCAACACCACGGACACCATCCCCCGGGCCCTGCTGGACCGGATGGAGGTCATTGAGCTCACCAGCTACACCGACGAGGAGAAGCTGGAGATTGTGAAGCGTCACCTGCTGCCCAAGCAGCGGAAAAAGCACGGCCTCACCGCCACCACCCTGCGCCTGAGCGACGACGCGGTGCGGGAGATGATTGCCCTGTACACCCGGGAGAGCGGCGTGCGCGTGCTGGAACGGGAGATTGCCGCCATCTGCCGCAAGTGCGCCACCGGCATCGCCGAGGGGCGGTACAAGTCCCTCACCGTGCGCGCCGGCGCGCTGGAGGGTCTGCTGGGCGTGGCAAAGTATAAGCCCGAGGGGCTGTACCCCCGGGACGAGGTGGGTCTTGTCCGGGGTCTCGCCTGGACCGCCGTGGGCGGCGAGGTGCTGGATGTGGAGGTGGGCGTGGTGCCGGGCAGCGGCGCCCAGGTGCTCACCGGCAATCTGGGGGATGTGATGAAGGAGTCCTGCAAGGCCGCCATCACCTATATCCGCTCCCGGGCGGCCTCTCTGGGCATTGACCCGGACTTCTACAAGACCCGGGACATCCATATCCACTTCCCGGAGGGCGCCGTGCCCAAGGACGGCCCCAGCGCCGGCATCACCATCTGCATCGGCGTGATCTCCGCCCTCACGGGCATCCCCGTGCGGCGGGATCTGGCCATGACCGGCGAGATCACCCTGCGGGGGCGCATCCTGCCCATCGGCGGACTGAAGGAAAAGACCATGGCCGCCATGCGTACCGGCGTGTCCACCGTCATCATCCCCGCCGCCAACGAGCCGGATCTGGATGAGATTGACCCGGCGGTGCGCCGGGCGCTCACCTTCGTCACCGCCGACAATGTGGACAGTATTTTGGAGCTTGCCCTGTGCCGTCTGGAGGCGCAGGAGGACGCGGCAGCCGCCGCGCCGCCCCCCGCCGCGCCCTCGCCCCGGGGAGAGATAAGGATGGGACAGTAATGGGAGACTTGAATCTGAACCGGACGGAGTTCATCAAATCCGCCGTCAGCCCGGAGGGCTTCCTGCGGGACGCCCTGCCCCGGGTGGCCTTCGCGGGCAAGTCCAACGTGGGCAAGTCGTCGGTGATTAACCGGCTTCTAAACCGCAAGAACTTCGCCCGGGTGGGGGACACCCCCGGCAAGACCGTGCACGTGAACTACTTCAAGATTGACGGCCGCCTCTATTTCATCGACCTGCCCGGCTATGGCTACGCCGCCGTTTCCAAGGGGGAGCGGGACCGCTGGGGCGCGCTGATGGAGGATTTCTTCGCCGAGCCGGAGCAGATTACTCTGGGCGTGCTCATTGTGGACAGCCGCCACGCCCCCACCGCCGACGACGTCACTATGACGGAGTGGTTCAAGAGCACCGGACGACCCTTCGTGGTGGTGGCCAACAAGGCGGACAAGCTCAATGCCACGGAAAAGGCCGCAAATCCCGGTATGATTCGCGCCGCCCTCTCCCTTGACGAGGGCACGCCGCTGCTGCTGTTTTCCGCCGAAAAGGGGCTGGGACGGGACGCGCTGCTGGGCGCAATCAGGAATATTTTGTAGAAAAAACGCGCCGCGCCGTGGACTTTTGGGCGCGGCGCACTTGTTTTTGCCCGGGGGAATTGTTATAATCTTGTTTATGACCGCGGAGGTGAGACTATCAGCGCCCTGAAAACATTTTGGAACGGACTGGACTGGTCCTACCTGACCGACATTCTGCTGCGGGTTCTGCCCGCCCTTCTCTGCATCACCCTCCATGAGCTGAGCCACGGCTATGTGGCCTACCGGCTGGGGGACAACACCGCCAAACGCGCCGGACGGCTGACCCTGAACCCCATCCGCCACATCGACCCCATGGGGCTGCTCATGATGGTGGTGTTCCGCTTCGGCTGGGCCAGGCCCGTGCCGGTGGATATGCGAAACTTCAAAAATCCCAAGCGGGGCATGGCCCTCACCGCGCTGGCGGGGCCGGTGAGCAATCTGCTCCTTGCCGCCGTGGCCCTGCTGCTGTACGGACTGCTGTTTATCCCCCTGCGGCGCATGGGCGGCGCGGGCGAGTTCATCGGGCAGTTCCTCACCATCACCGCCTACCTGAGCACGGCGCTGGCGGTGTTCAACATCCTGCCCATCCCGCCGCTGGACGGCAGCAAGGTGCTGGGGGCCGCCCTCAGCGACCGGGCCTACTGGTCCCTCATGCGCTTTGAGCGCTACGGCATGATCGCGCTGGTGGCCATTTTGCTGCTGGTGAACAACCTGAACCTGAACCCCCTGGGCGTTGCCGCCGGCTGGGTGTACGACAGACTGTTCCTGTTTGCCCAGTGGGGCTTTCAGCTTGTGAGCAAGTTTATGTAAAAGGATGGTCCCGCCTTGTCTGACCCCACCTTTCGACTGGAGGGCGTGCTGAAAAGCAGCGACCGACCCGGGGACTTTGAAGGCCCCCTGTCGCTGATTCTCATGCTCCTCAGCAAAAACAAAATAGAGATCCGGGACATCTCCATCTCCGGGATTCTCGACCAGTATCTGGACTATCTGGCCACCATGGAGCGGATGGATCTGGAGATTGCCAGCGAATTTGTCCAGATGGCGGCCTACCTGCTGTACATCAAGACAAAGACCCTGCTCACCGGCGAGGAGGAGACCACGGAGCTGCAGGAGCTGATGAGCTCTCTGGAATCCCTGCGCTGCCGGGACACCCGGGAGAGCGTCAAAACCGTGCTGCCCGCCCTCAGCGAGGCCAGCGAGCGGGGCTTTCTGCTTTACACCCGCGCGCCTGAGCCGCTGGACCGGAAGGCGCGCAGCTACGACTACCGGCACGAGGGCGCGGACCTGCTCCGGGCGCTGCTGGCGGTGTTCTCCCGGGGCGGGGCGAAAATTCCCGGCCCGCCGGAGCTGAGCCGTCTGGCTCCCAGCCGCATTGTCTACGGCGTGCGGGAGAAAAGCCGGGAGCTTTTGGAGCGCCTGCACACCGGCGACGCCGTGTGTCTGCGCACGCTGTACCGGGAGGGTCGCAGCCGCAGCGAGGTGGTGGCCACCTTTCTCTCCGTGCTGGAGCTGTGCTCCATGGGCTCCCTGCGGATTGAGGAGCGGGAGGGGGAGCTGTATCTCTCCTTCACCGGCGGCGACCCTGACAAGATCATTGAAGCCATTGAGGAATGACCATGGAAATGACCGAACTGAAGTCCATACTGGAATCCGTGCTGTTCGCCGCCGGAGACAGCGTGCCCGCCGGGCGCGTGTCCCTTGTGCTGGGCGTGCCGGAGGAGGACGTGCTTGCCGCCGCCGACGGGCTGGCGCAGGAATATATTTCCGAAAAACGTGGTATAAGACTGTTAAGACTTGAGGGCGCGCTGCAGCTGTGCTCCGCCGCCGAATACGCCCAGACGGTGATTCGCGTCATTGAGCACCGGGCGCCGCCCAAGCTCAGCCCTCCCGCGCTGGAGGCGCTGGCCGTGGTGGCCTACTTCCAGCCCGTCACCCGGGCCTATGTGGAGCAGGTACGGGGAGTGGACAGCTCCTACACCGTGAGTACCCTGTGCGAGCGGGGCCTGATTGAGCCCTGCGGACGGCTGGAGGCCCCCGGTCGCCCCACCCTGTACCGCACCACCGACGCGTTCCTGCGGGTAATGGGCATCAGCTCCCTCTCGGAGCTGCCCGCCCTGCCGGATATGTCCTCCACAGACGGACTGGAAAAGCTGCAAGCCGCCATCGACACCGCAAAGGGGCGGGGAGAGCAGCTTGCCATGGAGATTCCCGACTAAAGATACCGAAGGGAGGCGGAGCCTTGACCGCGCTGCTGATCATTCTGGCAATCCTGATCTTTATTCTCATTCTCCCCTTCGGCGTGAAGGTGACCTACTTTGACGAGCAGCCCACCGTGGCCGCCCGGGTGCTGTGCTTCAACCTGAGGCTGTTCCCCCGGAAGGAAAAGCCGGAACAGCCGGAGAAGGAGAAGAAGCCCAAAAAACCCAAGAAGCCCAAAAAGAAGAAGGAGGCCCCGGAGGAGGAGACCGCCCCGGAGCCCAAGAAAAAGCCCTCGGTGGACGAGCTGCTGGCCCTGGCGAAGATCGGGCTGGACACGCTGTCCCATTTCCGCCGGAAGCTCACGGTGAACCGCTTCACCCTGCATTTTGTGGCGGCGGACGAGGACCCCTACAATGCCGCCATGCTCTACGGCTATGTGAACACCGCGCTGGGCGCTCTGGCGCCTCTGGCCCGGCGCTCCTTCCGGGTGAAGCAAAGCGACGTGAAAACCGCCGTGAGCTTTGAGCTGACCCAGCCCCAGATTGACGGGGAGCTCACCGTGACGGTGAGTCTGGGACGGCTGCTGGCGGTGGGACTGACCGCGGGAGTACGCCTTTTGCGGTATAAGAAGCAGCAGGCAAAGGAAGCGGCGCGCAGCGCCCGGACGGAAGCACCGGCGGCGGACGCCGAACCAATAGATACAGACCGCGCACCCGACGCGGACGAAAGGACGGATAAGGATGGAACAGTTGCAGCAGCAGAGCCCCATGGGGGAAATGATCTCCACCAGTCTCGCTAAGATCAAGGAAATGGTGGATGTAAACACCGTGGTGGGCGACCCCATCACAGTGGACGGTATGACCCTGATCCCGGTTTCCCGGGTGAGCTTCGGCTTCGGCACCGGCGGCAGCGATCTGCCCATCAAGGCCCGGGCCGGCTTTGGCGGCGGCAGCGGCGCGGGCATCCGGGTGGAGCCCGTGGGCTTTCTGGTGGTCAGCGGAGACAGCGTGCGGATGGTGAACATCCTGCCGCCTCCCGCCAACACCATGGACCGGCTGCTGGATATGGTGCCCATGCTGATGGACAAGGCCGAGGCTCTGAAGGCCAAAAAGGAACAGGCCAAGTCCGCCGAATAAGCGGCGCGGCATATTAGGGAAAAAATCAGTCAATAATAGCACCGCCCAAAATTTTCGCCGGGGTGGTGCTATTCTTGAAGCGTGTTTTTCCCCTAATTTTGTGTGCCGCGCTGTGCGCGGCACTGTCCGTGCCCGCCTGCGCGGCGGCCCGGCCCTCGGTGTCCGCCGAGAGCTGCATCCTTGTTCACGCCGACACCGGGCGCGTCCTCTATGAGCAGGACGCGCACCGGCAAATGCTGATTGCCAGCACCACCAAGCTGCTGACCGCACTGGTGGTGCTGGATCATTGCGCTTTGGACGAGAGCGTGGTGATCACCGCCGACAGCGCGGGCATGGAGGGCTCCTCCATGTACCTGAGGGCGGGGCAGACCCGCACGGTGGAGCAGCTCCTGTACGGCCTGCTGCTGGTGAGCGGCAACGACGCCGCCATGGCGCTGGCTCTCCATGTGTCCGGCAGCGCCGGGGACTTTGCCGTGCTGATGAACGAAAAGGCCGCCGCCCTCGGCATGACCGAGTCCCATTTCATGAACCCCCACGGTCTGGACCAGGAGGGACACTACTCCACCGCCGCCGACCTTGCCACCCTGGGCGTGGCCTGCCTGGAAAGCGCGGCGCTGCTGCGGATCCTCTCCGCCAGAAGCTACACCGTGGAGGACTGCGTGTACCTGAACCACAACAAGCTGCTGTGGCGCTGTCAGGGCTGCGTGGGGGGAAAAACCGGCTACACAAAGGCCGCCGGGCGCAGCCTTGTGTCCCTGCTCAGCCGGGACGGCCTGCGGCTTGTGTGCGTCACGCTGGGCGCGCCCGACGACTGGTCTGACCACGCCGCGCTGTACGACTGGGCCTGCGCCCGGTGGAAGTGGCAGCGGCTGGATAGCGCCGGCAGCATCACCTTCACGTCGGAGGGGGAGACCGTGGCACAGGGGCCGCTGTACTTCACCGCCTCCGTTCCGGAAAAGGAGGGCATCGCCCTCACGCCCTGGGAGCGTTTCAAGCGGGTCTGGGCCATGACCGGCCGGGCACTGGGGCCATACTATTATGTGGGAGAACAAAAAGTTTGAAACAAGTTCAAACTTCATTTCATTCAAGTGCATTTTTCTCGCCGCGCAAGCGGCAACCGAAAAATCCGCACATTATGACCATTCCTTTTTATGGTCTTTTGTGCCTTGAAGCAAAGCGAAAGGAATGGTCATAACTATGACTGAGCGACTGCAAAAGATTATCGCCTCGGCGGGGGTAGCCTCCCGCCGGGCCGCGGAGGAGCTGATCACCGCCGGGCGGGTGAAGCGAAACGGGGAGACCGCCACGCTGGGCATGAGCGCCGACCCGGAGACGGATGTGATTACCGTGGACGGCGTGCCCATCCGCTCCGGCGTGAGACGGAGCTACATAATGCTGCACAAGCCCCGGGGCTATGTGACCACCATGGCGGACGAGCGGGGCCGCCGCACCGTGGCGGAGCTGGTGGAGAGCGCGGGGGCCCGGCTGTACCCGGTGGGACGGCTGGATATGTGGAGCGAGGGCCTGCTCATCATGACCGACGACGGCGAGGCCGCCAACCGGCTGATGCACCCCAGCCACAACGTAAAAAAGACCTACCACGCCTATGTGACCGGCGAGGACATCGCCGAGAGCGTCCGCGCCCTGCGCCGCCCCATGGACATTGACGGCTACACCGTCCGCCCGGCGGAGGCCAGCGTCCTCACCCGGGACGGCATGAACGCGCTGCTGGAGGTGAAGATCTCCGAGGGACGCAACCGGCAGGTGCGGAAAATGTGCGCCCTGTGCGGGCTGAACGTGGGCCGGCTGGTGCGCGTGGCGGAGGGGGACTTAAAGCTGGGCGACCTGCCCAGCGGCAAGTGGCGTCGCCTCACCCCGGAGGAAATTGCCTACATCCGGGGCATTGATTGACTTTTGACAGGGTAAATTGCACCATATTGCAAAAGTTGATGCAAAAACACTTGAATTGTGCATTTTACCTGTGTAAAATGAATGGGCTTAAAAAATCGGCGTCATGTGCGCGTTGGGGAGATAAGGGATGGATAAGGATATACTCGCGGTGATATCCAAGGAGAACTCCGGCTTTTCCAAGGGCCAGAGGATGATATCGAAATATATACTGGAAAACTACGACAAGGCGGCGTTTATGACCGCCGGGCGGCTGGGCAAGGCCGTGGGGGTCAGCGAGTCCACGGTGGTGCGCTTTGCCAGCGAGCTGGGCTACGACGGCTACCCGGGGATGCGGAAGGCCCTGCAGGAGATGATTCGCAACCGGCTCACCTCCGTGCAGCGCATTGAGGCCGCCAAGGACATGATCGACGACCGGAATATCCTGAAGGCCGTGCTGTCCGACGATATCGACAAGCTGCAAACCACGCTGGAGGAGCTGGATCAGGACGCCTTCAACGCGGCGGTGGACGCCATTCTTGGGGCAAAGCGGGTGTACATCTCCGCCATGCGTACCAGCAAGTATCTGGCGGAATTTTTCGGGTTCTACCTGAACATGATGATGGATAACGTGCACGTCGTCAGCGAGGACGGGGCGGCGGAGGTGTACGAGGAGATGGTTCGCATCGACGAGGGGGACGTGTTCGTGGGGCTCACCTTCCCCCGGTATTCCTCCCGGGCCATCAAGGCCATGCGCTACGCCAAGGAGAACGGCGCGCGCACCGTGGGCATCACCGACTCTCAGGCCTCCCCCTACTACGGGGTGGCGGACGTGTGCCTGTTCGCCAAAAGCGAGATGGTGTCCTTTCTGGACAGTCTGGTGGCGCCCCTCAGCCTTGTGAACGCCCTGATCGTGGCCATCGGCGCCAGCAGGCGGGAGGCGCTGGGGGAGACCTTCCGGCGGCTGGAGAGCGTGTGGAGCCAGTACGAGGTATACGAAAAAATTGAAAGCTGACGTGGTGGTAATCGGCGGCGGCGCGGCGGGGCTCATGTGCGCCGGCACGGCGGCGGAGCGGGGGCGGGACGTGATTTTGCTGGAGCCCAACCGCTCTCTGGGGCGGAAGCTGCGCCTCACCGGCAAGGGTCGCTGCAACGTGACCAACCGCTGCGACGTTCGCACGGTGCTTGCCAACATCCCCGGGGACGGTCGCTTTTTGCAGAGCGCCCTGCACCGCTTCCCGCCGGAGGACGTGATGGCCTTCTTCGAGGGGCTGGGCGTGGCTCTCAAGACCGAGCGGGGGGAGCGTGTGTTCCCGGTGAGCGACGACGCCCATCAGGTGGCGGACGCGCTGGGGCGCTATGCCGCCGCAGGCGGCGTCCGTGTGGTGCACGCCGCCGCCCGGGAGATCCTCACGGAAAACGGCGCGGTCACCGGCGTGAGAACCTCTCAGGGGGACATCGCCTGCGACGCCGCGGTGCTCTGCACCGGCGGGCTCTCCTACCCGGGCACCGGCTCCACCGGCGACGGCTATTCCATGGCCGCCCGGCTGGGCCATACGGTGACGCCCCGGCGGCCCTCCCTGGTGCCGCTGAACTCCCCGGACGACTGGTGCGGGGAGATGCAGGGCTTTTCCCTGCGGAACGTGACCCTCACCGCCTACGAGGACGAGAAGTCCGTGTACAGCGAGCTGGGGGAGATGCTGTTCACCCATTTCGGCGTCAGCGGCCCGCTGGTGCTGTCCGCCAGCGCCCATATGCGGGACTTTGAGCATTGCAAATACCGCCTTGCCATCGACCTGAAGCCGGGGCTGGACGCCCGCCTGCTGCGGGACTTTGAGCTGTATAAGAACCGGGAATTCCGCAACGCTCTGGGGGATCTGGCGGGACGCGCCATGATTCCGGTGCTGGTGCGCCTGAGCGGCATCCCGGAGGACACCCGGGTCAATTCCATCACCCGGGAGCAGCGCCGCGCTTTGGTGGAGCTGTTCAAGGCCTTCCCGGTGAGCGTCACCGGCCCCCGCCCGGTGTCGGAGGCCATCGTCACCGCCGGCGGCGTGGACACCCGGGAGGTGGACCCCCGCACCATGGGCTCCCGGCTGGTGTCCGGGCTCCATTTTGCCGGAGAGGTGCTGGATCTGGACGCCTACACCGGCGGCTTCAACCTGCAGATCGCTTGGGCCACCGGGCGAGCCGCGGGCAACTCCGTGTGAGAGGAAGGAAAAACCTTTGGAAAATCATTTTGCCGTGGCCGTGGACGGCCCCTCCGGCGCGGGGAAAAGCACCCTCGCCCGGGCCGCCGCGGAGCGCTTCGGCTTTCTTTATGTGGACACCGGGGCCATCTACCGCACTGTGGGCCTTGCCGCCCGCCGCGCCGGCATCCCCACCCGTGACGCCGCCGCCGTTTCCGCCCTGCTGCCCGCCCTCCGCATCGCGCTTGCCTACGATGAGGCCGGGGCGCAGCGGATGTATCTGGACGGGGAGGACGTGTCGGCGGCGATTCGCGCGCCGGAAATCTCCCTGTGCGCCAGCGACGTAAGCGCCCTGCCGGCGGTGCGCGACTTCCTGATGGAGACACAGCGCTCCCTTGCCCGGACCCACGACGTGATCATGGACGGACGGGACATCGGCACCGTGGTGCTGCCCCAGGCGCAGCTGAAGGTGTTCCTCACCGCCTCCGCCGAGACCCGGGCCGCCCGCCGCTGCGCGGAGCTGCTGGCGCGGGGGGTGGATGCAACGCCGGAGCAGGTGCTGCACGCGCTGCGGCAGCGGGACGAGCAGGACACCAACCGGGCCGCCGCGCCCCTGCGCGCCGCGCCGGACGCGGTGCTGCTGGACACCGGGGACATGACGCTGTCTGAGAGCGTGGACGCCCTGTGCGCCCTGATTACCGCCCGAAGGGAGGATGGACGCCATGAATGAGAAGCCCTTGCCCCGAACCTACGGGGAGGTAGAGCGCTCCTATGGGCGGGCCTACCGCCTGCTCCGCCCGCTGGTGGGCTTCCTCTATCCCATGCGGAGCTTCGGCGCGGAAAACGTGCCGGAGGGGCCGGTGATTCTCTGCGCCAACCACTCCAACTACATTGACCCGCTGCTGGCGGCCTTCGCCTGCGGCAAAACCCACATGATCCACTTCATGGCCAAGATCGAGCTGCGCCGGGTGCCCATTCTGGGCAGGATTCTGGAGAAGATCGGCGTGGTGTTCGTGGAGCGGGGCAAGAGCGACATTGAGGCCATTCGCGCCTCCATGCGGCTCTTAAAGGACGGGCGGCAGGTGTTCCTGTTCCCGGAGGGCACCCGCACGGAGGAGGACAATCAGGTGGAGGCCAAAACCGGCGCGGTGCGGATTGCCGCCAAGCTGCACGTTCCCATCGTGCCCATGTATATCCCCCGGCGGAAGCGGATTTTCGGACGCATCACCGTGGGCATCGGCAAGCCCATTTCGGTGGAGGCCGTGACCCATGAGGAGTACGAGCGCTCCGCCGCTCAGGTGATGGAGCAAATCTACCAGCTGCGGGACGGTGAAGCCCATGGCCGCTGAGCTGCGTCTTGCCAAAAGCGCCGGCTTCTGCTTTGGGGTGCGGCGCAGCGCCGGCATGGCAGAGGAGCTGCTCTCGGAGGGCCCCTGCTACGCCCTGGGGGAGCTGATTCACAACGAGGACGTGATGCGCCGCCTCACGGAGAAGGGACTGCGGGTGATCGCCTCCCCGGAGGAGCTGCCGGCGGGGGAGCGGGTGCTCATTCGCGCCCACGGCGCCTCCCGGGCGGAGTATCAGGCGCTTGCAGCGGGAAATGCCCGCATCTGCGACGCCACCTGTCCCAACGTGGAGCGGATTCACCAGATTGTCCGCCGGGCATCGGAGCAGGGCAGAACGGTGCTGGTGATCGGCGACCGGGAGCACCCGGAGGTGCGGGCCATTCTGGGCTGGTGCGGGGAGGCTGTGGTGGTCTCCGGGGCGGCGGAGCTGGCTCTCTGGCTGGCGCGGGATACATTAAATCCGACAAAACCCTTGACCGTCGTCGTGCAGACAACCCAAACCGCCGACAATATGACGGAATGCAATAAATTCATAAAAAATGTGTGTACAAATGCGGAAGTATTTGATACAATATGTAGCGCTACGTCCACAAGACAGGAGGAAGCGAAGAAACTCGCTTCGGAATGCGATGCTATGGTCGTCATCGGCGGGAAACACAGTGCGAACAGTCTCCATCTGTACAAGCTGTGCCGTGAACGCTGCGCGAATACCCAGTTCGTGGCCAACGCGGCCGAGCTTGACACTGCGCTTCTCCGACGGGCAACTATCATTGGCGTCACAGCCGGCGCGTCGGCGCCGGAGTGGATAATCAAGGAGGTACAGGAAACAATGATCGATGAAAATGTCATCAACGAGAATCCGGAGCTGGACGCTCCAGTGAAAGAGAACGAATGCGTTTGCGAAGAAGCGGCTCCCGTGGCGGAGGAAGTCCCCGCCGTGGAGAAGAGCTTTGACGAAATGCTGGAGGATTCTCTGAAATCTGTATATAACGGGGATACCGTCAACGGTGTGGTCGTGGCCATCACTCCCACCGAGATCAGCGTTGACCTGGGCACCAAGTATTCCGGATTTATCCCCACCTCCGAGTTCGACGGAGCTGAGGGCAAGGTAGAGGACCTGTTCCATGTGGGCGACACCATTGAGGCCATTGTGGTCCGTGTCAACGACGTGGAGGGCACCGCCCAGCTCAGCAAGAAGCGTCTGGACTCCGTGAAGAGCTGGGGTGATATAGAGGCCGCCCAGGAGGACGGCACCGTGGTGGAGGGCACCGTCACCGAGATCAACAAGGGCGGCGTTGTGGTCACCATCAAGGGCAACCGGGTGTTCGTGCCCGCCTCCCAGTCCGGCATGCCCAAGGATGCCGACATGAACGAGCTGCTCAAGCAGAAGGTGCGCCTGAAGATCACCGAGGTGAACCGTGCCCGCCGCCGCGTGGTGGGCTCCATCCGCGCCGTGTCCCAGCGTGAGCGCAGGGAAAAGAGCGAGGCCGTATGGAACGAGATCGAGAACGGCAAGCTGTATAAGGGCATTGTTAAGAGCCTCACCAGCTACGGCGCCTTTGTGGACATCGGCGGCGTGGACGGCATGGTGCACGTGTCCGAGCTGAGCTGGAACCGCGTGAAGAATCCCGCGGACGTGGTGGGCGTGGGCGACGAGCTGGAGGTCTATGTCCTCAGCTTCGATAAGGATAACCACCGCATCTCCCTTGGCTGCAAGAAGGCCGAGGATAACCCCTGGAACAAGTTCGTCACCAACTTCTCCGTGGGCGACGTGGCCACCGTGAAGATTGTGAAGCTGATGCCCTTCGGCGCCTTTGCCGAGGTTATGCCCGGCGTGGACGGCCTGATTCACATCAGCCAGATCGCCAACCGCCGCATTGCCCAGCCCGGCGAGGTTCTCACCGTGGGCGACGAGGTGGATGCCAAGATCACCGCCATCGACAACGACAGGCAGAAGATCTCCCTGTCCATCCGCGCGCTGAGCGAGCCGGAACCGGCCCGTCATCAGGACGAGGAGCAGGCGGCCCCCGCTTCCCGGGAGGACGCGCTGGTCTATGAGGTCGGCGTGGACGGCGAGGCCAAGGGCAATGTGCCCATGGATGCCGGCAACGACCAGGACTAAACCGTTAAATACCGTCAGACCGCCCTTCCGTACACGGAGGGGCGGTCTTTTTTGAGAATTTCCGTTAAAATAGCGCTAAAATCACGCTTTTTTCCCGGTATACCTTGCTAATATCGGGAAGGACGTGTATAATATAACTACAAGTATAAATCTAAGGAGGGCATGATGACGTACCGGGTCGGCGATATGATCGCGCACCCGCTCCACGGAGCGGGCAGGATATCAGCGGTCGAGGAAAAGAGAATAAACGGCGCTGTGCGGAAGTATTATGTCCTGAGGCTTCCCGCAGGCGATATGCTGGTGATGATTCCCGTGGAGGCCTGCGGCGAGGTGGGCGTGCGCCCCATCGTGTCCCGGGCGGAGGCGGAGCAGATTATGGCCGCCATTCCGGGGATCGAGGTCTCCATCACCCAAAACTGGAACAAGCGCTACCGGGAGAATATGCTTCGCATCCGCAGCGGCGACCTGATGGAGGTAGCCGCCGTCATCAAGGGCCTGATGGCCCGGGATCGGGAGCGGGGTCTCTCCACCGGCGAGCGGAAGATGCTCCACAGCGCCAAGCAAATCATCATTTCCGAGCTGGTGCTCAGCGACAGCTCCACCTATGACGAGGTGGAAAAACGTCTGGACACCGCCATGATAAGCTGATAAAATTCGTCACGGGGCGGGCTGCGGCCCGCCTCATTTTCATGAAGTGAGGTCGTCCCTATGTTCTTTACAAACCCTTCGGAGCCTCCCCGGCCCCGCTGCGTCTGCGTGGTGGCGGCGGCGGGCGCGTCGGAGCGCATGGGCGAGGATAAGCTGTTCCTCCCGCTGGGGGACAGCGTGGTCATCTGCAAGACCCTGCGGGCCTTGCAGGAAAGCCCCTGGATTTCCCGGATTATCGTAGTCACCCGCAGCGAGAGCATCCCCCGCATTGCCGCGCTGGGGGAGGTGTTCGGCGTCACCAAGCTCACCGACCTTGTCACCGGCGGGGACACCCGCGCCCAGTCGGTGCTCCGGGGCGTGGAGCTGTGCGGCGAGGACACGGAGCTGATCGCCGTCCACGACGGGGCCCGTCCGCTGGTGGACGGGGAAACCATTGAGCAGGCGGTGCTTGCCGCAGCGGACTGCGGGGCCGCCGCCCCCGCCGTGCCGGTGAAGGATACGGTGCGGGTGGGCCGGGGCGGCATGGCGGTGAAAACGCTGGAGCGCAGCGAGCTGTACCTGATGCAGACCCCCCAGGTGTTTTCGGCGCCCCTGCTTCGCGCCGCGCTGGAGGAGGCCGTGCGCCTGCGCCTGTCCATCACCGACGACTGTCAGGCGGTGATGCTGCGGGACGCGCCTGTGCGCCTCACCCCGGGCAGCGATGAGAACCTGAAGATTACCACCCCGGCGGACATCCTCACCGCCCGGGCGATTTTGCAGGAGAGGGGGGAGTGGACGTGCTGAATTCACCGGACTTTCGCATCGGTCACGGCTACGACGCCCACCGGCTGGTGAGCGGCAGACGGCTTGTGCTGGGGGGCGTGGAGCTTCCCTTTGAGAAGGGTCTGCTGGGCCATTCGGACGCGGACGTGCTCACCCATGCGGTGATGGACGCGCTGCTGGGCGCGGCGGCGCTGGGGGACATCGGCAGGCTCTTTCCCGACAGCGACCCGGCCTATGAGGGGGCGGACAGCCTTCTTCTGCTGGGCGAGGTGTGCGCCCGGCTGCGTCAGGCGGGGTATGAGGTGGGCAATGTGGACGTCACCGTGGTGGCGCAGGCGCCCCGGCTGGCCCCCCATGTGGAGACCATGCGCGCCAATCTGGCCCGGGCCATGAATACGGAGCCCTCCCGCGTCAGCGTGAAGGCCACCACCGAGGAACATATGGGCTTCACCGGCTCCGGCGAGGGAATCGCCGCCCACGCCGTGGCACTGATCGCTTAGCAAACCGACGCCTCCCGCATAGAATGATGTATCATCACCTTGCGGGAGGATCTTTATGCAGTATATCATCATGTGCCGTTCCCTCACCTACGCCCAGCGGGCGGAGGCGGCGCTGTCCCGCGCCGGGATTACCGCCGCCGTTTCCCGCGCCCCCCAGGAGCTTTCCGGCGGCGGCTGCGGCTATTGCGTGAAGGTGGCCCAGCGCCGGTTCCAAAGCGCCCTCAGCATCATGGCGGAGAAGGGCATCGCCTACGGGCGGCTTTTTCGCGTGAACGAGGACGGCAGCTACACGGAGGTATCAGGCCATGATCTACCTTGACAGTGCCGCCACCAGTCTGCAAAAGTCCCCCGCCGTGGCGAGAGCCGCCGCCCACGCCATCCGCGCCATGGCGAGCCCGGGCAGGGGAGGCCACGCCCCCGCCATGCTGGCCGCCGACACCGCCTTCCGCTGCCGGGAGGAGCTGTCAGGGCTGTTCCATGCACCCGCGCCGGAGAACGTGGTGTTCACCATGAACGCCACCCACGGCCTGTGCATCGCCATCCACTCCCTGATTCGCCCGGGAGACCGGGTGGTGATCTCCGGCTGGGAGCACAACGCCGTCACCCGCGCCCTGGGGCTGTACGGCGCCGTGATTGACGTGGCGGAGTCGCCCCTCTTTGACCGGTCCGCCGCCCTGACCGCCTTCCGGGAGAAGCTCCCCGGGGCGAAATGCGCGGTGTGCACCCATGTGTCCAACGTGTTCGGCTTCATCCTGCCCATTGAGGACATCGCGGACGCCTGCGCGCAGCAGGGCGTGCCCCTTATCGTGGACGCGTCCCAGTCCGCCGGAGTGCTGGACATCGACGCCCGCCGGCTGGGAGCCCGGTTCATCGCCATGCCCGGCCATAAGGGCCTGCTGGGCCCCCAGGGCACCGGGGTGCTGCTGTGCGCCGGGGAGACAAAGCCCCTGCTGGCAGGGGGCACCGGCAGCGAGAGCCGCGCCCAGGAGATGCCCGCCTTCCTCCCGGATCGGCTGGAGGCCGGCACCCACAACATCCCCGGCATCGCCGGGCTGATGGAGGGCGTGCGGTTTGTGAAGCGCCTGACCCCCGCCGCCATCCGGGAACAGGAGGGGCGGCTGCGCCGTCAGATGGCGGAGGAGCTGCGCTCCGTCCCGCGCCTGCTGCTGTTTGAGTCCGGGGACGAGGCCGCGCAAAGCGGCGTGCTCTCGGCGCTGCCCGAGGCCATGGGCTGCGAGGATCTGGGCGCCGCGCTGGGGGAGCGGGGCGTGGCGGTTCGCGCCGGGCTACACTGTGCGCCGCTGGCGCACAAAAGCGCCGGCACCCTGTCCGGCGGCACGGTGCGCTTTAGCTTTTCCCCCTTCAACACCCCCCGGCAGGTGAGCGCCGCCGCGCGCATCACCGGCGAGCTGCTGAAAAATAAGCCCGCCGCCGCAAAATGAGTTTGCTATTTACCCCGGGATATTATATAATACTATGAACTCTTATCCAAAGAACAGGGATTGAACGTCCGCCGCGGTGACGCAGCGGGCGCTCTCCACGACAGTATGGGGACAGGCCTATGGAAGCAATTGCCGATATTTTTTCCAGATTTACAAACTATATGTCCACGATGGGAGTATCCGACGTGCTGGATATCCTCATCGTTGCCGCGCTCATTTACGCGGCCATCGGGCTCATCCGCAAGACCAACTCCTCCCGGGTCGCCCGGGGCGTGGTGCTCATTGTGGTGGCCCTGTGGGTCAGCGAGCTGCTCACCCTCACCATGGTCAGCTACCTGCTGCGCAAGACGGTGGAGCTGGGTCTCATCGCGCTGGTGATTCTGTTCCAGCCGGAGCTGCGCCGGCTGCTGGAGCGCATGGGCAGCGGTCGCTTCGCGGAGCTGTTCTCCCACGGCAGCGCCGCCCCCCTCACGGTGGAGGCCGCCATCACCCAGACCGTGCTGGCCTGCGAGGATATGTCCCGCAGCAAGACCGGCGCCCTCATCGTGTTCGAGAGGAACAACAGCCTGAACGAGCAGATGTCCACCGGCACCATTGTGGACGCGGAGGTCACCGGCGAGCTGCTTCGCAACGTGTTTTACCCCAAGGCCCCTCTCCACGACGGGGCTTTGATTGTGCGGGACGGGCGCATCGCCGCCGCCGGCTGTATGCTGCCCCTGTCCCACAACGCCAACCTCTCCCGGGATCTGGGGATGCGCCACCGGGCCGGCATCGGCATGAGCGAGCACAGCGACGCGGTGGTGGCCATTGTCTCCGAGGAGACCGGCTCCATTTCCGTGGCCATCGACGGGATGCTGAAGCGGCACCTTTCCCCGGAAATGTTTGAGAAAATCCTTCGGGCGGAGCTGATCCCGCCGGAGGAAGGGCAAAGTAAGCGGGGCATTTCCAGGTTCTTTTCCGCCCTGTCTGCGGCGAAGGTGAAAAAAGATGAAAAAGAATAAGAAATTCAGCCTGCTTGACAGCAGAGTATTCTGGGCGGTAATCTCCCTGCTGGCGTCCCTGTTCATCTGGCTGTACGTCACCGGCACCCAGGAGGAGACCATCAACCGCAGCTTCACCAACGTGGATGTGGTGCTCACCGGCGCGGAGAGTCTGCAGGAATCCAAGGGCTATGTGGTCACCGCGGTGGACGTGAACACCGTTTCCGTCACCATCAGCGGGACACGGGGCAACATCGGCGGCCTGTCCGCGGACGATGTGAAGGCCGTGATTGACCTGAGCAAAATCACCATGACAGGCAACAATATGCGGGCCTACACCCTCACGTTCCCGGACGGGGTGAACGCCTCCGCCATTCAGGTGGTCACCAAGACGCCGGAGTATATCCAGCTTCTGGTGTCGGAGATTTCCACCAAAACCGTGCCCGTGAAGGGCGCGTTCGAGGGCAGCGTGGCAGAGGGCTATCTGGCGGACGAGCCCACCTTTGAGCCGGGCACCATCACCCTCAGCGGACCGGACACCCAGCTGAAAAACGTGGATCACGTCTGGGCCACCATCGGCGGCGAGAACGTGACCGCCACCAAGACCGCGGACGTGAACTATGTGCTGCGGGACAAGGACGGCAACGCGCTGGAGTATGACGACGTGACCGGGGACTACGACACCGTGCGCGTCACCCTGCCGGTGAGCGTCACCAAGGAGGTCGCCCTCACCGTGTCCCTGCTGGAGGGCGCGGGCGCGGCGATGGAAAACTGCATCATCTCCATTGAGCCCAGCACCATCACCATCTCCGGGGATGCCTCCATCCTGAACGGCATCAACAAGATTCCCGTGGCCACCATCGACCTGACGGACTTTGAGAGCACCTGGGAGCAGACCTACCCCATCGTGCTGGATAACGACGTGCAGAACGTGACCGGGGAGACCGAGGCCAAGGTCACCATCGAGGTGGTGGGTTTGGAGACGAAGAAGTTCAGCGTGACGGAGCTGAGCTATATCAAACTGCCCGCCGGCTACAAGGCGGAGGTGCTCACCCGCAGCATTGAGGTCACGGTGCGGGGCACCGGGGCAGAGCTTGCCAAGCTGCGCCCCTCCGACATCAGCGCGGTGGCTGACCTGAGCGCCATCGCCACCACCGGGGACGTGTCCGTGGCCGCCAAGATTCACATTACGGGCGCCGCGGCCGGCGCCATCGGCGACTACAAAATGACGGTCAATATCAAAGGATAGCGAGGGAATAACTTGACGCAATTTGCCATCATCAAAAAACTGATGCCCGCCGGCAAGGCGGAGGTGGAGGTGCTGCGCGGCACCGCCTGCGGCGACAGCTGCGGAAGCTGCGAGGTCTGCAACTACGCCTCCAAGCTGCGGGTGGAGGCCAAAAACCCCATCTATGCCCAGGTGGGCGACCGGGTGGAGATCGAGACCGCCTCCTCCAAGGTGCTGGGCGCGGCCTTTCTGGTCTATGTGGTGCCCTTCATCCTGTTCTTTATCGGCTACGCCGTGGCCCACGCTCTGGGAGCCAGTCAGGGCTGGTGCGTGACGGTGAGCTTTCTCGCCTTCGCCTGCGGACTGGGCATTGCGGTGCTGGTGGCCAGAAGCAAGAAGAAAAGCCCCATCACCTATGAAATAATCAGAATAATCGGTCATGGAGATGAATGATGATTAAAAGTATGACCGGCTACGGCAGCGCCAGAGGCGCGGTCTGCGGCCTTGATTTGACCGTGGAGGTCAAGAGCGTCAACAATCGCTATCTGGATACCACCGTGAAGCTGCCCCGCAGCCTGCTGTTCGCGGAGGATCAGCTGAAAAGCGCCGTGCAGCAGCACATCTCCCGGGGCAAGGTGGATGTGTTTGTCACCGTGTCCGCCGCCGCCTCCGACGACACACAGGTTCGGGTGAACGAGCCGCTGCTGCAAAGCTACGTGGCCGCGCTGCATCGCATCGGGGAGCTGACCGGCACCGCCTGCGACTTGAACGCCATGTCCCTCAGCCGCCTGCCGGACGTGCTCACGCTGGAGCGGCGGGACACGGACACCGAGGCGCTGGGCGAGGGGCTGCTTGCCGTAGCCCAGGAGGCTCTTGCCGAGTATGACGCCATGCGTGCGCGGGAGGGAGCCAAGCTGCGGGAGGATGTGCTCTGCCGCATCGGGGAGATCGGACGGCTCACCGGCATCGTGGAGGAAAACGCCCCCCGCACCGTGGCGGACTACCGCGCCCGGCTGGAGCAGAAGCTCCGGGAGGTGCTGGAGGGGAAAAGTCTGGACGAGGGCCGCATCATCACCGAGGCCGCCATCTTCGCGGACAGGGTGGCGGTGGACGAGGAGACCGTGCGCCTGCGCAGCCACCTGAGCCAGCTCACCGGGCTGGTCACCGGGCAGTCGCCGGTGGGGCGGAAGATGGACTTCCTCATTCAGGAGCTGAACCGGGAGAGCAACACCATCGGCTCCAAGTGCCAGAGCGCGGAGCTGGCCCATGTGGTGGTGGACCTGAAAAGCGAGATCGAGAAGATCCGCGAGCAAATTCAGAACGTGGAGTGACGCGGATGAAGCTCATCAACATCGGATACGGCAGTCTGGTGTCCGCCGACCGGCTTTTGGCCGTGGTGGCGCCGGACAGCGCGCCCATCAAACGCATCATCCAGGACACCCGGGAACGGGGCGCCCTGATTGACGCCAGCTATGGCAGAAAGACCCGGGCGGTGCTCATCACCGACAGCGGCCATGTGTTCCTCAGCGCCCTGACGCCGGAGGTCATCGGACAGCGCGCCGGCGGCGGGCAGGAGCTTATGGGAGGTGAAGCGGATGCAGAGGACTGAACGGGGACGGCTGATTGTGATTTCCGGCCCCTCCGGTGCGGGAAAAAGCACCGTTATCAACCGGCTGATGGAGCTGAGAGACGACCTGTGCTTCAGCGTCAGCGCCACCACCCGCGCCCCCCGGCAGGGGGAGAGCGACGGGCGGGACTACTTCTTCGTCACGCAGGAGCGCTTCGCGGCGCTGGTGGAGGAGGGCGCGCTGCTGGAACACGCCCAGTATGTGGGCAACTGCTACGGCACCCCCCGGGACTATGTGGAGCAGCGGCTGCAGGAGGGTCTCACCGTGCTGCTGGACATCGAGGTGCAGGGCGCGGCCCAGGTGAAGTTCAACCGACCGGACGCGGTGGCGGTGTTCATCCTGCCCCCCAGCGGTCAGGAGCTGGAGCGGCGGCTGCGTCACCGGAACACCGACAGCGAGGAGAAAATTCTCTCCCGGCTGCGTCAGGCCCAGTGCGAATGCGCCGAGGCCCGTAAGTACGACTACATCGTGGTGAACAACGACCCGGATGTGGCAGCAAAAGAGCTTGATTCCATTATCACCGCCGAGAAATGCAGGGCGGAGGAACGAATAAATTTGATACAAGAGGTGCTTCAATCATGATGCTTTACCCCCCCATGTCCGAGCTTGTGGATAAGGTCGGCAGCCGTTATCTTCTGGTCAATCTGGTGGCGCGGCGCGCCCGCAACATCTCCCAGCGTGCCGAGGAGTCCGGCGATGTGCTGGAGAAGAAGCCTGTCTCTCAGGCCATCGACGAGGTTTACAGCGGAAAGCTGACCATCATCAAGTAGATCGGCACTTTTTTGGCGGGGCAATGCCCCGCCGAAACTCGTTCTTAAAGAGGTGAGAAGCTTGCCGGAAATGACAATTGCAAAGGTAGCGGTCTCCGGCGTGAGCTTCAGCCTGGACAAGCCCTACGACTATCTGATTCCCCCCGAGCTTGCGGGCGGGCTGTGCCCCGGAATGCGGGTCACGGTGCCCTTTTCCCGGGGCAACCGCCCTGCCGAGGGCGTGGTGCTGGCTTTGGGGGAGGAGAGCGCCTACGCGAAGCTGAAGGCCGTCACCGCCGTGCTGGACACGGAGCCGCTGCTCACCGGCGAGGATCTGAAGCTGGCTCTCTGGATGCGGGAGCGTTTTTTCTGCACCGTGTTTGACGCGGTGAAGGCCATGCTCCCTGCGGGGCTGTGGTACAAAAACGGTCGCCGCCGGGTGGGGGACAAGACCGAGGACATGGTGTCCCTGGTCATCCCCGCCGAGGAGGCGCTGGAGCTTTCGGAGCGGAAGGCCCGCTCCGCCCCCCAGCAAAGCGAGCTGCTGCGAACCCTCTGCGGCGTGGGCCGCGTCTCCTCCCAGGAGCTGCGCGCCTTCACCGGCGCGTCCCTGCCCTCCCTGCGCGCGCTCATAAAGGCGGGCTATGTGACCGTGGAGACCGAGGAGGTGTTTCGCCGCCCGGAGCGCTTTGCGGGCGAGCGCCTGCCGCCCCCGGAGCTGAACCACCGGCAGCGCGCCGCCTTTGACGGCATCCTGTCCATGGCGGACGGCAAGGCAGCCATGGCGCTGCTGCAGGGCGTCACGGGAAGCGGCAAGACCACCGTGTACATCCGCCTCATCGGCGAGCTGCTGCGCCGGGGCAAGGGCTCCCTTTTGCTGGTGCCGGAGATTGCCCTCACCCCCCAGATGCTCCGCACCTTCTCCGCCCATTTCGGCAATGCCATCGCGGTGCTCCACTCCAGCCTCTCCATGGGGGAGCGCTACGACGAGTGGAAGCGCATCCGCGGCGGGGAGGCCCGGGTGGTCATCGGCACCCGCAGCGCCGTGTTCGCCCCGGTGAGCGACCTGGGCCTTATCATCATCGACGAGGAGCAGGAGGACACCTACAAGAGCGAGAACGCCCCCCGGTATCACGCCCGGGACGTGGCAAGGTTCCGCTGCGCCCGCGCCGGCGCGCTGCTGCTGCTGGGCAGCGCCACCCCGCAGGTGGTCAGCCGCTACGAGGCCCTCACCGGGCGCTGCGGCTACTTCACCCTGCCGGAGCGGTATAACGGCATGGCCCTGCCCACGGTGGAGCTCGTGGACATGAAGCGGGAGCTGCGCGCCGGCAACGGGGGCAGCATCAGCGCCCTGCTGCGCCGGGAGCTGGAGGCCAATCTGGACGCCGGCGAGCAGAGCATCCTGTTTTTGAACCGCCGGGGCGCCAGCAAGCTCATCACCTGCGGCGAATGCGGCTACACCTACAAATGTCCCCGGTGCAGCGTGAGCCTCACCTATCACAGCTACGGGCGCAAGCTGCTGTGCCACTATTGCGGACACGAGCAGGACGCGGACGCGGCCTGTCCCCAATGCGGCGGCAAGCTGAACTATGTGGGCGTGGGCACCCAGAAGGTGGAGGAGGAGCTGTCGGCGCTGCTGCCCGGCGCGGGCGTGCTGCGCATGGACACGGACACCGTGTCCGCGGCGGGCGGGCATGAGGCCCTGCTGCGCCGTTTCCGGGAGGAGCGCATCCCCATCATGGTGGGCACCCAGATGGTCACCAAGGGTCTGAACTTTGAGAACGTCACGCTGGTGGGCGTGCTCAGCGCCGACCAGAGCCTGTACGCCGGCGACTATCGCGCCAGCGAGCGCACCTTCTCCCTCATCACCCAGGTGGTGGGGCGCAGCGGGCGCTTCACCCGTCCCGGGCGGGCGGTCATCCAGACCTTCACCCCGGAAAATCAGGTGATTTTGCAGGCCGCAGCCCAGGACTACGAGAGCTTCTTCGCCTCGGAGCTGGAGCTGCGCCGGCTGCAGGCGCAGCCGCCCTTTTCGGAGCTGCTGTCCGTCACCGCCTCCGGCCGGGACGAGAAGCAGGTGCTCCGCTGCGCGCTTGCGCTGCGGGACGCCTTCCAAACCGAGGTGGGGAGCCGGGAGGACGTTCGCATACTTGGCCCCGCGCCCCTGAACGTGGTGCGGGTGATGGACAACTTCCGCTACCGGGTCACGCTCTGCGTGCCGCCCCAAAGCGGTCTGCGCCCGCTGGTGGCGCAGGCGGTCACCGTGTTTTCCACAGATAAAGATTTCAGGGAAGTGTCCGTGTTCGCGGACAACGATCCCTCAGACTGAGGATAAGGAGCTTAAAAAATGGCTACAAGAAATATTGTCACCGTGGGGGACAGCTCCCTCAACAAGCATTGCCGGGAGGTCACGGCCTTCGACGGACATCTGGCTCAGCTTTTGGACGATATGCGGGAGACACTGGACAAGTCCAACGGCGTGGGTCTTGCCGCCCCCCAGGTGGGCATCCTCCGCCGGGCGGTGCTGGTGCTGGAGACCAACGTGCCCCAGGAGGGGGAGGAGTACGTCATCGAGCTTCTGAACCCGGAGATCATCGAATGCGACGGGGAGCAGCGGGGCCCGGAGGGCTGCCTCAGCGTGCCGGGGAAGTACGGCATCGTCACAAGGCCCATGCACGTCACCGTGCGGGCGCAGGACCGCAGCGGCAAGTTCTTTGAGGTGGAGGGCACCGGCCTTACCGCCCGGGCGTTCTGCCACGAGATTGACCATCTGGAGGGCGTGCTGTTCACCAGCCTTGCCGAGCGGATGCTCACCGAGGAGGAGCTGCAAAGCGGCAGCTATGCCGACGGGGAAGCGGAGGAAAACTGACCATGCGTATCGTTTTCATGGGCACGCCGGATTTCGCGGCGGCGTCCCTGCGCGCCCTGCTTGCGGGCGGCTATGACATCGCCGGCGTGTTCACCCAGCCGGACAAGCCCCGGAACCGGGGCATGAAGGAGAGCTTCTCCCCGGTGAAGGAGCTGGCCGTCGCCAGCGGCCTGCCGGTTTTCCAGCCGGTGAAGCTGCGGGATGGGTCGGCGGAGGCACTGCTGCGCTCCCTCGCCCCCGATGTGCTGGTGGTGGTGGCCTACGGCCGCATCCTGCCGGACGAGCTGCTCGCCGTGCCCAGACTGGGCGCCATCAACGTCCACGGCTCTCTGCTGCCCGCCTACCGGGGCGCGGCCCCCATTCAGGCGGCGGTGCTCTCCGGGGACGAGAAAACCGGCGTGACCACCATGTACCTGGCTCACGACATGGACGCGGGGGACATTATCTTCACCGACGAGACCCCCATCGGCGAGTTCGAGACCGCCGGGGAGCTCTTTGACCGGCTGGCGGATATGGGCGCAAAGCTGCTCCTTAAGACCCTGCGGGCCATGGAGGCGGGCACCGCCCCCCGCATCCCCCAGGAGCACAGCCGCGCCACCTATGTGAAGCAGCTGGATAAGTCCGTCTGCCCCATCGATTGGAACAAAACGCCTCGGGAGATAGTCAAACAGATCTGCGGACTGCAGCCCTGGCCCGTGGCCACCATGGAGCTTGCCGGGCAGAGCGTGCGGGTGTTCGCCGGGGAATATACGGAAAGCACCACCGACAAGGCCCCCGGAGAGCTGGTCGCCGCCGGACGGCAGGGCATTGAGGTGGCCTGCGCCGGAGGGAAAACCCTGCGCGTCACGGAGCTGCAGTTCCCCGGCAAGAAGCGGATGCGCGCCGCCGACTGGCTTTTGGGCCACCCCCTCAGCCTGTGACGGCGCGACAGACGGCGCTGAAGGCGCTTTCCGCCGTCCGCCGCAGCGGCGGCTTTTCCCAGGACGTGCTCTCCGCAGCCATCACCGCCGGCGGACTGGACGCCCGGGACGCGGCGCTGTGCAGCCGCATCGTGGGCAGCGTGCTGCAAAATACCGCGCTGCTGGATTTTGCCATCGGCAAATACTCCTCGGTGCCGGTGAAGAAGCTGGAGCCACAGGTGCTGGACATTCTCCGCCTCAGCGCGGCGCAGCTGCTGTTTCTGGACCGGGTGCCCGGTCACAGCGCCGTGGCCGAGGGCGTGGAGCTGTGCAAAAAGGTCTGCCCCCGGGCGGCGGGACTGACAAACGCCGTGCTGCGCCGCATCTCGGAAAGGCCGGAGGCGGCTCTCGCGGTGCCGGGGGAGGGCACGGCGGACTACCTGGCCCTCCGGTACAGCCACCCCCTGTGGCTGGCGGAGACCCTGATGGCTGAGCGGGGCTACGCCTTCACGGAGGCCTTCTTCGCCGCCAACAACGCCATTGTGCCCGTCACCGCCCAGGTGAACACCCTGAAAACCACAGGGGCGGAGCTGGCAAAACGCCTTACCTCCCACGGCGTACAGGTGTCCCCCGGCGACCGGGAGGACACGCTGCTGCTCACCGGCGCGGGGGAGCTGACCGGGCTTCCCGAATTTCGGGAGGGGCTGTTCTATGTGCAGGACGCCGCCGCCCGCGCCGCCGTGGAGCTCACCGGCGCGCAGCCGGGGATGCGGGTGCTGGACGGCTGCGCCGCCCCCGGCGGCAAGAGCTTTGCCGCCGCCCTCCGCATGAGGAACACCGGCTCCATCGTGGCCTGCGACGTGAGCGAGAAGAAATTGCCCCGCATCCAAAGCGGCGCGGCGCGGCTGGGCATCTCCATTGTGGAGACCCGTGCCATGGACGGCCGCGCGCCGGACGGCGACCTGCTGGGCGCCTTCGACGCGGTGATTGCCGACTGCCCCTGCAGCGGGCTGGGGGTCATCCGCAAGAAGCCGGAAATCCGCTGCAAGACCCCGGAGGAGATCGCCCCGCTGCCGGACATTCAGCTGGCCATCCTCACCGGACTGTCCCGCTGCGTGCGCCCGGGGGGTGTGCTGCTGTACTCCACCTGCACGGTGCTGACCGCAGAGAACATGGATGTGGCGCGGCGCTTTCTCGGGGAAAACAGTGACTTTCGGCTGGACGAATGGGCGGAATTTTGGCCCCATCTACAAGAAACGGACGGATTTTTCGTATGCAGGATGATAAGATCGATATAAAGTCCCTGCTTCCGGCGGAGCTGGAGGCGGAGCTCACCGCCCTGGGGGAGCCGAAATTCCGGGCCGCTCAGGTGTTTCGCTGGCTCAGCCGGGGCGCGGAGAGCTTTGAGGAGATGACCGATCTCTCCAAGGCTCTGCGGGAAAAGCTCACGGAGCACTTTTTCCTCACGCCCCCCCGGGTGCTGAAACGGCAGGTCTCCGCCCAGGACGGCACCATCAAATACCTGTGGCAGCTGCGGGACGGCAACGCGGTGGAGACCGTGGTGATGCGCTATCACTACGGCAATACCGTGTGCATCTCCACTCAGGTGGGCTGCCGGCAGGGCTGCGCCTTCTGCGCCAGCACCATCGGCGGGCTTGTCCGCTGCCTCACCCCCGGCGAGATGCTGGACG
>CAZCDJ010000003.1:0-32131 GCA_964497655.1 uncultured Oscillospiraceae bacterium | reverse complement strand
CCGCCCTCACCGCCGGCAGCTACGACGGCAACGTGCGGGAGCTGCAAAGCCTGATTGAGCGCTGCGTCATTCTCTCCGGCTTTGACAGCCTGCCCGACGCCCTGCGCCGCGCAGGCGACGGGGCGGAGGAGGACTGCCCAGCCGCCCTCACCGACCTTCGCACCGCGGAGCTGCGCTACATCGAAAAGGTGTACGCCGCCACCGGGGGCAGCGTGACCCGCGCCTGCGCCATTCTGGGCATCAACCGCTCCACCCTCTGGCGAAAACTGAAAGGTTGAAGCTCGCGCTCCCGGCAATGTGAATAAAATAACCGACTCGCTTCTGGCCGTTCCGCTGAAAATCCCCCCACCCCCCATCCTTGGTGCGTGGCAGTTTGCAACTTCGGTTTTATTTTACGACTGTTATTGTTGCAATTTGCGGCATTACATTGTCTTTACACCTCTCACACGAGTATGAACAAAGTGTGAATTGGTCAAATTGACAGAACTGACTCCCTCGAGTATACTTTTCTTGTTCAGGGTAACCAGACCCAAATAATAGGGAGGAAAAGCACATGAAAATCCTGCAAACTGTCAAGAAGATCCCCGGAGGTATGATGGTCATCCCTCTGCTGCTGGGCGCCGCGTTCAACACCTGGCTCCCCGGCGTCATCACCGTGGGCGGAGCCGGCACCTTCGCTTCCCATCTGTGGAAATCCGGTGCAATGCCCATTCTCGCTGTGTTCCTGTTCTGCAACGGCGCGCAGATCAACGTGAAGCAGGCCGGCATCCCTCTGGCCAAGGGCCTTATTCTGACGCTGGTCAAGTTCGCCATCGGCGCGGGCCTGGGCATTCTTGTGAACAAGCTCTGCGGCCTGTACGGCTTCTGGGGTCTGTCCCCTCTGGCCCTCATCGGCGCCATCACCAACTCCAACGGCGGCCTGTACGCAGCCCTCAGCGGCAACTACGGCGACTCCACGGACGTGGGCGCGGTCTCCATCCTCTCCATTAACGACGGCCCCTTCCTCACCATGGTGGCCATGGGCGTTTCCGGCATCGCCACCATCCCCTTCATGGTTCTGGTAGGCTGCATTGCCCCCATCGTGGTCGGCTGCCTGCTGGGCAACCTGGATGAGGACATCCGCAAGTTCACCGAGCCCGGCGCGGTCATGCTGATTCCCTTCTTCGCCTTCCCCCTGGGCGCGGGGCTGAACTTCGGTCAGCTCATCACCGCCGGCGGCTCCGGCATCCTGCTGGGCGTCATCTGCTGCCTGCTCACCGGCGGCGTGGGCTACCTGAGCATGCGGCTCATCAAGTCCAAGCACCCCGAGTGCGGCGGCGCCATCGGCACCACCGCCGGCAACGCTGCCGGTACTCCCGCCGCTCTGGCGGAGGCCGATCCCAGTCTGGCGGGTCTCACCACCGTGGCCACCGCTCAGATGGCTGCCTCCTGCATCGTCACCGCCATCCTCTGCCCCCTGTTCGTGAACTTCCTCAGCAAGTATGAGAAGAAGCGCGTGGCAAAGCTGGAGGCCAAAAAGGCCGCGCTGGGGAGCAAATAAGATTATCACCGGATAAAAAAGGAGTAACGATATGCCTGTTATCAATTTCCCCTACGGCAAGGAATTCCTCTCTCTGGACATCCCCCAGAGCCGCTACGCCGGCACCATGGAGTCCAGTATGCACAGCTACACCCCCGCCGGCACCCCCGAGGAGCTGGTTGCGGAGGCTCTGCGCCACCCCATCGGCACCCCCTGCCTCTCCGTGATGGCCGAGGGCAAGAAAAAGGTGGTCATCATCTGCAGCGACCACACCCGCCCCGTGCCCAGCAAGGTGATCATCCCCCAGATGCTCGCCCAGATCCGCGAGGGCAGCCCGGACGCGGACATCACCCTGCTCATCGCCACCGGCTGCCACCGGGAGACCTCCCGGGAGGAGCTGGAGGGCAAGTTCGGCGCGGACATCGTCGCCCGGGAGAAAATTCTGGTGCACGACTGCGACGACGAAGCCAACCTTGTAAGTCTGGGCAAGCTGCCCAGCGGCGGCGAGCTGATTGTGAACCGTCTGGCCGTGGAGGCCGACCTGCTGGTGGCCGAGGGCTTCATTGAGCCCCACTTCTTCGCGGGCTTCAGCGGCGGACGCAAGAGCGTGCTGCCCGGCGTGGCCTCCCGCAAGACCGTGATTTATAACCATAACGGCGCGTTTATCGCCGACCCCCGCTCCCGCACCGGCATTGTGGACGGCAACCCCATCCACGACGATATGCTGTACGCGGCTCGGGCAGCCCGGCTGGACTTCATCGTGAACGTGGTCATCAACAGCGAAAAGGAAGCGGTGTACGCGGTGGCCGGCGACGTGGATCTGGCCCATCGGGTGGGTCGGGACTTCCTCTGCTCCCAGTGCAAGGTGGCGGCAGTCCCCTCGGACATCGTCATCTCCACCAACGGCGGCTATCCCCTTGACCAGAACATCTACCAGTCCGTGAAGGGCATGACCGCGGCGGAGGCCACCGTGAAGGAGGGCGGCGTGATCATCATGCTGTCCAAGTCCAACGACGGACACGGCGGCAAGGTGTTTTACGAGACCTTCCGGGACGAGAAAAATCTGGAGCGCATGATGAAAAAGTTCGTGGAGACCCCGCCCGAGGAGACCATCATTGACCAGTGGCAGTCCCAGATTTTCGCCCGGCTGCTGATGCGGGCCACCGTGGTGTTCCTCTCCGACTCCCCGGACGACATCGTGAGCGACCTGCACATGGTGCCTGCCCACTCCATGGAGGAGGCCCTCCGCAAGGCGGACGAGATTCTGGCCGCCAAGGGCGTGAAGGACGGCTCCATTCTTGCAATTCCCGACGGCGTATCCGTCATGGTCGTGTAAGCTTTTTACTCCAAAATCTGCTCGCGCACCCCTCCTTTGGGGTGCGCGAACTGGCAGAATACCTGATTATCTGAAAGGAGCAACCCCTTGAACAAAGCAATTTTCGGCCCTGCCGCGGACAACGTGGCCACCTGCTGCGTCTCCCTCGCCGCCGGCGACAGTCTCACGGGAGACAAGGTGCAGGTGACCGCCCTGCAGCCCATCCCCATCTACCACAAGATCGCCATCCGCCCCATCGCAAAGGGTGAGAAGATCTTCAAATACGGCCAGCCCATCGGCGTGGCCAGCGCGGACATCGCCCCCGGCGAGCACGTCCACGTCCACAACCTTGAGAGCGACCGCGGCCGCGGCGACAGAAAGTGAGGCGGAGCATATGAAGCTGAAAGGATACGCAAGACCCGACGGCACCTACGGCGTCCGCAATCACCTGCTCATTCTCCCCTGCTCCGTCTGCGCCGGCGAGACCGCCCAGCGCATCGCCTCTCTGGTGCCCGGCGCGGTGGCCATCCCCCACCAGCACGGCTGCTGCGAGGTGGGCGAGGACTATGAGCAGACCGTCCGCACCCTCATCGGCTTCGGCAAGAACCCCAACGTGGGCGCCGTGCTGGTGATCGGACTGGGCTGCGAGGGCATTCAGGCCGCCACCGTGGCGGACGAGATTGCCAAGACCGGCAAGCGGGTGGAGAGCCTTATCATTCAGGAGCACGGCGGCACGCTGGGCACCATTCAAAGGGGCGCGGCACTCTCCGCTGAGATGTCCCGGGAGCTGAGCGCCATGGAGCGGGTGGAGTTCGACCTGTCCCACCTGATTCTGGGTCTTGAGTGCGGCGGCAGTGACCCCACCAGCGGCATCGCCTCCAACCCCGTGATGGGCGAATGCTCCGACCTGCTGATCGCCCTGGGCGGCGTGAGCATTCTCAGCGAGAGCGCGGAGATGATCGGCGCGGAGCACCTGATGGCGGCCCGTGCCGTGCGCCCGGAGGTGGGCGAGAGCTTCCTCGCCATGGTGCGCCAGACCGAGCAGCGGGCCATCGACATGGGCCACGACCTGCGGGGCACCCAGCCCACCCCCGGCAACATCGCCGGCGGCATCACTACCATCGAGGAGAAGTCCCTGGGCTGCATCTATAAGGCCGGACACGCTGACCTGCAGGGCACGCTGGAATACGGCCAGGCCGTTGACCTTGCAAAGCCCCACGGCCTGTACTTTATGGACACCCCCGGCGAGGACATCGACTCCATCACCGGCATGGTGGCGGGCGGCGCGCAGATTGTCACCTTCACCACCGGACGGGGCACCCCCACCGGCTGCCCCATCGCCCCTGTCATCAAGCTCACCGGCAACAGCGACACCTTTGGAAAGATGCGTGACAACATCGACTTCGACGCCAGCCGGGTCATCACCGCCGGCGCCTCCATCGAGCAGCTTGGCAGCGAGCTTTTTGAGGAGCTGGTGGCCGTCTGCAACGGGCGGCTTACCAAGGCGGAGGCGCTGGGCCACAAGGAATTCGGCATCTTCCGGGTGGGCTACACCTTCTGACATCCACCAACACGCCGGCGCGGTGCGCCGCGCCGGCATTTTTTTGGAGGCTACTATGAAAAAAGCAGTTCTGATCCCCGATTCCTTCAAGGGCACCATGTCCTCCGCCGCCATCTGCGAGATTATGGAGCGGCGCATTCACGCCCACTTCCCCGGCTGCGCCGTGGCCTCCATCCCCGTGGCGGACGGGGGCGAGGGCAGCGTGGACGCCTTCCTCACCGCTCTGGGCGGCGAAAAGGTGCGCCTTACGGTGAAGGGGCCTTATTTTGAAGCCATGGAGAGCTTTTACGGCCTGACCGGCGGCGGCAGCACCGCCGTGCTGGAGATGGCCGCAGCCGCCGGCCTGCCTCTGGTGGGCGAGCGGCGCGATCCCTCCAAAACCACCACCTTCGGCGTGGGCCAGCTGATGGTGGCCGCCGCCGAGAGCGGCGCGAAAAAGCTGATCGTGGGTCTGGGCGGCAGCTCCACCAACGACTGCGGCTGCGGCGCGGCGGCCGCCGCCGGTGTAAGGTTCTACGACGCCGACGGGGCAGAATTCATCCCCACCGGCGGCACCCTCATCAACGTGTCGCGCATTGACGCCTCCGGCCTTGCCCCCGCGCTGAAGGCCGTGGAGATTGTCACCATGTGCGACATCGACAACCCCATGTACGGTCCCACCGGCGCGGCCCACATTTTCGGGCCCCAAAAGGGCGCGGACGCCGCCATGGTGGAGGAGCTGGACAGCGGTGTGAAGCATATGGCTCAGCTGATTGCCCGGGACATGGGACTGGAGCTTTCCACCCTTCCCGGCTCCGGCGCGGCGGGCGCTATGGGCGCTGGCATGGTGGCCTTCTTCGGCTCCCGCCTGCAGATGGGCATCGAGACCGTGCTGGACACCGTGCACTTTGAGGACGTAATCGCCGACGCGGACGTGATTTTCACCGGCGAGGGCAAGCTGGACAGCCAGAGCCTGCGGGGCAAGGTGGTCATTGGCGTGGCCCGCAGGGCGGCGAAGCTAAGCAAAAAGGTGGTCGCCGTGGTGGGCGGCGCGGATTACGACGTGGACGCGGCCTACGACGAGGGCGTCACTGCCGTGTTCCCCATCAACCGGCTCCCCCAGGATTTCAGCATTTTGAAGGAGCATTCCCCGGAAAATCTGGGCTTCACCATGGATAACATCGTGCGGCTCATTGGCGCGCTGCGCTGAAAGGCGGTTCCTATGAGACCTGTTCTTGCCATCACCATGGGTGACCCCGCCGGGGTCGGCCCGGAGATCACCGTGAAGGCGCTGAGCGACGCCTCCCTTTACAGCCGCTGCCGCCCGCTGGTGATCGGCAGCGCCGCCATCCTCAAAAACGCCGCCCAAATCACCGGCCACGGCGACATGACCGTCCGCGCCGTGGCCTCCCCCGGGGAGGCGCTGTACGTCCCCGGCACCATTGACGTGCTGGACCCGGGCATCGACCCGGCGGCGGAGATTCAGCCGGGCAAGGTGAGCGCCGCAGCCGGCGAGGCCGCGTTCCAATGCGTGGTGAAGGCCATTGCCCTGGCCATGGACGGACAGGCGGACGCCACGGTGACCAACCCCATCAGCAAGGAGGCCGTCAATCTGGCGGGCCACCATTTTTCCGGTCACACGGAGATTTACGCCCACTACACCGGCACGAAGAAATACACCATGATGCTGGTACACGAAAATCTGCGGGTGGTGCACGTCTCCACCCATGTCTCTCTGCGGGAGGCCTGCGACCGGGTGAAGAAGGAACGGGTGCTGGACTGCATCCGCATTGCCCACGACACCTGCCGCCGGCTGGGCGTGCCCAATCCCCGGGTGGGCGTGGCGGGGCTGAACCCCCACTGCGGCGAGCACGGCCTGTTCGGCACCGAGGACGAGGCAGAGATCGCCCCGGCGGTGGAAGCCGCCAAAGGCGAGGGCATTGACGCCACCGGCCCGGTTCCCCCAGACACCGTGTTTTCCAAGGCCCGGGGCGGCTGGTTCGACGTGGTGGTGGCCATGTACCACGACCAGGGCCATATCCCCATGAAGGTGGTGGGCTTCGTCTACAACCGGGAAAAGCAGGAATGGGACGAGGTGGCGGGTGTGAACATCACCTGCGGCCTGCCCATCATCCGCACCAGCGTGGATCACGGCACCGCCATGGGACACGCGGGCAAGGGCAACGCCAGCGAGCTGAGCCTTGTGAACGCCATTGACTGCGCCATCCATCTGGCCGCCTACGGGAGGGAGGACTGAAATGCAGGAGAAATACCTCATCGTCGCCGACGATTTTACCGGGGCAAACGACACCGGCGTGCAGCTTCGCCGACGGGGCTTCACCTCCGGCGTGGTGTTCGCCGGAAAGCGGGCGGCGCTCCAGACCGACTGCGCCGTGATTGACACCGAGAGCCGGGGTCTCACCCCGGAAGCCGCCGCTGCCGCCGTGAGCGACTCCCTGCGGGATGTGGACTTCGGCGCGTACCGCTATGTCATCAAGAAGGTGGATTCCACCCTGCGGGGCAACATCGCCGCCGAGGTGAAGGCCATGGACGCGGCCTTTGCACCGGAGCTGATTCTCTTTGCCCCCGCCCTGCCGGATCTGGGCCGCACCACCGTGGGCGGCATTCACCACCTGAAGGGCACCCGAATCACGCATACCGAGCTGGCCCGTGACCCAAAAAAGCCCGTCACGGAGGACAACATCAACGCTCTGCTGCGGCAGGTCTACGCCGAGGAGGTGCGCCACTTTGATCTATCTTGTGTCCGCGGCGGACACTTTGACCTGAGCGGCTGCCGTGTGTTCACCTGCGACGCGGAGACCAACGAGGATATGCGCGCCGCCATCCGCGCCGCCCTTGCCACCGGCAGGCGGGTGCTGTGGGTGGGCACCGCCGCCATGGCGGACAACATCATCGCCCTGGACAGGCAGTCCCTGCCCGCCTTCGGCGCGGTGGCCAGCCTCAGCGACGTGACCGCCCAGCAGGTGGCCGCCGCCCAGGAGAGCGGCGTCACGGTGGTGTCGGTCCCCTTCCACCTTCTGCTATCCGGCCAGGCGGACGGGGAGAGCTATGTGCGCCGCTGCGCGGAAAGTCTGGCGGCAGGCTACGACACCCTGCTGGTGAGCAGCACCACCCTGTGCCGGGACGATCTGGATAAGACCCGGGCATCCGGCGCCGTCTGCGGCCTGGACGCCACCCAGGTGAGCGAATATGTGCAGCGCGCCTGCGGCGAGCTGGCCGTGGAGGTGCTGCTGCGCCAGAAGGTCAGCGGCGTGTTCCTCACCGGCGGCGACACCGCCATGGGTGTGCTCTCCGCGCTGGGCGCCCAAGGCAGCGAAATTCTCTCCGAGATTCTGGTGGGGCTGCCCATGATGCGTCTGGTTGGCGGGCGCGCCCACGGGCTGAAGGCCGTGACCAAGGCCGGCGCCTTCGGCGGGCGGGACGCCATCTCCTTCGCTCTGCGGAAGCTGAAGGAAGAATAAAAAGTCCTTTCAAAATTCGGACTTTGGTTAATTTTCCCCCTCAAGGCTTGCTTTTCCCTTTCCTCAGTGATATACTGTTATCAATCGAATAAAAAGAACCGTCTTTTAAGAAGGGCTTTTGGTATTGCATCGTGTCTGATGCCATATGGAAAGCCCTTCTTTTTTTACAGCCCGTTCCTCCCCGCCGAGGGGTCAAAACGCCAACATTTTTTTAGGAGGATCATCATGGAACAAATCACAGTGACAAGTCGCGACAGCGCGGCAAAGGCAAAGCAGCTGAGAAGGCATGGTATCATCCCCTGCGTCATCTACGGCGCAGCGCTGCGCAGCTCCATTTCCGCGCAGCTTGACAAGGACAATGCCAAGCAGCTCCTGCGGACCAAGCGCACCGGCAGCAGTGTGGATCTGCGCTACGAGGGCCGCACCATCCACGCCCTTATCAAGGCGCTGGAGAGAAGCTGCGTGGGCGGCGAGGTAATTCATGTGAGCTTTCAGGCCATGGAGGCCGACCGCAAGGTCACCGGCCGGGCCCAGATTCATCTGCTGAACAAGGACACCCTGCCCGGCGTGCTGGAGCAGTCCCAGTTTGAGGTAACCTATACCGCTCTGCCCGCCGACCTGTTTGACACCGTGACCATTGACCTGGCGGATTTGCCCGTGGGCACCGTGGTCTCGGTAAGCGACCTGCCTCAGCTCCAGAACGAACATATTGAGCTGCTGACGCCCGCAGACAGCGTAATCTTCAAAATCGTGGATAAGACCCGGGGCTGAATCTAAAATGTCTGAAAACAACACTTTGATCGGTCGGGCGGTGAAGCACCGGGCCTTCGGGCAGGGCACGGTGACCATGGCCGCCGAGGATACCGTTTCCGTGCGCTTCCCCGTGGGGGAAAAGCGCTTCGTCTACCCCGACGCGTTCATGCAGTACCTGAGCTTCTCCGACGGGGAGCTGCAGCAGACCGCCCGGGCCCAGTATCAGGCGGAGGAGGAGCTGCGGCAGCAGCAGTACATGGCCGAGCAGGCCGAGAAGGCCCTGCGCAACAAGCTGGAAAACTTCGAGCCGCTCAGCAATTCTCAGGCGGCCTTCAACGTGCCGGACCCGGAGCAGGTGTTCCGCGTGTGGGCGGTAAGCACCGGCAACTACCTTAGCGGCGCCTCCAAGGGCAAGGCCCGGCGGCCGGACAAGATGCGCCCTAACTCCGCCTGTCTTTTGACCCACAAGGCTCCCTCCGCACCGGAGAGCGAACGGATGATCGTGGGCGCCTTCATGGTGCGACCCGATTTCTTCGGGGACGAGTGCGAGGATGGCGTCATCCACGCCCATGACGAAATGCGGATCCGGCTATCAGAGAGCGCTCATCTCCCCTTCTGGCCGTATTTCCCCGGCGAAACACGGGTGAAATGGGGCGCCTTAAAGTACAAGTACTTTTCCAACATGGCCATGCAGCGGATTTTGCAGGACATGGCGGAGGACGCCGGCGAGGATGACAAGCTTGATATTCTTGCCTTCCGTCTATACCACGGAAAGCAGTGCGGGCTGGACTGACCGAGGGCAAAGCCCCCGGCGCTCCCGTCCCGGCGGGTCTCCCCCGCCACAAAAGCCGCGCCCGGACGTTTTGTCCGGGCGCGGTACAGTTTGTAAAAAACCTCGTAGAGTTTCACCGCCGCAGCGGCGAAATAAAGTCAAATCCTGTTTTCTGCCGCGGCGCGTACGTGGCAGAAAACACCTCTCGCGCAGCGCGCGTCGAGGCATCCGCCGCAGGCGGTAAGCCGAGGCGCGAAGCGCAGCGCAACCCCTTTGTCAAAGAAGTCCTTGGACTTCTTTGACAAGCTCAGCCGCGCCCGGACGTTTTGTCCGGGCGCGGTAATTTGATTCAGTCGCGGCTATACAGATCCCGGGTGTAAACCCTCTCCACCACGTCGGAGAGCTCCCGGTCATAGCGGTTGGCCACGATCAGACCGGTGCGGGCCTTGAACTCCGCAAGGTCCCTTGTGACCGGTGCGCCCAGATAGGTGTCCTCCGGGGCGGCGGGCTCATACACCAGCACCTCCCGTCCCTGCTCCAGCAGGGCGAGGATAATGTCGCACACCGCGCTTTGGCGGAAGTTGTCCGCGTCCTTCTTCATGGTCAGCCGGTAGACACCCACCGGGCGATCCCCGTCCGGCCGCGCCGCCGCCTCCGCCAGAATGCGCTCCGCCGTGAAGCGCTTGCGAACCCGGTTGGACTCCACCACCGAGCGAATGAGGGTGTTTGGCACAGCGGAAAAGTTCAGCAGAAGCTGCTTCACGTCCTTTGGCAGGCAGTTGCCGCCGTAGCCGAAGGAGGGGTTGTTGTAGTAGTCGCCAATGCGTCCGTCGTAGCACATTCCATCAATGATGTCGCCGGTGGAGAGGCCGTTCACCTGGGCATAGGTATCCAGCTCGTTAAAGAAGCTGATTCGCATGGCCAGATAGGTATTGGCAAACAGCTTCACCGCCTCCGCCTCCGCCGCGCCCATGTATAGCACCGGCACGTCCCGTTCCTCCGCGTGACGCAGCAGCTCGCCGGCAAGCGCCCGGGCGGCGGGCCGCAGCTCCTCCCGCTCCGGGGGGATGCCCACCACCAGCCGGGTGGGGTGCAGGTTATCGTACAGCGCCTTTCCTTCCCGGGAAAACTCCGGCACATACAGCAGCCGGATGCCCGGATGGGCGGCAAGCAGCCGCTGGGTAAAGCCCGCAGGAATGGTGGAGCGCAGGACAATCACCGAATCGGGGGCGGCCCGGTAAGCCGTGTCCACCACGGCCTCCACCGCGGAGGTGTCAAAGCCGGCAATGCCGGCGCTGGCGCTGTCCGTGGGCACGGACACAAGGATATAGTCGGCTCCCACGCAGGAGGCCGCCGTATCCCCGCTCACCGCAAGGCAAAGCCCTCCGGCAGACAGCCGACTCTGGATTTCCTCATCGCCGATGGGAGACACGCCGGCGGAAATGGCGCGAAGCCTCGCCTCGTCAATGTCCACCGCGGTAACGCGGCAGCTCTCGGCGAGCATCACGGCGTTGGCAAGTCCCACATAGCCCAGGCCGATTACGGTTATTTTTGTCATAGTTGCGACCATTCCTTTCCTATCACTTCAAGGCACAGCAGACCATGAAAGGAATGGTCATAATTGTGCGGTTTTTTTGCGTTGCCGCTTTTGCGGCGAGAAAAACGCACTTGAGTCTGAACTTGTTTCAAACCTTCTCCTTCAGACAGTCCGGCACCTGACCGTTGCCGCCGAAGGCGGCGCTGGCGTCCCGGATCTCGGGGGTCACGTCGCTGAAGAACTCATGGCACATGGCAACAAACTTATCCCGCACCCCGTGCTTGGCAGGCGCCTGCACGATGTTCATGCCCGGATTGTGATTGCCCTCGATCAGCTCCAGCTTGCCGTCAGCAAGCATGGCCACGTCCCAGCCCACCACGCGCAGGGCGGGCACCGTGTCGCAGGCGCGGCGGCACAGTGCCGTCACCTCCTGCCAGCGGGGGATGACCTCGCCCCGGAAGGGCACGCCGGTGAGGGGATGGCGGAGGTAGGTGTTGCCGAACTCGTCCAGCCCGTCGGTGACAATGACGCCGGTGAGCGGGTCGATCTCGCAGAAAATGCCGCCGCCATGGGCGTTGTCCACATGCTTGCCGTTGTTGCCCACGCGCAGACCCGCGCCGAACACGCCGAACCTCTCGCCGTTATAGAAGGTGATGACCCGCAGGGTGTTCAGGGACTCCGGGTGGAAGCGGGAGAGCTCCGGCGCGGAGGTGAGAAACTCCTCCGCCACATAGCTCCCCTCCCGCAGCCGCTCATAGAGGGTGTGCCAGTCCTCCACCTCGTCGCAGCATAGCCGCTCAAAGCCGATGCCCCAGCTGGAGCTGAAGGGCTTCAGCGCCAGCGACTGATAGCGGGAGGCAAAGCGCACAAATTCCTCCTCCGTGGCGTCCGGCAGGAACATCCAGCGGCGGTGCACAAAGTCCGTGAAGGTACGCAGAAAGGCCGCCTTGTCCCACAGGTAAGGCCGAGCCTCCTCGTTCAGGGGGCGCATACAGAGGGTGGCCTCCACGTCCGTCAGGTAGCGGCCCTGTCCCTCCCGGTCCAGCGCGTAGAAGCCGAAGATGAAATACTCCGAGATGGACACCCGCCGCCCCGGATGGTTGCGGCGCACCTGCAGGTAGTCCCAGAACAGCTCGCGCTTTGTCCTGCCCTCCGGCAGAGTCTGCACGCCGTCCAGATAATCAAAAAACTTCCGGCGCAGCACCGGATACGCTCTGATATTCTTAAAAACCTTCATGAAAGCTCGACCTCTATCTAAGACACTCAAGTACGGCGGGGTACTTACCCACGCCATCAAACTGGATGATATTGCCGCCCGGCCAGTTGTAGTTCCCCTCGATCAGCTCCACCCCGTCCGGGGTGACGGCCATATCCCAGCCAATATACCCGATACTGGGCACAATGTCCATCCCCTGTCCGGCAAGCGCCAACGCTTTTTCCCAGTGGGGGATGGCAAGACCCACCACAGCCGCCCCGGTGGAGGGATGGCAGACGTACTCCGCAAGGGTGGAGTTATCCCGCCCCGGCGTGAGAATTTTCCCCGTGGCAAGGTCGATGGTGTAGGCCACGCCGCCGCCGTGGAAATTATCCACCGGGCTGCCCGCGCCGCCGCAGCGCAGCGCCGCGCCGATCATCCGCACCTCTCCCCGCCTGTCTCGGGCGGACACAATGCGAACGGTGTTCACCGACGAGGGGTTGAGGGCGGCGAGAGCCGGATGCTGGACGATGGCCTCCTCCAGCAGCAGGCGCTTTTCCCGGCAGTCCGCGACAAAGGCGACCCTGTCCTCAATGGAGGCGGTGTCCACCCGGCGGATGCCCTCGCCCATGGTGAGGGCGCGGGGCTTCAGAAACACCGTCTCATGGGCGGCGAGAAAGCGAAAAAGCGCGGCGTCCTCCGCCTCCGGCGCGTAGAGAAAATCCCGGCGGCACAGGTGGGCAAACGCCCGGTCGAAGGCCTCCTTGTGACCCACCACAGCCTTGTCGGCGGCGGTGGCGCGGCAATTCAGCGCCGCGTCCACGGCCTTGGACCTGCCGCTGGTGAGATAGCTCCCCCGCTGAGCCTCCGGAACACCGAAAAAGCGCAGCACCAGATAATTCTCCGGCGACGCGCCATGGCGGGCGGAGCAGCGGGCGGCATCCAGATAATAGCCCAGTGCCGCGCCGCCGCGCTCCTTGCTGATGAGGCGGGCGACCTGCCGCCTTTTTTGAAGGGTCTCCCTGCGCGGCACGGTCAGCGCGCCCCGCAGTCATCCAGAATGGCCCGGACGAAGTCCGTCCCCAGCCGCTCCGGCGTGCGCCCCTGCGCCCGCAAATCCCGGCCCAGCGCGGCGCAGGATAGCTCAATGAGGGAGGACGCGACCGGCGTGGGAACGTCCAGGCTCTTGCCCAGCGCCTCCAGCATCACAAGACCCTGGGACACGTCCTCGGTGATATAGCGGGACTCCACGCTGGTGGGACCCTTGGCGCGGGTGGGCATGGCGGCATAGTCGAAAAACACCGCCTTGGCGTCTCTGGTCTCATCCAGACTGTTGCGCTCCTTGCAGGCCTCCACATAGCTGAGGCGGCGAAAGCCCAGCCGCTCCAGCACGTCCATCTTCTCCCCGTCCAGCTTTTCTAAAATGTTCCACACGCTGGGGGTGAACACCTCGTGGTACATACAGTACTCGCCGCCGGTGGCCTCGATACGGGGGATGCTCATGACAGCGCCCACAGTGTGCACAATCATATTGGGATTATGGAGGGCCGCCTCCGCCACACTCTCCAGATAGACAAAGGGCGTGCCCAGATTGTCCAGCTTGTCGTTGGCGTAGGCCAGCGCGCTTCTGGGGTACACGCCGATGGGATCGCGCACATTGCGAAAGCCCACCGCGAAGCGGCCGGGGGCGGAAATCCGCCCGTCAAGGAAGGCGCTCTCCGCCTCCGCCACCACAATGTCCTTGCCGGCGCAATAGCGCAGCGCATAGGCGGTGGAGAGATAGCCGGGGCAGATCAGCAGAATCTGTCCGTCATGGAGATGGGGCGCGGCGGCGGCGATCACGTGCTCGTGATAGGCGGTCTGGGTGGCGAGAATCACCACCTCCGCCTCCGTCACGGCGGCATAGTCTCTGGTCACGCAGGCGATGCGGGCGGTTTTCTCCTCCCCGAACTCGCAGAGCGTCATGGTTCCTTCCCGCTGCAGATGGGCAAAATTTTCGTCGTGCATGGCGTGGGAGGTCTTGATGAGCGTCACGTCGTGGCCGCGCAGGGTGTAGTCCGCGGCCATGGAGCAGCCGGTATTTCCGGCTCCCAGAATGGCAATTTTCATGGCGTTCCCTTTCGTAGCTTCAGTCAATATGGAGCAGCTCTCCGAACATCAGATCCGTTTCCGGCAGCCGCTTGTTATCCAGCGCGGCGGCGGGGGTGAAGGTCAGCTCGCCGAAATACACTTTGCCGTCCACCAGGTACAGGTCGGTACGCACAAAGGGGAAGGGGGCGCTGAGCCTGTCCGCATAGGCGAAGGCGGCGTCAATCCCCTCCGGGCGGGGCAGGGTGAAGCCCTCCGGCGCGTCCCTGCTGTCCCGGTTGATGGGAAGCAGCTTCCAGTCCCGGTCAAAAAAATAAAACCTGGGCCAGCCCTGCTCTCGGCCCTCGCACAGCATCACGCACCGGGCGCTGCCGTGGAAGCAATAGAACTTGTAGTCCTCCGGCTGGGTGCCGCTTTTGGGTTTGAGATATTGCTCCGCCACCAGCTTTTTCGGCACGCCCCGGTATTGCAGCTCACTGTAATAGGCCCAGAAATCCTCTCTGCCCCACCGCTTCAGCCGCTTCACCGCGGCGGGAATGTCCAGCGCCGACTTGTCCGGGCAGATCAGGTTGTAGCCGCAGCCGAAATTCCACTTGAGAACAAATTCATCGGGCAGCAGCGCCCAGTCGATGTCCTCCGGTTTGTCGTAGACCCCCAGCAGGCGGGTGAGCAGCTCACCGCAGCCGGCGGCCTCCACATACTCCCGCACCGCGTACTTATCCGCGCAGCGGCGCACCAGCGCATCGGTGCCGTAGCGGGTGAGCTTTAGCCGCAGCAGCTTTTCGTTCAGTGTGCGGGGATGCTCCAGCTCCGCCGCCCGGCCGAACTTGCGCCGGAACAGCGCCCGGGTGTTCAGCTCCGGAGAGAGATAGGAGAGCAGCGCGTAGCAGCGGCGCTCTATCTTTTTTTTCAGGGCGATGGCTGCCATGTTCTCCCCCATTCAGCGAAAAAGGCTCTCGGCGAGGGTGGGCCACGCCGCGTCTCTCCGCGACAGAATCGGCTCCTCCCCGGCCTTGAGCGGCCAGCGTATGTCAATGTCCGGGTCATCCCAGCGGATACCGCCCTCATCCCCGGGGGCGTAGTAGTCATCTACTTTATAACAGAAAACCGTGCCCTCCGCAAGAGAAAGAAAGCCGTGGGCCAGTCCCGCCGGCAGATAAAGCTGCAGCCCGCTTCCGGCGCTCAGCTCCACGCCGAACCACCGGCCGTAAGCGGCGCTGCCGGGCCGGAGATCCACCACCGCGTCGAACACGGCGCCGTGGGCCACCCGCACCAGCTTGGTCTGGGCGTGGACACGCTGAAAGTGCATCCCACGCAGCACATTCCGGCCGGACACGGAGCAGTTATCCTGCACAAAGTCCCCCGTGATGCCCGTCTCCGCCATGGCGGCCCGGTGGTAGGTCTCCGAAAAGCTGCCCCGGTCATCCTCAAACACTCTGCTCTCAATAAGCTTCACGCCCGGGATGGGGCAGTCTGTCACCTTGATCTCACCCATCAGCACACCCCGATCTCAATCAGATAGCGGCGCAGGGCGTCGTGCCAGTCCGGCATCCGCTCAAAGCCGTTAAATTGCAGCCGATCCATGCTCATGCGGCTGTTCAGGGGACGGCGCACCGCCGCGGCGTACTCCTCGCTGGTGACGGGAACCACCTCGGTGCCCGTAATCCCCGCCTGCCGGAACACCTCGCAGGCCAGATCGTACCAGCTGATATATCCGCCGCTGTTGGTGGCATGGTACACGCCGTAGCGCTCCGTTCCCGCCATATCAATAAAAAGTCGCGCCAAATCCCGGGAATAGGTGGGCGCGCCAATCTGGTCGTTCACCACCAGGATACGCTTTCTTGTCTCCGCCATTTTCAGCATACATTCCACAAAGTTGTGGCCTGACGCGCCGAATATCCAGGAAATCCGCACGAGAAAGAGCTTGGGAACATAGCGCTGCACCGCCAGCTCCCCGAAATATTTGCTGCGTCCGTACACGTTCAGCGGGCATCTCAGATCCTGGGGCGTCCAGGGGCGGGTGCCGCTGCCGTCGAACACATAGTCCGTGGAGGGATATCGGCGGCATTCTGGCTGATGCGGCCATTCCCTGTGAACTGCTGTTTATCGATGATGGCTCGAAAGACAAAACCTGGACTAAGATCACAGCAGTCTCCGCAATCAATCCTGTTGTTCGCGGCGTTCACTTCTCCAGAAACTTCGGAAAAGAAGCTGCCATCATGGCCGGGCTGTCAGAGTCTCATGGAGAATGCTGCGTGGTAATCGATTGCGATTTGCAGCACCCGCCGGAGAAGATCGTTGAGATGTATCGGCTGTGGGAACAGGGCTACGAGATCGTCGAAGGGCAGAAATCCAGCCGCGGCACAGAAGGAAAGCTGCACACACTTGCAGCCAGAGCTTTCTATTCCGCCATCAGCGCCGCTACCGGCTTTGATATGGCCAACGCCTCCGACTTCAAACTATTAGACCGAAAAGCAGTGAATGTTCTAATCAACATGAGGGAGAAAAATGCGTTTTTCCGTGCGCTCTCCTCGTGGATTGGCTTTGAGACAACTCATATCGAATTTGATGTACAGGATCGTGAAGCCGGAGAATCCAAATGGTCTACGCTTGCCCTGACCAAGTACGCACTCAGTAACATTTCCTCTTTTTCCACGGCACCGATGCAAATTGTTACCGTGCTGGGCGTGATAATGCTGTTGATCTCGTTTGTTCTGGGCGCTGTTGCGCTTGTGCAGAAATCCTGCGGGCAAGCACTGGAGGGCTTTACCACCGTTATCCTGATCCAGCTGTTTTCCAGCAGTATTATCATGATTAGCCTTGGCATTATTGGATATTACATCGCAAAGATTTATGAAGAGATCAAGGGACGTCCGCGCTACATCATCGCCGACACCTGTGGAGATGGTACATATGAAAAAGTTGCTGAGCAAGTTTTTTGACCGCACTTTCTGGAAATTCATTTTAGTGGGCGTTGCAAATACGGTCTTCGGAACGGCGATTATGTTCACATTCTACAATGTGCTCCATTTCAGCTACTGGATCTCGTCTGCTTCCAATTACTTTTTTGGCAGTATCCTCAGTTATATACTGAACCGAATGTTTACCTTCCGTAACGGCGAGAAAGCGGCTAAAACACTGCCGCGCTTTGTGCTCAACATCAGCCTGTGCTATCTGCTTGCATATGGCATGGCAAAGCCGCTGGCCACCCATATTCTTTCCTGTGCGTCGCAGAACTTGCAAGAGAATGTGGCCATGCTGACCGGTATGTGTCTGTTTGTCGCTATGAACTACATCGGACAGCGGCGTTTTGTTTTTCAGAAAAACCCGCAGGGCAAAAGTGTAATTGAATCAAAAAATGAATGAGGCAGGGCAATGGCTAACAGAAAACTATCAAAAGATGAAATGATTATAACGTCCAAACATCCAGAATGGCTCGACACACTTGTTGCAGATCGACACTGTAACGACAAATTATATAAAATCATTTTATTTTTTGTAATCTTTTCTCCGTGTTCAAAGTACTGTACGCAAGGGCGGACTTTACAATTCTATAATTGGAAAGAAAAGCCGTGGTCAACAAATAGATACTTAAAAAGCAGACTGGATGATGGCGTGTTTACAGATAGAAGAAACTATTTTCGCTGTGCAGAAAAGATTTCTTCGTTAATTGAGGATTTTAGAAAAACGGATTTAGGTGACAATTTTTATCTTCATAGAGCAGTAGAGCGGGTAGCATTTACAAAAGTTGAATCCAGTGAATATATGAGCTTGTTTTATCATATCCGCTGTGCATTGGCGCATGGCAGAATCGCGATGTTTGAGGATGCTGCAACAAAGGATAAACCCATTTACGATGAATGGTATCGCATCAAGTTCAAAGGCAAAAAAGACAAATTCAAAGAAGAACACGAAAGCGAGCTTCGGAAGTATTACGCCGCCGAGCGCAAGCTGAAACCGCACTTCCATGACGGCAAGCTGCCGCTGACGAAATGGCGAAAAGACGCTGCCGCATTGGAAGTCGAGTACGCTTCCGTGCAGACAGAGATGGAAGTCCTGCGTGACGATGTACGCAATCTGCGCCAGGTTACACTTGCGGTCAGAAGTGCCAACATCGAAAAACAGCAGCTTTCGGAACAGAACAAAAACCGTCACCATCAGAATGAACGATAAGGAGGAATTGCATGACCAACGAAATCACCACCGCATACGAACCCATCGACCTTTGCGCCTGCTTTGATATTCTCCATTTCCCACCGGAAGATTTTATGGAGGAATGCCGCATCTACTGGCTCAATCATAATCCATTTCACGGAACGATTGAACGCCGCATCGGCAACACCTGGTTCACCATTGAGACCGAATGTGCCGGAACGGAGAAACTGACCGATAAGGTCAAGCGACTGATCTTCTCCGACAAAAATCTTGCGAAAGGGGGCGCTTGTTCATGACAGAGACAAAAAGTTATGTTAATATAAATCCATGCACAACGGTTCTGTCGGCTGACCAACAACCAAAGGAGGAAACTATGTTGGATCAGCAGAAAATCACTATCATCTACTGCCGCTTGTCCGTGGAGGACATCAAGGAAGATACCAAAGACGGAAAGGGTAATTCCAAGGCAGACGAGTCGAATTCGATACAGAACCAAAAGGAACTGCTTCTTCGCTACGCAAGAGACCATGGCTACACGAACACAAAAGTCCTGATCGACGACGGTTATACGGGTACGAACTTCAACCGTCCGGGAGTACAGGAGGGCTTCGAGCTTGTCAAGCAGGGGCTTGTGGGCTGCTGGCTGGTCAAGGATATGTCACGCTTCGGTCGTGACTATCTGACCGTCGGACAGTACACGGACATCATCTTCCCCAGCTACGATGTACGCTTCATCGCCGTTGCTGATGGTGTTGACAGCGCACACGGCGACAATGAGGGCTTTACCGCAATCCGCAATCTTTTCAACGAATGGTATCCAAGAGATACGTCCAAGAAAGTTCGTGCGGTGTTCCGTCAGAAAGGAACCAGCGGCAAGCACCTCGGTCAAGCTCCCTTCGGCTATATCGAAGACCCGAACAATCCCGGCTACTGGCTGATCGATGAGGAGGCGGCAAAGGTGGTCAGACACATCTTTGCTCTCTGCATCGACGGAAACGGACCGTCCAGAATCGCACGGATGCTTGAAAAGGAACAGGTGCTCACCGTCAAGTCGTACTACGCCATGAAGAAAGGCAAGCCCTTACCGGAATACCCCTATCGTTGGAATGATAATTCCGTAGTCGGTATTCTGGAACGGATTGAGTACACGGGCTGCACCTGTAATTTCAAGACCTACTCCAAATCCTTCAAGCTCAAAAAGAGACTTCCCAATGACCCGGAGAATATGTATATTCTGGAGGACACGCAGGAAGCCATCATCACCAAGGTGCAATGGGACAGAGTACAAGAGCTTCGCAAAAACAAACGCCGCCCCGCTAAAGCGGAACGGCAGGGCTTGTTCTCCGGGCTTCTGTTTTGTGCCGATTGCGGCAACAAGCTCCACTTTGCCACCTGTAAGAGCTTTGAGGGAAAGCAGGATCACTATGTATGCTCCAGTTACAAGAGCAACAGAGGAACCTGCAGCGCACATTATATCCGTGAAGATACCCTGCGAGATCTGATACTGGAGCGCATCCTCGCTGTGAACGCCTACATCCGAAACGATGTGGACGGCTTCAAGGAAGAATGGCTTCGGTGCAGGCAGGAGGATTGGGAAGAAGGTATCCGTGAGGACAAGCAGAAAGTGGCAGCAGCAAAGAAACGCTGTGCCGACCTCGATATTCTGATCTCCCGTCTGTATGAAGATTCCGTCCTCGGAAATCTGCCTATAGAACGGTATAAGAAGATGAGCGCAGAATATGAAGCGGAGCAGAAGCGGTTACAAGACGAAATCGCAATCAGAGAAGGCTGGGTCGAAGAACAGGAGGATATGAGTCACGGACTTGACAGCTTCGTGGAAATGGTCAACAAGTATGTTGATATGATTGAGCTGACACAGACCATCGTTAATGAGTATATCCGAAAGATAGAAGTGTTCGCATCGGACAAGTCCAGCGGCAAGCGCAAGCAGACAATCAAAATCTACTGGAACTTCGTTGACGAGCTTGACCTTGAGATATTCTCTCAGCCCATCGTCTATGAGCGAATCACAAAACAGACACAGAAAATGCAGAAAACGGCGTGACCTTCGGGTCACACCGTTCTCTGGGACAAATAGTTACTTGTCGCTGTTAAGCCTTTGTCCTGTGCATTTTTACCAGAAAGATCGTTTTAGTGTTGACAAAATGAGCCGGGGTCAGGCGCGATAACGCGTGACCCCGGCTGCGGTATGGCACGGTATTTGTTTCCCGCGCTTACTTCACATCCAACTTGTGCAGCAGCTTGGAAATGCTCTTATAAATGAAAAAGGTGACAGCTCCGTTGATGCCCGCCTTCACCAGATTGAAGGGGATGATGCCCGGCAGCAGCAGCTCCTCCACGGCGCTTCTGGGCCAGCCGGTGAAGTAGGGGGTGATGAACAGGTTGGCAGGCACCATCACCGCCGCCATGGCCAGCGCCCCCACCACGATGGAGAGAACCGCGGCCTTTTTGGTCTTGTGGCCCCGGTAGATGAGGCTGGCCACGGACACAAACACGCCGGTGGCGATGATGTGCATGATGATGCCGTAGGGCCCGGAGGTGGCGGACACGGTGACGCCCTGGATTACGGCGGCGATTACGGTGACGCAAAGACCGGCCAGCGGGCCGAAGGCGAAGCCGCAGATCAGGATGGGGATATCCGCCGGGTCATACTCCAGAAAGCCCGCCGCCGGGATGATGGGGAAATGGATCAGCAGCACCAGCACCACGGACAGCGCCGTGAGCACCCCCATGGTGGCAAGCCGCCGGGTGGCGTACAGGGTGCTGCGCCGGGGCGTGGGCGCTGCGGTTTTCGTTTCTTTGTTCTCGTTCATTTTAATCTCTCCCAAAACTAAAAATTACGCCCGAAAGAAAATGTCTTTCGGGCGTAATCGTTGCAGACGAAGGGAAAAGCAAACATCACGCATCTTCTTCCATCCAGACTTTACTGTCGGTATCGGAGTTACACCGATTCATGCTGCAAGCAGCTCGCGGACTTTACCGCCGGTCGGGAATTTCACCCTGCCCTGAAGACATCGTATTCGGTTGTTGGAACTATCATAGCACCTGCGCCGGGAAATTTCAAGCCGCATTTGACAATTCTCCTTCCTTGGAATAAAATTCACGGGGAAGGAAGTGAGTCCATGCCGGATAGAGCCGTCACCTGCTGCTTCACGGGTCACCGGGCCAGCAAGCTGCCCTGGGGCTTTGACGAGAGCGGCTTGCGCTGCGCGGCGCTGAAGCAAAAGATTTACGACGCGGCGGAGGCCGTTTATGAGAGCGGCGTGCGCCACTTCATCTGCGGCATGGCCAACGGCTGCGACCTGTACTTCGGCGAGGCGGTGCTGCGTCTGCGGGACACCCTGCCCGGCATCACGCTGGAGGCCGCCGTGCCCTTTGAGGGGCAGGCGGACAAATGGGACGCGCCGCTGCGGCTGCGGTACGACCGGCTGCTGGCGGAGTGCGACTATCGCACGCTGGTGTCCCACACCTACACGCCGGACTGCATGACCCGGCGCAACCGATATATGTGCGACTGCTCCAGCGTGCTCATCGCCGCCTACGACGGACAGAAGGGCGGCACCATGAGCACCATGCTCTACGCCATGCGTCAGGGGCTGGAGATCATCGAGATCATGGTGTAAGATCCTTCGCTGACGCTCAGGATGACAAACCCGCGCAGGCGGGCGGACGCGTGGCACGCGCAAGCGGGCGAACACAGTTCGCCCCTACGGACGTGGGATGCACGGTTTTTCCCCCGCGGGGAAAAATAGTAAATCGCGGTCGGGCTTTGCCTGACCGCGATTCCTTTTCTTGCGCCCGTTGGGCGCAAACGCCTCGCCGTGCGAGGCGGGGGGAATATACAAGGGGGACGCCTGCGTCCCTCTTGTAATTTAAAATAAGGTCATCTGGCTCTGGCTGGGCATATCGCCCAGGGCGCCCAGGGCCCGGAGCTGCTCCAGACTAGTCTGGCTCACCTTGGGGCAGGCGGCGCTCAGCTCCTCCATGGAGACAAAGGAGCGCCCCCCCTCCCGGCAGGCAACCAGATCGTTGGCCGCGGCCTTGCCCAGCCCCGAGATGGAGTAGAACGGCGCGCGAAGCTGCTTCTCCCCTACCGGCAGGAACTTGAAGCTGTCGCTCTCATAGATATCCATGGGGGCGAAGCTAAAGCCCCGGAGATAGAACTCGTACACCGCCTCCAGCGTGGTACGAAGCTCCTCCTCCTTCTGGGTGGCGTCGGCCTTCTTCTCCAGCTCGCCGATCTTCCGGCGGACGAAGTCCATGCCCTTGGTCATCATTTCCGCGTCGAAGCCGTCCTTCTGGCTGCGGCGGTAGAAATAGGCGCTGTAAAAGGCCAGCGGGTAATGAACCTTGAAGTAGGCGATGCGGAAGGCCATGGTCACATAGGCCACCGCGTGGGCCTTGGGAAACAGGTACTGAATTTTGCGGCAGGACTCGATGTACCACTCCGGCACGCCCAAATCCCGCATGGCCTGCTCCTGCTCGGCGGACAGGTTCTTATTCTTTTTCCTCACCGTCTCCATGGTCTTAAAGGCGGCGGGGCCGGGCATCCCCATCTTCATCAGGTAAACCATGATGTCGTCGCGGCAGCCCACGGTGTCGCCGACGGGGATGTGCTGCTCCAAAATCAGATCCTTGGCGTTGCCCAGCCACACGTCCGTGCCGTGGCTGTAACCGGACAGGCGCACCAGTGTGTCGAACTGCTCCGGCTGGGTGTCCACCAGCATCTGACGGGTGAAGGAGGTGCCGAATTCCGGGATGCCGATGGTGCCGGTATGCCCGATGATGGGGTCGTCGTCCCCAATGCCAAGGGGCGTGGGGGACTTGAAAATCAACATGGTGTCCGGATCGTCCAGCGGGACGCTGTGTACGTCGTAGCCGGTCATATCCTCCAGCATTTTCAGCATGGTGGGGTCATCGTGCCCCAGCTCGTCCAGCTTCAGCAGGTTGGCCTCCATGCAGTGGTATTCAAAGTGGGTGGTGATGATGCCGCTGCCCGGGTCGTCCGCCGGGTGCTGCACCGGGCAGAAGTCCGTAACGTCCTTGTCCTGGGGGATGACCACCAGTCCGCCGGGGTGCTGCCCGGTGGTGCGCTTCACGCCCACCATGCCCATGGCCAGACGGTTTTTCTCCGCGCCGGACTTCTCAAGGCCCCGCTCCTCCAGATACTTGAGCACATAGCCGTAGGCGGTCTTGTCCGCCAGCGTACCGATGGTACCGGCACGGAACACATGGTCCGAGCCGAACAGCTCCTCGGTGTATTTATGGGCCTTGCCCTGATATTCGCCGGAGAAGTTCAGGTCGATATCGGGGGTCTTCTCGTTGCCGGGGAAGCCCAGGAAGGTTTCAAAGGGAATGTCAAAGCCGTCGCGGTCCATGCGGGTGGCGCAGACGGGGCAGGTAGCGTCCGGCATATCCGCGCCGCAGCCGTAGGCCTTGCCGGACTCAAAGTCCGCGTAATGGCAGTCCGGGCAGACATAGTGGGGCGGCAGGGAGTTCACCTCCGTGATGCCGGAAAAATAGGCCACCAGAGAGGAGCCCACGCTGCCCCGGCTGCCCACCAGATAGCCGTGCTCGTTGGAGTCCTGCACCAGCTTCTGGGCGGTCATGTAGATCACGTCGTAATGCCGGGAGAGGATGTCCCCTAGCTCGGTCTCCACCCGGTCCACCACAATCTGGGGCGGATTCTCCCCGTACATGGCGTGCATATGACCGTAGACCAGATCCTTCAGCTGCCCGTCGCTGTTCTCAATTTTCGGGGGGTAGAGATCCTTGGGCAGCAGCTCGATGTCCTCGCACATGTCTGCAATCATGTTGGGGAAGCGCACCACCGCGTCGAAGGCGGTGCGCTTGTCCAGATACTGGAACTCCTCCAGCATCTCGTCCGTGGTGCGGAAGTAGAGGGGCATCTCCTTGTCCGCGTCGGAAAATTTCTTGGCGGCCAGTAGAATCCTGCGGTAGATCTCGTCCCTCGCGTCCAGAAAATGCACGTCCCCGGTGGCTACCAGCGGCTTTTGCAGATCGTAGGCAAGGCGGGCGATGCGCCGGTTCAGATCCCGCAGCGCCTCATCGTCCCGCACGGTGCCGTTATCCACCAGAAATCGGTTGTTGCAAAGGGGCATGATCTCAAAATAGTCGTAGAAGGCGGCAATGCGCTTCAGCTCCCCGGGGGTAACGCCGCGCAGCACCGCGTCAAACACCTCGCCCGCCTCGCAGGCGGAGCCGATGAGCAGCCCCTCCCTGTGCTTTTGCAGCAGGGAGCGGGGAATGATGGGGTTGCGCTGATAGTGCTCCAGATAGGAGGCGGAAATAAGCTGGTACAGATTTTTCAGACCCACCTTGTTCTTCACCAGAATGGTAAGGTGGCGGGCCCGTCCCCGCTCATTGCCCTTCAGCTCCCCCAGTACACCGTCGATGTCGCACACCAGCTCCGCGCCCCGGTTGTGGAGCATGGGGATGAACTTCTCCATCATCCGCGCCACCACCAGCGCGTCGTCGCTGGCCCGGTGGTGGTTGAACTCCGGCAGCCCCAGATGCTTGGACACCGTGTCCAGCTTGTGGCGCTTCAGCTCCGGCAGCAGGCAGCGGGAGAGATACAGGGTGTCGATGACCACGGGGGAAAAGTCAATGCCGCTGCGCTCACAGGCGGCGGCCATAAAGCCCCGGTCGAAGGATGCGTTGTGGGCGATGATGGGCCGATCCCCCGCGAAGTCCAGAAAGGCGCGCATGGCGTCCGCCTCCGAGGGCGCGTCGAACACGTCCCGGTCGGTGATGCCGGTAAGCTCCACAATCTCCTTGGGGATGGGCATTTCCGGGTTCACGAAGGTGTTGAAGGTCTGCCCCACCTTCCCGCCGGAAAAGAGCACCGCGCCAATCTCGGTAAGCCGGTCGGACTGGGCGTTCAGGCCGGTGGTCTCCACGTCGAAGGCCACAAACTCCCCGTCCAGCGGCAGGGCGCTCTCTCCGCTGACGGCGCAGCCCACATCCACATCATTCAGGTAGTAGGCCTCGATGCCGTAGAGAATCTTGACCCCGTACTTCTTCCCCGCCTTCCACATATCCGGGAAGGCCTGGGCCACGCCGTGGTCGGTGACCGCGATGGCCTTATGCCCCCAGGCCGCCGCCCGCTCCACATACTTCACCGGGTCGGTGATGGCGTCCAGCGCGCTGTACCGGGTGTGCAGGTGCAGCTCCACCCGCTTCTTCTCCGCCGTGTCGGGCCGGATCTCCTCCCTGCCCTCCACGATGGCCTTGGGCTCGATGAGCATATCGTCCTCAAACTTGTTGAAGGCGATATTGCCCCAGACGGTCAGGTACTGGCCCTCCCGGATCTTGTCCAGAATGGCCCGGTCCTCGCCGGGGCCGATGAATTTGTTAATCCGCACGCTGCCGGTGTAGTCCGTCATGTCGAAGCTGAGCACCGCCGCGCCCCGCCGGGGAATCTCCCGGTTGTTCACGGCGAACACCGTGCCGGTGACTGCCACCGAGCCGCTGGTGGGCGTCAGGTCGCACATGGCCATGGTCTTTTGCTTCAGCGGCTTGCCCAGCAGAGTCTTTCCTCCGCCGGCGGCTTCCCGCTTCTCCTGACGGGTTGCGGGGTAGTCCGCACGGATGGTGACGGTCTCCATGCTGAAGGCCGCCTTAATGCGCCCCTCCAGCGCGGTCTTTTCCGCCGGGGCGGGCATCCGCTGGAAATACGCGTCGATGTCCATTCTGCCCTTTTCCCGGTCAGCCGTCACCGCGCTGACCGTGGCTCCTCCCAGCCCGCCGCACATGGACTCCATGCCCGCGCAGTCCGGAAACATATCAAGAAACGGATTTCCCTCCCGGCTCATGTCTCACCCTCGCTCTCGATCATCTGTGCCAGCGCCTCCACAATCGACTCCTCGTCCACGCGCCGGACAATCTCTCCCTTGCGAAACAGCAGACCGCAGCCCTTGCCGCCGGCCACGCCGTAGTCCGCCTCCCGGGCCTCCCCGGGGCCGTTCACCACACAGCCCATCACGGCCACGGTGATATCCCGTTTGCAGCCGGAAAGCCGGGTCTCCACCTGATGGGCAAGGCCAATCAGGTCAATCTGTGTTCTGCCGCAGGTGGGGCAGGACACAAAGCGCACGCCGCCCCGGCGCAGCTCCGCCGCCTTCAGGATGGCGACGCCCGCCTCCACCTCCCGCAGGGGGTCGGCGGTGAGGGAGACCCGGATGGTGTCCCCGATGCCGTCCAGCAGCAGCGCGCCGATGCCCATGGCGGAGCGCACAAGGCCGTTGTACTCCGTGCCCGTTTCCGTGACGCCCACATGCAGCGGGTAGCGGAAGGTCTCCGCCGCCAGCCGGTAGGCCGCCGCGGTGAGGGGCACAGAGGAGGATTTCATGCTGAGGGCAATGTCATCGAAGCCGCAGTCGTTCAGCAGTCTGATGTGCTCCCCGGCGGACTCCACCATGGCCTCCGCCGTGGGATGGCCGTACTTCTCCAGCAGGCTCTTTTCCAGACTGCCCCCGTTGACGCCGATGCGAATAGGTATGTTATGTAAACTACACGCCCGGGCCACCGCAGCCACGTTCTCCACGCCGCCGATGTTGCCCGGGTTAATACGCACCGCGTCCGCGCCTCGCGCGGCGCACTCCAGCGCCAGCTTGTAATCGAAGTGGATGTCCGTGACGATGGGCAGGGGCGAGCGCTCTTTGATCGCCGAGATGGCCCGGGCGGCCTCCATATTCGGCACGGCCAGCCGGATGATCTCACACCCGGCGGCGGCAAGGGCGGTGATCTGGCGCAGGGTGGCCTCCACATCCTCCGTTCGGGTGTTGCACATGGACTGCACGGTGACGGGAGCGCCCCCTCCCACGGGGACGCCTCCCACCATCAGTTGTTTTGTTTCATTTCTTGTATTCATCGCGCAATCAGCCCCGCTATGTCGTTATACATCACCACGGCCATCAGTCCCAGCAGCAGCACCATGCCCACCGCGTGGACATAGCCCTCGTACTTGGCGGGGATGCGCTTTTTGATGATCAGCGCCGAGAGGCCGTTGATGAGCAGGAAGAACACGCGCCCGCCGTCCAGCGCGGGCAGGGGCAGCAGGTTCATCACCGCCAGGTTGATGGCGATGAACGCGCCAAAGTAGACCAGGTTGGAAATGGCAGCGCCAACGCCGCCGGCGGCGGCGCTCTCCTGTCCCACACTGTTCATCATATTCACGATGCCCACCGGCCCGGACAGATCCTTAATGCCCACCGCGCCGCTGACCAGATCGGACAGGGCCATCCACACATCCCGCACAAAGTCCATGGCGCAGAACCAGGAGTATTTCAGCGAGGCCAGCACGCCCGTCTCCCGCACGCCGAAGTTGAAGCCGTACATGGGGGTCTCCTGCTCCGGGTAGTCCAGCTTTTTAAGGCCGAAATCCGAGAGCGTCACCTTCTCCCCGTCCCGGAGCACGGTGACCTCATAGGTGCCGTCCCCCCGGTCCAGAAACTGGCCCACGTTGCTGGTGAACCAGATGCGGTGACCGTCGATCTTGTAGAAGGTATCCCCCACCTGCAGGGCGTTTTCCCCCTGATAGGGGCAGCCGTCCATGAAGCCCGTGACCGTGGGCGTGGAGAACGCGCCGCCCATGAACACGGCGATGATGAGCACAAAGCCCAGCAGAAAGTTCATGAAGGAGCCTGCCACAAGGATGATAAGCTTCTTCCAGGCGGGCTGAACGGCGAGCGCCCGGGGATCCCCGGACTCCTCGTCCTCCCCCTCCATGGCGCAGTAACCGCCGATGGGCAGCGCCCGAAGGGCATACAGGGTCTCCCCCTTCTGCCGTTTGAAAAGGGCGGGCCCCATGCCGATGGAGAACTCGTTCACCTTCACGCCCAGCGCCTTGGCCGCCGTGAAGTGTCCCAGCTCGTGGATGCCGATGAGAATGCCGAAAATGAGAATGGCTAAAATAATATACATTAAGAAAAACGCTCCCTAACAAATCGACGTGCCGCTCCGTCTGCTTCCAGGATTTCCTCCAGAGTCGGCGATGATACTATCTTTATGCTTTGCAGCGCCGCGTCAACACAGTCATAGATGCTGTTGAAGCCCAGCCGATGGCCCAGAAACAGCGAAACGGCCACCTCGTTGGCGGCGGACAGGATGGCGCTGGATGTGCCGCCCCGGCGGGCGCAGTCCATGGCAAGGCGCAGGCAGGGCATCTTCTCCAGATCCGGCGCCTCAAAATGCAGCGCGGAAAGGGCGGCAAAGTCAAGGCGCGCGCCCAGCGAGGGCCGCCGCTCCGGGTAGGTGAGGGCATACTGGATGGGCACCTCCATATCCGGCGCGCCCAGCTGGGCGATTACCGCCCCGTCTGTCAGCTCCACCATGGAGTGCACCACGCTCTCCGGGTGGATGACCACCTCTATCTCCTCCGGCGTCACGGCAAACAGGCGCATGGCCTCAATAAATTCCAGTCCCTTGTTCATCATGGTGGCGCTGTCCACGCTGATCTTCGCGCCCATCTGCCAGTTGGGGTGGCACACCGCCTGCTCCGGCGTGACGGACTCGGTCTGCTCCCGGGTCCAGCCCCGGAAGGGGCCTCCGCTGCCGGTGAGCAGGATTTTCCGAAGCTGGCTCCGCCGTTCCTCCAGACACTGGAAGATGGCGCAGTGCTCGCTGTCCACGGGCACAATCTCCGCGCCCCGCTCCGCCGCCCGGGCCATAACGATCTCGCCGGCGCAGACCAGCGTCTCCTTATTGGCAAGGGCGACGCGCTTTTTTGCGTCAATGGCGGCAAGGGTGGGGCGAAGTCCCACCGCGCCGCTGACGGCAGTAACCACGCACTCCGCCTCCGGCAAAGCGGCAGCCTCCATCAGCCCCGCCATGCCCGCGCCCACCCGGATGTCCGTGTCCGAGAGACGGCGGGCAAGCTCCGCCGCCGCGTCCTCGTCAAACACGGCCGCGTATTTGGGACGAAATTCCCGGGCCTGCTGTTCCAGCAGGTCAATATTTCGGTTGGTGGTAATGGCAGCCACCGGCAGGCCCAGGTGACGGCAGACCGCGGCGGTCTGCTTCCCTATGCTGCCCGTGGAGCCCAGAATAGATACGGATTTTACCATGTTTTATCCTCTCAGAACCAAAGTGACAGCAGCAGCCAGTAGGCCGGCGCCACAAAAAGTACGCTGTCGAACCGATCCAGCACGCCGCCGTGGGTCAGGAATATTTTTCCGTAGTCCTTGATGCCGAACTCCCGCTTAATTACGCTGAAGCTCAGATCGCCGATCTGACCCATCAGGCTGCCCGCAAGGCCCAGCAGCACAAGGAAGCCCCAGCCCAGATCCATGCGGACCGTCCACCTGGCCACAAGGCCCAGCACCACCATGCCAATGACGCTGCCGAGAAAGCCGCCGATACAGCCGGCCACGGTCTTATTGGGGCTCACATGGGGGGCAAGCTTCCGTTTGCCGAAGGCCCGGCCGGCAAAAAACGCGCCGGTGTCGCTCATGAATGCGCCCACGAAGGGTGTGAGCGCCAGCACCGGGGATGCGCCCCGCAGCCGCACGATGCAGGCAAAGCCCGCGGAGAGGGCGAAGGCGCCGAACAGACCGGCCATCATGGCAGCGAAGCCCACCTGTCCCCGCTTGCCGTGGGTGAGGATGGCGGTGACGAACACATAGACCACCGCCAAAAAGACGATGCCCGGCAGCCACACGCCCGGCTCGATGATCTCCAGCCCCAGCTCCAGCGTAAGCGCGGCGGCAAAGGCGGGCATGACAATGAGGCTTTTCCACCCAGCCCCGCCCACCGCGTGCATCAGCTCGTAGCAGCCCACGGCAGACAGCAGCGCACACAGCGCGCCGGTGGCCCACACGGGGGCGGCCAGAAGAATCAGCAGCAGCGCGGGCACACCCAGCGCCGCCACCAGCAATCTCTGTTTCATCCCTTGATCATTCTTTCTTTCCGTAATAGGGCTCAGCCCTTCACGCCGCCGTAGCGCCGGTCCCGCCGGGCATACTCGGCAATTGCCGCGTCAATATCCGCCGGGGTAAAGTCCGGCCACAGCACGTCGGTGAACATCAGCTCGCTGTACGCGCTCTCCCACATGAGGAAGTTGGAAAGGCGCATCTCCCCGCCGGGACGGATGACAATGTCCGGGTCCGGGATGCCGGCACTGAACAGGTAGCCGCCGAAGCTCTCCTCGGTCAGCTCCCCCGCCCGCCCCGCCTTGTAGTCCTCCGCGTAGCGGCGGGCGGCCCGGACGATCTCGTCCCTGCCGCCGTAGTTCAGGCACACATTGGCCTGAAACCCGTCGTAATGCCCGCTGATTTCCGCCGTTTCGGTAATGAGGGTCTTCAGCTCCTCCGGGAGAATGTCCGGATCACCCAGGATTTTCAGCCGGATGTGATCCCGCTCCATGGTGTCCACGGCCTCCCGCAGATACCTGCCCAAAAGACCCATGATGGCGTCAATCTCCTCCCGGGGACGCTTCCAGTTCTCCGTGGAGAAGGCATACACGGTGAGGTAGCCCACGCCGATATCCTTGCAATAGGTGGCGATGCGGCGGAAGGTCTCCGCCCCCGCCGCGTGTCCCGCCGTGCGGGGCAGACCCCGGCGCTGCGCCCAGCGCCCGTTGCCATCCAATATAATGGCAATATGGCGGGGGAGGACGGGATTTCCCGCCTCCTCCGCCTTGTTCGCGTTAAAAATAGACATTATATCTCGAACAGTTCCTTTTCCTTTTTGTCTGCCATCGCGTCCGCCTTTTTCACATAATCGTCGGTGAGCTTCTGCAGATCCTTCTCCGCGTCCTTCATGTCGTCCTCGGTGATTTCGCCGTTCTTCTTCCGCACCTTGTACTTATCCATGGCGTCCCGGCGCACGTTCCGCACGGCAATCTTGCTCTCCTCGGCGTACTTCCGCACCTGCTTGGCCAGGTCCTTGCGGCGCTCCTCGGTGAGCTGGGGGAACACAAGACGGATGACCTTGCCGTCGTTCTGGGGGTTGATGCCCAGATCGGAGGCCTGAATGGCCTTTTCGATGCTCTTGAGCGCGGAGGCGTCCCAAGGCTGAATCAGCAGGGTACGGGGATCGGGGGAGGAGATGGAGCCGATCTGGTTCACAGGGGCGGGCGTGCCGTAATACTCCACCTCAATTTGATCCAGCACAGCGGGATTGGCGCGTCCGGCACGGACGGCGTCGAACTGCTGCATCAGGACCTCAAGGGTCCGTTTCATTTTTCCTTCAAATTCTTCGTATCCGGTAGGCATGGTCTTTCCTCCTTTTATTTTGTCACGATCGTACCGATCTTTTCGCCCAGACAGGCGCGGACGATATTCTGGGGATCCGCCAGCGCAAACACGATCACGGGGATGTTGTTATCCATGGAGAGGGAGGTGGCTGTGGTATCCATCACCGCCAGATGGCGGGAGAGCACCTCGTCGTAGGTGATGGCGTCGAACTTCACGGCGGAGGAGTCCACTCTGGGGTCGGCGGAATAGACGCCGTCGATGTTCTTGGCCAGCAAAATGGCGTCCGCCTCAATCTCGGCGGCGCGGAGCACGGCTGCCGTGTCGGTGGAGAAATAGGGACTGCCGGTGCCGCAGCCGAACAGCACCACACGGCCCTTGGACAGATGGCTCATGGCCTTCAGCCGAATATAGGGCTCCGCGATGGCGCGCATCTCGATGGCGGTCTGCACCCGCACATCCATGCCCTCCTGCTCCATCACGTCGGCCACGGCAAGGCAGTTCATGGCGGTGGCCAGCATGCCCATCCTGTCCGCGCTG
>CAZCDJ010000002.1:0-36143 GCA_964497655.1 uncultured Oscillospiraceae bacterium | reverse complement strand
TGATCATCGGCAAGGGCTCCCTGTTCCTGGGCCGCATGACCAACCTCTTTGACGGTGTGTCCTTTGTCATCCGCGCCAACAGCGGAGCGGAGAAGGCGGAGACCGGCGTCAGCGAGGAGGAGGTCAAGGGCATGATCGCCAAGGCCATGCGGGAGTTTGCCGCCACGCTTCTCGGCGCGTCCGAATGAGGGGTGACACAGTGAAGGATCTGAACGCAACCATCGCCGCCGCCTTTCAGGAGATGGCGGATGGCCTTGAGACCGGGGCCTTCGGCCGGCGGCCCAAAATCGCCCTCACCGGCATGGGCAGCGAGCACGGCGAGGAAAACGCCATGGCCGCCGCGCTCATGGCCGCAAAGCGGGGCGTGGACGTCTATTATATCGGCACACTGGAGGCTGAGGGCGTCACCACCATCCATGTGGACTGTGACGAGGCCGGACATAAGAAGATGGAGGAGCTGCTCCATACCCGCGCGGTGGATGGCGCAGTCACCATGCACTATCCGTTCCCCATCGGTGTTTCCACTGTGGGCCGGGTGGTTACCCCCGCCAAAGGGCGGGAAATGTACATCGCCAACACCACCGGCACCTCCAGTGCCGACCGGATTGAGGGCATGATCAAGAACGCGGTCTGCGGTCTCATCACCGCCCGCGCCTGCGGGAATCCCGACCCCACTCTGGGCATCCTGAACGTGGACGGCGCCCGCCAGACCGAGATGGCGCTTAACGAGCTGAAGGCCGGCGGATACCACTTCCGCTGGGCCTCCTCCGCCCGGGCGGACGGCGGCGCGGTGCTGCGGGGCAACGACGTGCTGCAGGGCGTGCCGGACGTGCTGGTCACCGACTCCCTCACGGGAAACGTGCTTATCAAGATGCTCTCCGCCTTTTCCACCGGCGGCAGCTTTGAGGCCGTGGGCTCCGGCTACGGCCCCGGCATCGGCAAGGACTACGACAAGCTGATTCTCATCATCTCCCGTGCCTCCGGCGCTCCCCTCATTGCAAACGCGCTGGAGTACGCCGCCCAGCTGGTGCGGGGCAAGGTGTTCGAGACTGCGGCGTCGGAGTACGCCAAGGCCGAGAAGGCCGGGCTGAGCCGGATTCTCGCGGAGCGGAAGCAGAGCGCCAAGGGCGCTGCCCCGGCGGACGAGGACGTGAAGGCGCCCCCCTCCGAGCCCTGCACCGCCGCCATCGCCGGGATTGAGGTGATGGATCTGGAGGAGGCCGCCAAGACCCTGTGGAAATCCGGCATTTACGCTGAGACAGGCATGGGCTGCACCGGCCCGCTGGTGATGATGAGCGAGGCAAACCACGAAAAAGCGGCAGAGCTGCTGCGGAAGGCCGGCTACATCGGCTGAGTATATTTTATGGACGGGGAAGGATACACAAAATGCAAACGATCTATCTGGATAACGGGGCAAGCTCCTTCCCCAAAGCCCCCGGCGTGGGGGAGGCCATGGCGCGCTATGTCACCGAGAACGGCGCGAATGTAAATCGGGGCGTGTACGGCAGAGCCTCCGACGCCGCCATGACCGTGCTGGAGACCCGGGAGCAGCTAAAGGAGCTGTTCCATTTCCCCGGCGATCTGCGCCAGGTGATTTTCACCCCCGGCGCCACCTACGGCCTGAATCAGGTCATCCGGGGCTATCTGCGCCCCGGCGACCATGTGATTGTCAGCTCGCTGGAGCATAACGCGGTGATGCGGCCCCTCACGGAGCTGCGGAAAAGCGGCGTGGTGTTCTCCCGGATGCCGGCAGATCGAAACGGCGAGACGAAGGTGGACAGCGTGGTGCCCCTGCTGCGGGAGAATACCCGGATGGTGCTGGTGAGCCACGCCTCCAACGTCTGCGGAGCCACGCTGCTGCTGTCCGATCTTGCCCACAGCTGCAAGCATCTGGGCATCCCCCTGGTGGTGGACGCCGCCCAGACTGCGGGGCATCTGCCCATCGACTTTGAAAAGCTGGGCCTTGCCGCCCTGTGCGTCCCCGGCCACAAGGGTCTCTTGGGGCCTCAGGGCATCGGCGCGCTGCTGCTGGACAGGAGCTTTGCGGAAAAGCTCACGCCGCTGGTCACCGGCGGCACAGGCAGCGCCTCAGACAGCGAGGAGCAGCCGGACTATCTGCCGGACCGTTTCGAGTCCGGCACCCTGAATTTGCCGGGTATCTACGGTTTGAACGCCGCCCTTTCCTTCATTCTGTCCCGGGGCGTGGAGAGCTTCCACAGCCACGAGCTGGCCCTCACCCAGCGATTTCTGGAGGGGCTTGCCCATGTGCCCGTGCGTGTGGCGGGGCCGGGCAGCGCCAAACGGCAGGTGGGCGTGATCTCTGTGGATTTTGAGGGCAGGGACAACGCCGAGGCGGCCTTCGCGCTGGAGCGGGAGTTCGGCATCCTTACCCGCTGCGGCCTGCACTGCGCGCCCAGCGCCCATCGGGTGCTTCGCACCTTCCCCGGGGGAACGGTGCGATTTTCCATTGGCTATTCCACCACCGAGGCGGAGATAGACGCGGCTGTGGCCGCCATTCGCCAGGTGGCTTTGAGATAAACTGTCAGGGATAGAGAAAGGAGGGAGCAATATGGAAAAAGAAAAAAAGCGGCTGACGCAGCTGTCCTCCGCGGCGGGGTGAGCGGCCAAGCTGGCTCCCGGAGCCCTCGCGCAGGTTCTGCGCGACTTACCAAATGTGAAAAATGAGAATTTGATGGTGGGCTACGACACCTCGGACGACGCCTGCGTCTATCGCATCAGCGACGAGCTGGCGCTGGTGCAGACGGTGGATTTTTTCCCGCCCATGGTGGACGATCCCTTTGTGTTCGGACAGATTGCCGCCGCCAACGCCCTCTCCGACGTGTACGCCATGGGCGGCACGCCTACCCACGCCATGAACCTTCTCTGCTTTCCCAGCTGTCTTGAGCTGGAGGTGGCGGCGCGGATTCTGGCCGGCGGCGCGGACAAGGCCGCCGAGGCTCTGTGCACCATCGCCGGCGGACACACCATCACCGACAACGAGCCCAAGTACGGCCTGTGCGTCAGCGGCTTTGTGGATCCCCGGCGGGTGCTGCTCAACAGCAGCGCGCGGGAGGGGGACACGCTTCTGCTCACCAAGGCCCTGGGTACAGGCATCCTGACCACCGCCTATAAGGGCGGACTGCTCACGGAAGCGGAGCTGCAGCCCGCCATTGACAGTATGCGCCAGCTGAACAAGGCCGCCGCGGAGGCGGCAAAGGAGCTTCAGGTGCACGCCTGCACGGATATCACGGGCTTTGGCCTTGCCGGACATCTGTGCGAGATGGCGGAGGGCAGCGGCCTCACCGCACTGGTGGACGCCGGGGCTCTGCCTGCCCTGCCCAAAGCGCTGGAGATGGCCCGCATGGGGCTGATCCCGGCGGGGGCCTACCGCAACCGGGATCACTTCGGCCCCCGCACCTGCTTTGACCAGGTGGCGCTGGAGTGCTCGGATCTGGCGTTCGACCCCCAGACCTCCGGCGGACTGCTGTTCGCTCTGGAGGAGGAGCAGGCGGCAATCCTTGAAGCGAGACTGGGGCAGGCGGGGCTGATCAGCGCCCGCATCGGACGCATGACGGCCTTTGACGGCGTGTCCGTCAGGGCAAAACAGTGAACACCCAAGCCCGGCTCCGGCCGAGCCGGGCGAAAGGAATGAAGCGGATATGAGAAACGATCTTTTAAGAAAGCTGCCGAAACTGGATGTGCTGCTGTCCCTGCCCTCGCTGGCGGAGGCGGAGCGTCGCTTTCCCCGGGCATTGGTGAAGGAGGCCGCCCAGAGCTGCATGGACGCGCTGCGCTCCGGCCTGCTCTCCGGCGCGGTTTCTGCCGTGCCCTCGGCGCAGGATATCGCGGATACCGTGGTGGCCCGGCTGGAGGCGGGGGATCTCTATGCCCTGAAGCGGGTCATCAACGCCACCGGTGTGGTGCTGCACACCAATCTGGGCCGCGCCCCCCTTGGACGGGAGGCGGCGGAGCACGTCGCCCATGTGGCCGCCGGCTACTGCAATCTGGAGTACGATTTGGCGGCGGGCGCCCGGGGCAGCCGCTATGACCATGTGGAAAAGCTGCTGTGCGAGCTCACCGGCGCGGAGGCCGCCATGGCGGTGAATAATAACGCCGGGGCGGTGTTCCTGATGCTGAGCACCCTTGCCCGGGCGCGGAAGGTGGCAATTTCCCGGGGCGAGCTGGTGGAGATCGGCGGCTCCTTCCGCGTGCCGGAAATCATGGAGCAAAGCGGCGCGGAGCTGATGGAGATCGGCACCACCAACAAGACCCATCTGTCCGACTACCGCAAGGCGGTGGCGGCGGGGGCCACGGTGCTGCTGAAGGTGCACACCAGCAATTTTATTATGACCGGCTTCACCGAGAGTGTGGAGATTGCCGAGCTGAAGGGACTTGCCGCCGAGAGCGGCGCGCTGGTGCTCTACGATCTTGGCTCCGGCTTCCTGTTCCCCAGCGAGGCGCTGGGGCTGCACGAGGGACAAACCGCCGGCAAGTGCCTGCGGGACGGAGCGGACGTTGTCTGCTTTTCCGGGGACAAGCTGTTGGGCTCCGCGCAGGCGGGGATCCTGGTGGGCAGGCGGGAGCTGATCGCCCAGATCAAAAGAAACCCGCTGACCCGTATGCTTCGGATTGATAAGCTCTCTCTGGCGGCGCTGGAGCTGGCGCTGCGTTACAGTAAGGACACGGCGCTGGCCCGGGAGCGGATTCCGGCTCTGCGGATGCTGTCCATGACCGAGAGCGAGTGCCGGGAGGCGGCCTGCCAGCTGGAAGCGAGGCTGCGCGCCGCCGCCCCCGGTGTGGAGACACAGGTGGTGGCAACGGAGGACGAGGCGGGGGGAGGCTCCCTCCCCGGCGTCACATTGCCCGGCGCCGCCGTGGCGGTGACGGTGGGCGGACTTGCCCCGGCGGAGCTGGAGGCGAAGCTGCGCGCCCGCACGGTGCCGATCATCGCCCGTATTTCCCGGGACAGCGTGCTGCTGTGTGCCCGCACGCTCAGCGAGGGCGACGGGGCGGAGGTTGCCGCTGCGGTGGCGGAGGTGCTGAGATGAAGCATCTGGTAATCGGCACGGCGGGTCATGTGGATCACGGCAAGACCTGCCTGACCAAGGCGCTCACCGGCGTGGACACCGACCGGCTGAAGGAGGAGCACAAGCGGGGCATCACCATTGAGATCGGCTTTGCCCAGCTCACTCTGCCCAACGGCCAGTGCGCCAGCATCGTGGACGTGCCGGGTCACGAGAAGCTCATCCGCAATATGCTGGTGGGCGCCACGGGCATCGACGTGGTGCTGCTGGTGGTGGCCGCGGACGAGGGCTTCATGCCCCAGACCCGGGAGCATCTGGATATTTTGTCCCTTTTGAATGTGAAGAACGGCATTATCGTCCTCACCAAGTGCGACATGGCGGACAGTGAGTGGCTGGAGGCCGTCATGGAGGACACCCGGGAGAACGTGAAAGGCAGCTTTCTGGAAAACGCGCCCATGCTTCCCGTCTCCTCCTACACCGGCGAGGGCATTGAGGAGCTGAAGCGCGCCATCGTCAACATGGTGGAGACATCCCCCGCCCGGCCGGACGACCGGCCCTTCCGCCTGCCGGTGGACAGAGCCTTCTCCATCCGCGGCTTCGGCACGGTAGTCACCGGCACGCTGGTGGACGGCTCCATCCAGACCGGGGACACGGTGATGATCTACCCGGAGTGCAAGCAGGCCCGTGTGCGGGAGCTGCAAAACCACGACACCAAGCAGAGCGAGGTGGAGGCCGGGATGCGCGTGGCCATCAACCTCTCCGGCGTGGACAGGGATGAGCTTTCCAGAGGCTGCACCGTTGCGGCCCCAGGCTCCATGCTTCTGTCCCGGCAGATTGCGGTTCGGCTGCAAATGACCAAGGATTCGCCTTATCGGGTGAAGAATTCCTCTCTGGTGCACTTCTATGAGGGCACCCAGGAGCGGGTGTGCAAGGTGCGCCTGTTGAGCGCGGCGGAGCTGGGGCCGGGGGAGTGGGACTACGCGGTGCTCTCCTTCAAGGAGGCCCTCACCGCACGCAATTACGACCGGTTCATCATCCGCTTTTTCTCCCCCATGACCACCGTGGGCGGCGGCGTGATTTTGGATATGAGGACAAAGCGCCTGAAGCGGGAGGACACGGAGACACTGGAGCGGCTGGAGCGGCTGAATTCGGACACCGACCGGCGGCTGTGGCAGATGGTGGAGGACGCGGAGCTTAGCCTTGTCCGGGAGGAGGAGCTGATTTCCGTCAGCGGCCTTGCCGCGGGGGAGGTCAGGTCGGCGCTGGCGGGGCTGGTGAAGTCCGGGGAGGTGCTGTGCATCCGCGAGGGCTATGTGACAGCCAAGGCGCTGAGCGACCAGTGGGTCAGAACCGAGGCGCTGCTGAAAAGCTACCACCAGGAGCAGTCCCTTACCGATGGCCTGCATCTGGGAGAGCTGCGGGAAAAGCTGTTTTCCGCCTCACCCAAGACCGCCGACGCGATTTTGGATTACTATGCGCGTCAGGGGAAGCTGTGCCTGAACGGCAGCAGCGCGTCCCTCACGGGCTTTCAAACCGCCTTTTCCCCGGAGCAGCAGCGGCTGTGCGGGGAATTGGAGCGATACTATCTGGACTGCGGCTTTGAAGCGCCGCTGAACACGGAAGCGGCGGAGCGCTTTGCCGACCGGGCCAAGCTGTACCGCCAGGTGTCCTCCCGTATGCTGCGGGACGGGACACTGACGGCGCTGAACGCCCAGTACACCGTGCACAGCGAGTATTGCCGCCGGGCGTTGGAGACTTTTCTGGGGATGTTTGAGTGCAGCGACACCGCGTCGCTGGGGGATTTCCGCACGAAGATCGGCGTATCCCGCAAATTTGCCCAGCAGTTTTTGGACTATTTTGACGGTCAGCGGATCTCAAAGCTGGTGGGCGACAGCCGCGTGCTGCTGCGACCCAAGGGCTGAGAAAACGCCCTGTACGGCGGGCAAGGGTGGCTGAGGCCCTTGCGCTGCCGCTGATATATGCGCGGTACTTCGGGAAATGACGGCTGATCTTTTCCGGGGAGACGATACGCGCCTGGGGAAAAAGAATGGAGGACATATCGTATGTCTAAAATCAAAAACAATATATTTATCATCATCACCGGCCTGGTGGTGGGCATCGTATCGGTGCTTTTGGTGACCGGCGGAAACCCGCTGAACATGGGCTTTTGCATTGCCTGCTTCCTGCGGGACACCGCAGGCGCGCTGGGGATGCACCGGGCCGAGGCGGTGCAGTACATCCGTCCGGAGGTCATCGGTCTGGTGCTGGGCGCCATGGCCATGTCCATGATCGGCGGCGAATTCAAGGTGCGGGGCGGCTCGTCCCCCATGCTGCGCTTCGTGCTGGGCTTTTGCGTGATGGTGGGCGCTCTGATGTTCCTGGGCTGCCCCCTCCGCATGGTCATCCGGCTGGGCGGCGGCGACGGCAACGCTCTGCTGGGCCTTGTGGGCTTCGCGGCGGGCATCTATGCCGGAACCCTGTTTCTGAACAAGGGCTTCACCCTGAAAAAGTCTCAGTCCCTCTCCAAGCTGGAGGGCATCGCCATGCCGGCGGTGAATGTGGCGCTGCTGGTGCTGCTGGTGGCTGCCCCCGCGTTCATTTTCTTCTCCACCGAGGGCCCAGGCTCCATGCACGCCTCCATCGCACTGACGCTGGGCGCGGGACTTCTGGTGGGCGCGCTGGCGCAGAGATCCCGTCTCTGCATGGCCGGCGGCATCCGGGATGCCATCATGTTCAAGGACTTCCACCTGCTCTCCGGCTTCATCGCCATCTTCGTTGCGGTGCTGGCGGGCAACCTGATTGTGGGAGCCATGGGTCTGCGCGGCGGCTTCAACGCCGGCTTTGCGGATCAGCCCATCGCCCACACCGACTGGTTCTGGAACTTCGCGGGGATGTTTCTTGTGGGTCTCGGCTCCATTTTGCTGGGCGGCTGCCCGCTGCGTCAGCTGGTGCTTGCCGGCAGCGGCAGCAGTGACAGCGCCGTGGCTGTGCTGGGCATGACCGTGGGCGCGGCCTTCTGCCACAACTTCGCTCTTGCGTCCTCCGCCAAGGGCCCCACCGCCGGCGGCAAGATTGCCGTGGGCGTGTGCCTTGTGGTGGTTCTCGTGATCGGACTTCTCAACACCAAAAAATCGGAGGGTTAATGATGAATACCATTGATACCAGAGGATATTCCTGCCCCGAGCCGGTAATTATGACCCGAAAGGCCATTGCCGCCGGCACTCCGCTCACAGTCCTTGTGGACAGCGAGACCCCGCTCCAGAACGTCACCCGCTTTGCCGTAAACGCGGGCTACAAGGTGTCCCACAAGGAGCTGGACGGGGACTACCAGATCACCATAGAGTGATGGAACAGATCGCCACATTTCACACCCACCTGGGTGCGCTGCGTTTTGAGAAGAAGCTCCTGAGTCTGGGGGATAATGGGGCGACCATGATGCCGGTACCCCGGAAGCTGTCCGCCTCCTGCGGCACCTGCGTCCGCTTTGAGCGGCCCTTTGAAAAGGCTTGGGCCAACGAGGATCTGGACGCGGTTTACCTTGTGGAGGCCGGGGGCTACCGGACGCTGTATCAGGCTGAGGAAGAATAACCATGCAAGCCGTCGGACGGGGCAGGGCTGCTCCGTCCGGCGGGAGAATAACGACCGTCGGTGAGGTGATGGGAATGAAAAATGGAGCAATTCCTGACAGTGTGATCAGGAGAATGGGCAGATATATGCGCGCGGTGGAGCGGCTGGAGGACAAGGGGGTCACGGTGATTGCCTCCCGGGATCTGGGAAAGCTGCTGGACTACACGCCCTCTCAGGTGCGGCAGGATCTGAATTATTTCGGCAAGTACGGCCTGCAGGGCTTCGGCTACGCGGTGGGCCTGCTCCATGACGATCTCATCCATATTCTGGGGGCGGACCGGGGCATCCCCGCCGCCGTGGTGGGCACGGGGAACATCGGCTCCTACCTGCTGGAGCGGGGCGTGCTGCAAAAGTGCGGCTTCCATGTGAAGTCCGCCTTCGATCTCTCCCCCCAATTCACGGGGCGGGAGATTGGCGGCGTGGCCGTGCGGGACATCGCCCTGCTGCCGGACTTTGTCCGGGAGACGCCCATTCTCTACGCCGCGCTGTGCGTGCCTCCCTCCGCCGCCCAGGCGACGGCGGACGCGCTGATTTGCTGCGGCGTCAGGGCCATCTGGAATATCACGGGCCGGGATCTTGTGCTGCCCAGAACTGTGCTCACCGAGAGCGCCCATCTGGAGGACAGTCTGCTGTCCATCGGCTACCGCCTGGGTCAGGGCAAGGCGGAGACTGAGCTGGCCTCGGGCGAGTGAGCCACGCGAACAGACCATGACCGGTGTGAGCCGGCGGGAATAAGAAAGGAAGTAATCATATGTCCATTGAGATTATCAGCAGCGAGAAGGCGCCGGCGGCCATCGGGCCTTACAGCCACGCCACCAAATGCGGCGGCTTCATTTTCACCTCCGGGCAGTGTCCCTTCTATCCCGGCACCGGCGAGGTGGAGACAGACGTAATCAAGGCGGCGGAGCTGGTGCTTCAGAACGTGCTGGCCATTGTGGAGGCCGGCGGCGGCTGCAAGGAGAGCATCGTAAAGATGGAGCTTTTCGTCCGGGATCTGGCGGACTTTGCCGCCATCAATCAGGTCTACGCAGCCTTCTTCGGCGGCCACAAGCCCGCCCGCTACTGTGTGCAGGTGGCGGCGCTGCCCAAGAATTCCGTTCTTGAGGCCGCGGCCACGGCTTATGTGGGCTGAGTCCGGCGAAAAACAAAAAAGGCGCAGCGCCCAATGCCGTTTGGCAGGGCGCTGCGTTTTGAAAGCTCCTATTCACCCAGAATCCGCCGGGCGACGGCTGTCCACGACAGGGCGGTGAGGTTGACGGCGGCAGGCGCGTCCTCCGCCGCGGCTCGGATGGCCCGGGCCAGCGCCGCCTCAAAGGTGGGCAGGGTGCCGGGTAGGGGAGTGTCGGTGTTTTCCATGGGCGGTGGCGGGACGAAGCGAATGCCGTTCCCGGGCGAGTGTGTGTCCATCCACTGCCGCACGCCGGGCAGCTCCGTGCAGACCACCCGGTCTCCGCAGGCCATGGCCTCCGCCAGCACCAGCGGCAGCCCCTCAAAGAAGGAGGGGAGTACAAATACATCGGCCCGGCACAGCTCCCCGGCCAGCTCCTCCTGACGGAGAGGCCCCAGCAGCGTCACGTCATAGCCGCAGCGGGCAATCATCTCAAGAGCCCGGTCGCGCTGGGCGTCGTTGTTCCAGCCCCCGGCCAGACGCAGGGAGAAGTCCTCCCGCCCCAGACCCAGCAGGGGCAGGGCGGCCAGCAGGCTGTATACGCCCTTCTTCTCGGCTATTTTTCCCGCGTAGATAAGCCGTGTCTCCCGGTGGGGCACTCTCAGCCTCCGGTCGTAGAAGATGCGGTCGTTGTAGCCCACACCCGCCACCAGCGTCTTTTCCCGGGGCACGCCGTACACCTCCATCACCTGATCGCGCTGCGCCTGGTGCAGACAGCACAGCTTGTCCAGTCCGGCCACACCCGCCCGGATTTCCTCCCGGCGCAGGGGGTTGGTCGCCATCTGGCGCAGATCGGTGCCGTGGCACACGCCCCATACGGGCAGGTGGGGGAACAGCCGCCTTGTGAGGGCGGTGAGCAGGTACAGGTGGTGGCAGAGAATGACCTCCGGACGGAAGTCCTCCACCGCGGCGCGCAGCGCGTCGGCAAAGGCGCATTCAAAGCAGCCCACCATCTCTCCGTCCATGGCGCGGTACACCGTGCTCTCGTAGGGCATCTCGTCGGACATTCCGCAGACGGGGAAGGGCAGGGCGGCAGACTGGTAATAGACGGGGTAGAAGGCCGTGCCCTCCGGAAAATGCACCGCATCATCGGTGCGGACGCCGGCCACCACCGCCACGGTATGTCCCAGCGCGACAAAGGCCCGGACGGTCTCGGTCAGGTAGACGCCGCTGCCTGTGGAGTGGGGCTTTTGGGCGGTTACATTCAGGATTCGCATGGCTCACCTTCCGCCCAGACGCAGCAGAAAGCGGACTGCCAGCATCTGCCGCGCCAGCAGCGCGTCGTTATCCGCCCCGTCCCCCGCCGCGCACTTCTCCTCCAGCAGCGAGCGGAAGTGGGACACCGCCAGCTCGCTGATCAGCTCCGCGTCCTGGGGTCTGATCAGACCCTCCGCCGCCAGCGGCGCCAGCACGGGGATGTCCCGCTCCTCCAGGGAGCCGCCCCGGAGCATCTGCTTCACCGCGCCGTCAATGCAGGCGAGCTGTTGGGGGAAGCACTCGTAATAGCGGGCGATGCTCTCCGCCAGCGGCTTGCTGTGGGGGTGAAAAAAGAGGCGCTGAAACACCTGCGGGTAGGTGAAGGCGTATTGCCCGAACAGCTCCCAGGTGAGCAGATAGGTGTCCAGCGAGGAGCGGGGCTGCCGCAGCTCCCGGGCCAGCGCGCCGCAGTAGTCCTCCAGATAGCTCATGGAGGAGATGGTGATCAGCTCGTCCAAATCCTGAAAATAGGAGTAAAAGGTGGCGCTGTTGTAGCCGCTGCGCTGCCCAATCTTCCGGATGGACACCTGCTCCATGCCCTCGCTGTCAATGATCTCTCTTGTGGTGCGGATAAAGAGGGAGAGCATGTGTACTCTCTCCTCCTCCGTGTACTTTGTTCTTCCCATTCCTCTGCGCGCGGCCGGCGTAACGCATCTGCCGCGCCTCCCTATTGCATAGTTTTCCTTATTTTATCGAACAGAGCCAGAAAATTCAAGCGGTATCACAAGATTTGTAGTCTGCCCGGAAAAATACCGGGGCAAAAGGAGAAAAACAAATGAAACCAGCGGAAAACAATCGGCAGCATTCGGTCAACTGCCTCATTTGCGGCGCAAAGCTCGTCTATATGGACGAGGCGGAGAAGCGGGAGTGCGCCATCTGCCACCGCAGCTTTCCCGCCAACGCCAGCTGCGAAAACGGACACTTTGTCTGCGACGAGTGCCACTCCATGGGCGCGCTGCTGTTTTTGCTGCCCCTGCTGCTGGAGTCCCGGGAAAAAAGTCCCCAGCGACTGCTGGAAACCGTGATGGCCAACCGGGCGGTGCATATGCACGGGCCGGAGCATCACAGCATTGTGCCCTGCGTGCTGCTCACCGCCTACCACAACTGCGGCGGAGAGCTGGATCTGCCCCGTGCGCTGCGTGAGGCGGCCCGGCGGGGCAAGCAGGTTCCCGGCGGCGCCTGCGGCTATCTGGGAGCCTGCGGCGCGGCGGTGGGCGCGGGCATCTTTGCCAGCGTGGCGCTGGGGGCAAGTCCGCTCAGCGGCGAAAACTGGGCGCTATCCCAGCAGCTGACGGGGGAGTGCCTTATCCGCAACGCGGAGCTGGGCGGCCCCCGCTGCTGCAAGCGCACCAGCCGCACGGCGGTGAGCGCCGGGGTGCGTTTCGCGGCGGAGCACCTGGGCGTGACCATGGAGGACGAGCGCATCCCCTGCGCCTACGCCCGCCGCTGCTCCGAATGCCTCAAGGCCGGCTGCCCCTACTACCCGGAGTGACGCTTGCGCTTACCAGATAATTCCTCAAAGCTGTAATTTGACCACCATCTTGCGTGCTGGCCGTTTTGACAAAGAATGCCGACCTTTGGACGATAGCCAAAGGTCGGCATTTTATTCGGACGCGCCGGCGTTTCTATGATATACTCAAGAAAACGAGTTCTGTGCCGGAGGTTCGTTATGGGGAAGCTGTACGAAAAACTGAGGGATCTTTCCATCAACCGAAAGCTGTTTGCCATGATGGCGGCGGTGTCTGTTTTGCCTGTGCTCCTTGTCACCGTGACCGCCCTCTCCATCACCTATTCCACCATGCGCGACCAGCTTATTTACGACAGCCGTATGAGTGTGGAGTGGCTGCAAAGTCGCTTGGAGATGGAGATTGAGGGGTACACCCGGGCGTTTTACAAGTTTGAGATTGAGAAGTCCTTTTGCGCGGACGTTTACAACTGGTACGATCGGGGCGATCAGCTGGATTACACCGCGCGGCTGCGTATGATCGGCGCGCTGAACCAGACGGTGAGCATTGATAAGAACATCAATTCGGTGGAGCTGTATAACCTGAGCACCGGGGAGGCGCTGATTGCCAAGCGTTCCGGCGCTGCCTTCACCCAAACCGACCAGCGGCTGGACGGCTGGGCCGGGCGGGGGCAGAAGCTGCAGACCAACATTGTGTTTCTGCGGGACGAGAAGGAGATACAGCTGTACCACCAGATGTACCGGGCGGACAGCGCCGCGCCGGTGGCTCTGATGCTGATCCGGCTGAGGCCCTATTTTATTCAGGATATTCTGGACGACATCAAGACGGTCAACGCGGAAACGCTGCTGCTGTTCAACGACCAGGGGGACATCATTGAGTCCGACCTGGGGTCGGAGGAACACTACGACCTGGCCCTGGCGGGAGAGATTGCCGGAGAGCTGTCGGGAAGCCTCTCCGGGGATATGCACAGGGACGGGTATTTCTGGTTTTACCGCAGCGTCAGCGGCGGAAAGCTCATTATCCTCCAGTCCATTCCGGACAGCACCATTCTCCGCGCGCTGAGCACCACGCTGCTCAGCGGCGTGGCGGTGGCGGTGCTGGCGGTAATTATATCCCTTGTGTTCTCCGCGGCCTTTGCCCGCATCGTCAGCAAGCCCGTGGTAGATCTTTCGGAAAAAATGCGCTCCATCAGTCTGGATCGGGAGAACGTGATGGAGACGCCCCGGCGCGGTGACGAAATTGGTTTTCTGCAGGACAGCTTCAACGAGATGGTGACCCATAACCGGGAGCTGATCGACAGTGAGTATAAGAGCAAGATCGCAAAGCGCAATGCCCAGCTTTATGCGCTGCAATCCCAGATCAATCCCCACTTCATGTATAACACCCTTCAGGTCATCGGCGGAATGGCGCTGAAAAGCGGTGTGCCGGACATCTATTCCGTCACCACCGCGTTGGGAGATATCCTCCGATATTCCCTGAGCTTTTCCCGGGAGATGGTGGAGCTGCGGGAGGAAATACGGTATCTGGAATGCTATATCAGCATCCAGAACCACAGGTTCGGCAATAAGATCAAGCTGCGGATTGAGAGCAGGCCCCGGCTGCTCTCCGCCATGATTCCCAAGCTGATTTTGCAGCCGCTGCTGGAAAACAGCTTCTCCCACGGACTGCCGGAGAAGACCGGGCCATGGGATATTCTGCTGCGGGCGCGGCTGACGGAGAGCGGGGATCTGTTGCTGCAGCTATCGGATAACGGCGTGGGCATCGCGCCGGAGACCCTTTCGGAATTGCGGGCCCGTCTGGCGGAGGACGAGGAGACCGGGCTTGTCAGCGGCAAGCACATTGGCCTCAGCAACGTGAATATGCGGCTGCGCCTGCGTTATGGCGGCGCGCCCTATGGGATTACCATTGCGAGCGGCGTGGGCGAGGGCACCACCGTTGCGGCCACACTGAAATATCTTGACGGGGAGGCGGGAAAGGATGAAATACAGGGCGATTCTGATTGACGACGAGCCGTGGACGCGGGATGTGGTCAAGGCGCTGGGACATTGGAACGAGCTGGGCATTGCCATCGTGGGCGAGGCGTCCGACGGTGCGGCGGGCATGGAGCTGGTGGAGCAGCTTGCGCCGGATATCGTCATCACCGATGTGAAAATGCCCCGGTTCAGCGGCTTGCAGCTTGCCAAGGCGCTGCATGAGAAGCACCCGGACACAAAGGTGATTGTCGTCAGCGGATATGATGATTATGAATTTGTCCACTCGGCCATGCAGAGCTGTGTGTTCGATTATCTGCTGAAGCCGGTGAAGGAGAGCGAGCTGAACGAACGGCTGGCTGCCTGCACCGCCCGAATCGGAGAGACGCGGCGGAGCGGCTCCGGCGGGGAGGTGTTCTCCGGCGGGCTGCGGGACAGAGAGTGGGCAAAGCGGTTCGAGCAGCTTCGGCAAAGCCTCTGCGACCTGCTGGTCAGTGGAGACCGGGGGAAGCTCACCGCAAAATTTGATGCCCTGAAGGCGCTGCTGCGGGACGAGGCGGAGATAGGGGAGCAGGTCTCGGTGTATTACCGGCTGCTGGACGGGCTGCAAAAATATTTGGAGGACAGCGGTTGCACCGTGGGCGAGGTGTTTGGAGAGCAGGGGCTTTCCTTTGTGTTTGGCCCGGAGGGGAGCTTTGGGGAGATGCTGGAGTATCTCTGCGGTGCGTTTTGTCAGGCGGCGGAGACGGTGGAGCGCCTTACCCGTCGGCGGGGCAGACTGGACATTGAGCGGATTAAAAGCTTTATTGACGACAACTATACCGCCGCGCTCTCGCTGGAGGACGTGGCGGGGCGGTTCTATGTGAGCCGAGAGTACCTGAGCCGCTGCTTCAAGGCGGAGGTGGGCTGCGGCTTCAACGACTATCTGATTGCCCGACGTATGTAGCGGGCCCGGGAGCTGATTTGCGTTTACCGCGTCCCCATCAAGGAGGTCGGGGAGCGGGTGGGATACATGGACTTGACACATTTCCACAAAACCTTTAAGAGATATTTTAGCATAACGCCGGGGGAGATGCAGCGCAGTTCAACAAATGACAAGAAAACTGGTTCCAAATAGACAATGCGTTTTGCACAGCGCGGTGCTACGATAATGACACAGTTTGGTCATTATACTCAAAAAGGGAGGACAAACATGAAAAAGACCATTGTCATTGCACTTGCGCTCTGCATCCTGCTGTCTCTTGCAGCCTGCGGAGGAAAGCCCGCCGCCCAGAGCACCGAGAGTGGGGCGGCTCCCACACCCGGGGCGGAGCCCGTGGAGGCCGAGCTCAACATTATGATGAGCTTCCCCCAGTACATGGATCAGTGGGAGACCTATTGCAAGCAGTTTGAGGCCAAGGTTCTGGCCGAGGACAACATCAAGCTGACCATCAATCTGGAAATGCCCAGCTCCGGCGACTACGAGAGCGTGCTGCAGGCCCGCCTCTCCGGCGGAGACGCACCCGATCTCTACACCCTGCACAGCAACAACATCGCCACCTTCTACGGGGCCGGCTATCTGACCGACCTGTCGGGCGAGGCGCTCTCCGGCAAGATCTATGACGACGTGAAGGCCATGGTCACCTATGACGGCAAGGTTCTGGGCGTGCCGCTGGAGAGTCAGGCCTGGGGCTGCCTGTACAACAAGGCCATCTTTGCCGAGTGCGGCCTTGAGGCTCCCGATACGCTGGATGAGCTGACCAACGTCTGCGCCGTGCTGAAGGAAAAGGGCTACACCCCCTTCATGCTGGCGTTCCAGGAGCAGTGGGTGCCCCAGCTGATGACCGCGCTGACGCTGGGCGGCAAGGTCTCCGGCGAGATTCCCGATTGGGTGGATCGCATGAACGAGGACAAGGGCTCCTACGAGGAAGTTGCCGACATCTTCGGGCCCATTGATCTCATTATGAAAAACGGCACCGATCGCGCCATGGAGGAAGGCTCCGAGGCCGGCGCGGCCGACTTCGCCAACGGCGCCGCCGCCATGTTTGTGCAGGGCACCTGGGCCTCCGGCACCATCATGACCACCAATCCCGAGATGCAGCTGGGCGTGTTCGCGCTCCCCGTGAACAACAACCCCGAGTGCACCCGCGTCAACCTGTCTGTTTCCACCACACTGGCAGTGCATCCCGAAACCCAGCAGATGGAGCTGGCGCTGAAGTTTGCCAACTATGTGCTGGACGACGCGGATTCCTCCGCGCTGTTTGAGAGCTGCTCCTTCAACCCGCTGGCCAGCTGCCATACCTATGCCCCCGCCAGCTGGGTGGCTGATGCCTCCGCCTATGTGGCCGCCGGACGCGGCTACAAGGATCTGGTGCTTCCCTCCGCCGTCACCGACGAGCAGGGCAAGCTGCTGCAGGAGTATTATGTGGGCAGCGTGACCCAGGTGAATTTCATCGCCCGCATGGATCAGGCCTATCAGGACGCCAATAAGGGCTAAGTTAACAAATCAGGGGGGCGGGCGATTGCCCGCCCCTTTTCAATGACCCGGAGGAATGCCGCTTGAAAACAAAAACACAAACCAATGCTTCTTTGCTGCTGCTGTGCGCGCCGGCCATTCTTGTCTACCTTATCTTTAAACTGTTCCCGGCGTTTTCCGGCGTATATTACGCCATGACCGACTGGAACGGACTGAATAAGGAGTATCATTTCGTCCTGTTTGACAACTTCATCACCGTGCTGCGGGACAAATACTTCTGGAACTCCATGCTGTTCACGCTGAAATATGTGGCGGTGATGGTGGTTGTGGCCAACGTGGTGGCGCTGACCCTGGCCGTGGCCATCGAGAGCCGCCGGCGGGCCCGTGGTCTTTACCGCACCATATTCTATCTGCCGAACATGATCAGCATGGTCATTGGTGGCTATATGTGGATGTTCATTTTCACCAAGGTGCTGTATTATGCGGCGGACAACTGGGGCATGACCTTTCTGGATCATTCCTGGATTGGCGACCCGCACTACGCCTTTGCGGCCATCATCATCGTGGCCTGCTGGGGCGCGGTGGGCTATCTGATGATCATCTATATGGCGGGCTTGCAGGGGGTCTCCGGGGAGCTGCGGGAGGCGGCGCATCTGGATGGGGCCACCGCCTGGCAGTGCTTCTGGCGGGTGGTATTTCCGCTGATTCGTCCGGCCATCACCATCTGTGTGTTCTGGACGCTGAACTCCGCGTTTCAGGTGTTCGACGTGGTGTATGTGCTGACGGGGGGCGGCCCCGGACGCGCCACCCAGTCGGTGGCCATGAATATCTATGAGGAGGCCTTCCGGGGGAACCTGCGCTACGGGTATGCCACCGCCAAGTCCACCATACTGTTCCTGATTGTGCTGGTGATCACAGTGATCCAGCTGCGGGTGATGAAAGGCAGGGAGGAGGAGCTATGAACAGGAGCAGACGCATTTCCTCCGTGCTGGTGAACGCGGCCCTTATCGTGGCGGCCTTTTTCTGCCTGTTTCCGCTGCTGATGGCGCTGATGAATTCCTTTAAGACCAACCGGGAGCTTTTGACCAACGTGATGTCTCTGCCCACGCAGCTGAGCTTTGAGAATTATGTCCGCACATTCCGGAAGATGCACTATCTGCGGAGCCTTGGCAACACCGTGCTGCTCTCCGGGCTGAGCGTGCTTCTCATCATCCTCTTTTCCTCGGTGGCGGGATGGAAGCTGTGCCGGACAAAGACCAGACTCTCCGGCTTTCTGTTCGCGCTCTTTGTCTTTTCCATGCTCATCCCCTTCAGCTCCATCATGATTCCCCTTTATAAGGTGGTGCTGGCGCTGAAGCTGAAAAATTCGCTGGTGGGTCTGTCCTTTGTCTACGCGGGCATGGGCGTAAGCATGGCGGTGTTCCTCTACCACGGCTTTGTGAAGGGCATCCCCCGTGAGCTGGAGGAGGCTGCGGCCATCGACGGCTGCGGTGAGCTGCAAACCTTTTTTCTGGTGGTGTTTCCTTTGCTGAAGCCCATCACCGCCACGGTGGCCATCACCAACGTGCTGTGGATTTGGAACGATTTCCTGCTGCCCCTCATCGTTATCTCCGACTCCAAAAAGTACACGCTGCTGCTGAGCACGAACACCCTGTTCGGTCAGTACAGCAGCGACTGGACGGCGATCCTCAGCGCGCTCATCATCGCCGCGCTGCCGGTTATCGTATTCTACGCGTTTTTCCAGAAGCAGATTCTGGCGGGAATCGCGGACGGCGCACTAAAGGGGTGAGTACATGGAATTTCTGAAAGCCGAAAACGGAAAAATGACCCTTGGCGGACGGCCCATCCTGCTGCGGAGCGCGGGTCTGGGCGGCTGGCTGCTGCCAGAGGGCTATATGTGGAAGCTCTATACGAAATGCGACCGTCCCCGCCGGATGGAGGCGCTCATTTCCTCCCTCTGCGGGGAGGAATACGCCGCGTCGTTCTGGCGGCGGTACTATGACAGCTACATCACGGAGCGAGACATGGAATACATAGCCTCTCAGGGCTTCAATTCCGTGCGCCTGCCCTTCAACGCCCGGCATCTGCTGCGACCCGAGGGGCTGAACGAGGACTATGCCCGGCACATGGACGAGTGCATCGCGTGGTGCAAAAAACACGGCCTTCTTGTGATTTTGGACCTGCACGCCGCGCCGGGGGGTCAGACCGGGAAAAACATTGACGACAGCCTGCGGGATTTGCCGGAGCTTTTTCTGGATGAGGGAAACGAGGGGGAGCTGCTGCGGCTGTGGGGACTGCTGGCGCAGCGCTACCGGGACGAGCCGGCGGTTGCCGCCTTTGATCTGCTGAACGAACCGCTGGCGCAGGAATTTTCCTCGCTGTATCCCCGACTGCTGCCCCTTTACCGGCGGCTGATTGCAGAGATTCGGCAGCATGACAGAAACCACATGATTATGCTGGAGGGCGTCCACTGGGCCACGGAGCTGGACGTGCTGGCGGAGCTTACCCCGGCGGAGGCGGCGGATAACATCGCGCTGCAATTTCATAAGTACTGGTCTCCGCCGGAGCGAGAGAGCCTGGAGGCGCATCTTCGCATCGCCGCAGCTTTGGGCGTGCCGCTGTTTGACGGGGAGAGCGGGGAGAATAACGCCCACTGGAACGCTGCCCTGTTCCCCATGCTGGAACGGCTGGGCATTGGCTGGAGCTTCTGGAGCTATAAGAAGATGGACATACCCAATTCCCCGGCGACCTTCCCCCAGCCGCCCCGGTGGGAGGAGCTGGTCTCCTATCTGGACGGGGGCGCAGCGCCCCGGGAGCCAAGGGAATTATTCGACGGGTTTCTGGAGGCCCTTGGGCGCACGGAGTTCCACGACGGGGTCGCGTGCTCGCTGCTGCGGCGCGCGCCGGTGGTTATCCCCGCCGAGGCCTTTGACCACTGCCATATTCTCAGCCCCCGGCAGCCCGGCGCAAGGCTCAGGATGAGAGAGCCGGTCATGCTGCTCTTTGCCGACGGACACGAGGGCGTGCCCGACTACGCCCGCTACGGGGGAGAGCCGCAGCCCCCGTCGGAGCGAATTTTTGCCCGACTTTTGCCGGGGGAGAGCCTTTCCTATCACTTCCGCAGCGGGGGAGGCCGGGGCAGGGCACAGGCGGTCTGCGCCGGCGCGGGCGGCGTCAGCCTTTCCTGCGGCGGGATAACCGTGCGCGGAGCGGCGGCGGACTTCCTCTTTTCCCCGGGGGAGAATGTGCTGACGGTGGAATGTACCGGGGGAGAGCTGTACCTGGAAAATGTGATACTATCGGAGGAGCCATGAAAATACTGACGACCTCTTTTGTAAACGGCGGCCCGGTGCAGACCTGGGAGAGCGCCGCGCTTCGCCCGGACGACGGGACGGAGCTGGGAATCGTGAATCTCTATCCCGGCGAGACCTTCCAGCGGGTTCTGGGCTTTGGCGGCGCCATCACGGAGGCGGCGGGGTACGTCTATTCCCACCTGAGCCCGGAGACGAAGCGGCAGGCGCTCGCCGCGTATTTCGGGGCGGACGGACTGGGCTATACCCTGGGCCGCTGCCATCTGGACAGCTGCGACTTCTGCCTTGACAATTACAGCGCGGACGATGACGAGGAGGATGCGGAGCTGCGGCACTTCTCTCTGGCAAGGGACGAGCGCTATGTGCTCCCGCTGCTGGCGGACATCCGCGCCCTTGGGACAGCGCCGAAGCTGATGCTCTCCCCCTGGTCGCCGCCAGCCTACATGAAATCCAACGGCAGCAAAAACGGCGGCGGCAGGCTGCTGCCGGAATATCGGGCGCGCTGGGCGGACTATCTCTGCCGCTATGTTGCAGCCTATCGGGCGCGGGGGCTTGACGTGTTTGCCCTCTCCCCGCAAAACGAGCCGAACGCGGCGCAGAGCTGGGATTCCTGCTGCTACTCCCCGGCGGAGGAGCGGGATTTTATCCGGGACTTCCTGTCCCCGGCGCTGTGCCGCCACGGATTGGGGGATGTGACCGTTACCGTGTGGGATCACAATAAGGAGCGGCTTTTCGACCGGGTGGACGCCATCTGCTCCGACGCGCGGGCAAATGAGGCCGTGGGGGCCGCGGGCTTCCACTGGTACAGCGGCGACCATTTTCAGGCGCTGGAGCTGGTGGCCCGAAAATACCCCGACAAGCTGCTGATTTTCACCGAGGGCTGCATCGAGTATTCCCGCTGCGAGAGGGACGCCCAGCTGCAAAACGCGCGGCGCTACGCCGAGGAGCTGATCGGAGGCTTCAACGCCGGCCTCAACGCGTTTCTGGACTGGAATATCCTGCTGGATAGCGACGGTGGCCCCAATCACAAGGGCAACTACTGCGACGCGCCGGTGATGGCCACCCCGGATTTCGACGGTCTGCGACGCAACCTCAGCTATTACTATCTGGGCCATTTCAGCCGGTATGTAAGACCCGGTGCGCTGCGTCTCGGCGTCACGCGCTTTGGCGACGCGCTGGGCTTCGCCGCGTTCCGCAACCCCGACGGGGGTGTGGCGGCGGTGGCGCTGAACCGGACGGGGAATCCGCTGGACTTTACCCTTCGGGTTGGCGGCTCGCTCTGCGCCCTGCGCTGCCCGGGGGATGCTATCTCCACCATTTTGCTGGATGAAACTGAGGTGTCCCATGCTTAAGCGCTTTGAGGAAAACGAATTCGTCATTGCGGATTACAACGGCAAGCCGCCCTTTTCCAGTTTCCTCCCCGGTATCTGCGGCGCGGACGGTGTGCCGCTCTGGTGTTGTTATGTAAACCGGGGACAGGCGATCGCCTCCTTTGGCTCGGACGGGCGGGAGGGCGCCATCATGGAGTTTTCTCCGGCGGTGGAGGCCTATGAGGACACGGCGCGGAAGGGCTTCCGCACCTTTTACCGGGTGGGCGGACGACTGCACGAGCCCTTTGCCCCATCAGGGGCAGCGTTGTGCGCCCAGACCATGCGTATCGCGCAAAACCGTGTTTCGCTTGCGGAGACGGGCGCGCCCTGCGGACTGGATACCCGCGTCGACTGCTTTCTGCTGCCCCATCGGGGGCTGGGGGCGCTGGTGCGCCGGGTCATGGTGACCAACGCGTCGCCGGAGACGCTGGAGGTGGAGCTGCTGGACGGTATGGCGCGTGTGCTCCCCTTCGGGGTCAGAAACGGCGAGTTCCGGGAGATGGGAAATCTGCTGCGAAGCTTTTTCCAGGCCCGGGTGGCGGAGGGCGGCGCGGCCCTTTTCTCGCTGCGGGCGTCCACGGAGAACGACGCGCGGGTGAAGGAGATCACCCGCGCGCATTTTTGCTGTGCCGCCATGGAGGGGAGGGCGCTGCCGCTGGTGCTGGATGCGGGCGTTGTGTTCGGACAGGACACCGGCTACGGCACGCCGGGAGAGTTTGCCGCGTATGGCGTTCCCGCCCCCGGCGCGGGGCAGCGAATGTGGAACGGGGTGCCCTGCGCGCTGGCCGTCGCGGGCTTTTCCCTTGCGCCGGGGGAGAGCCGGGTCATTTATTTCGCTTCCGGCGTCACCAGCGGAGAAGCGGAGCTAAGCCGATACGCGCCCCTGCTCTGCTCTCCGGACTGGATAGATGGGGCGCTGGCGCAGGCCGATTCCCTCACGCGGGAGCTGACCGCGCCGATGGATACGCGCACGGCGCTGCCGGAGTTGGGACCTTATCTGCGGCAATGCTGGCTGGATAATGTGATGCGGGGCGGGCAGCCGTTTTTGCTGGGGGATCAGCTGCTCCATCTGTATTCCCGCCGCCATGGGGATTTGGAGCGGGACTATAACAAATTTGCCGTCCCCGCCGCCCACTATTCCCAGGGGGACGGCAATTTCCGCGATGTCTGCCAGAACCGGCGCAGCGACGTGCTGTTCTTTCCCCAGGTGGGCAATCGGGAAATCGTGCGCTTTGCCGAGCTGCTGCAGCTGGACGGCTATAACCCGCTGGAGCTGCTGCCCTCCCACTGGCAGCTGCCGCCGGAAAACGACGGGGCGTTTTTTGACCTGTGGGGCAAATACCTTCCTGATGTGCCGCCCCGGGAGATTGCGGCATCTCTCCACGGCGGACTTGCGCCCAGTGACCTGTGGAGGCTGCTGGACGCGGCGGGAGCGGAGCTGTCCAGGGAGACTGAGCTGCGGTTTTTCACCCAATTGCCGGCTTTGTGTCGGGAGCTGCCCCGCGCCGCCTTTGGCGACGGCTGCTGGATTGACCACTGGACCTATGTGCCCGAGCTGATAGACGGGTATCTCAAGGTGTTTCCCCGGTTGGAGGGGGAGATGGTGTTCCGCACGCCGCTGCGGTTTTTTGCGGCGCAGTCCCGGGTGCGTCCACTGCGGGAAAAGCTGCGTGCCGGCGAGAACGGCGCACGGCAATATGACGCGGTGGAGACCAGACAGTCCTGCGACGCTTCCCCGTGGGAGCGGGATGAGCGGGGAGGGAGCCTCAAATGCTCGCTGTTTGCGAAGCTCCTTCTGCTGTGCACTCTGAAATGTGCCACGCTGGACCCCTTTCAGCGGGGCTTGGAAATGGAGGCGGGCAAGCCCGGCTGGAACGACGCCCTCAACGGGCTGCCGGGGCTGTTCGGCAGCAGTGTGTCCGAGTGCGTGGATCTTTCGCTGCTGGTGCGGCGGCTTTCCCGCTGGGCGGAGGGGGCGGATTACATCTTACTGCCCGGGGCTGTGTGGCAGCTGGCGCTGGCGCTCAGTGGAGCCGCGGGGGAGCTGGAGCAGGGGCGGCTTGACCGCTTTGCCTTCTGGCGGCGCTCGCTCACCCTGCGGGAGAGCTGGCGGGAGCGGGCGTATGCCGGGCTATCCTCCGCCGACTGGGAGGAGACTGCCCTGCCGGCGGAGGTTGTGGGGGAGCTGCTGGGCTGCCTTGACCGACTGCTGGCGGACGGCCTTTCCCGTGTGCGGGGGGAGGGCGCGCCGCCGCCCACCTATTACGCGCATACCCCGGAGTTTGCGGGCGAATCCATGGATTTCGATTCTCTGTGTGGCTTCCGGGCTCGACCGCTGCCGGTGTTTCTGGAGGGGCCTGCCAAGCTGCTGCGGCTGGAGACCGGTGCGGCGGCCCGGGCGCTTTACAAGGAACTTCGCGAGAGCCCGCTGTACGATGAGCGGCTGCGTATGTATCGCACCTGCGCGTCGCTGGAGGGGGAGAGCCTTGAGCTGGGACGTATCCGCGCCTTCACCCCCGGCTGGTTCGAGCGGGAGAGTATTTTTCCCCACGCGGAGTTTAAGCTCCTGCTGGCGCTGCTGCGGGCGGAGCTGTATGAGGAGTTCTATTCAGAGCTGCGGCTGCTGCTGCCGCCCTTTATGAACCCGGACGGATATGGACGGAGCATTCTTGAGAATTCGTCCTTCATTGCATCCTCCGCAAATCCCGACCCGGCGCTGTGGGGACGGGGCTATATCGCCCGTCTGAGCGGGGCGACGGCGGAGGTGATCTCCATGTGGGTGGAGATGTTTTTGGGAGGAGAGCTGTTTCACCTGCGGTGCGGCGAGCTGGCGTTCACGCTGGAGCCGCACCTGCCGGGCTGGATGTTCGATGAAAACGGTGAGGTGAGCTTCTCCTATCTGGGCTGCCGCTTTTGCTACCGGAATCCGCAGCGCCGCCACACCTGGGACGGCTGCGCGGTGACATCCATGACAGTGGACGGGACTGCAATACCGGGGAACACCCTGCCCCCAAAGCAGGCGCAGCTCCTGCGGGACGGCAAGCTGAGGGCAGTGACCGCGCTGCTGGATGGCGCGCCGAAATTCAGCGGATGAGCGGGGACGCAGACTTAATCCTTGCCGCCAAAGCCGCTCTCTCCGGCTGCATAAAGTGTTATAAAAATGCCCCCTCGCTGACTGATAAACAGCGAGGGGGCATTTCCTTAAAAACTGCCGGGGTCAATGGAGCCGTCGGAAAAACGGTCCCAGAATTGCAGGTAGCTCTCCCGGGTGAATTTGGGGGAGTGTCCCTCCTTGATGCGCCGGGCCTCCGCCGCGCCGTCCCACAGCAGGTCGATGACCGTCAGCGCCATGGCCTTGGCCGGCATCACATAGGCCATCTCCTTGTCGCAGATGGTGAAGTCCTTGCTGTGGGCGCTGCCGGTGTAGCCGCCCGTGGACATATGGAGGAAGGGCATGAGAGAGCTAAGATCCCCGGCGTCGGTAGCGCCCATCAGCTCCTGCCCGTAGATGTTGCAGCCCTCGCCCAGCAGCGCCTCACAGTTGCTTGCAAACAGCCGGGACATTCCGGGGCAAAGAATCAGGGGGAGATAACCGGGCAGCTGACGGATGTCCACCTCCGCGCCGATGGAATAGGCGCTGCCCTTCAATGCCCGATCCACCTTCTGGGAGGCGTCCAGAATCGCCGCCAGATTGGTGCCCCGCACATAGGTTTCCATCCGCACATCCGCCGGCACGATATTCACAAGGTCGCCCCCCTTGGTGATGATGGGGTGAACGCGGATGCGATCCTTTTCCCGGAAGGTTTCCCGCTGGGAGTTGATGGCCATCAGGGAGAGGGCCGCCGCGTTGAGGGCGTTAATCCCGTCGAAGGGCCGGGCGCCCGCGTGGGCCTCCCGTCCGGTGAAGCGCACCAGCTTTCCGATAAAGCCGGAGCTGTCGCAGTCGATGAGGAAGCGGCGCTCCGCCACCCCCGCGTGGGAATGAATCATCATGCCCATGTCGATGTCATCCAGCTCCCCCAGCCGAATCAGCTCCTGCTTGCCGCCAAAGAAGTGGATTTTTCCGTCCTGCCGCAGCCGCTCCCTGTATTCCAGCTCCACATATTCCTCGGCGGGGACAGCCACAAAGGCCACGTCCCCGTCCAGATACTCCGCCAACGGCGCGAGACCCATGGCCGCGCCCAGCATGGCGGCGATCTGGGAGTTGTGGCCGCAGGAATGGGCTGCGCCGGTGCGAAGGTCGGCGTCAGGGTGCAGGGGACAGACCACCGCGTCCAGCTCGCCCATCACCATCACGCGCGTATCGGAGCGGCGACCCTTCAGGTTGCCCTTCACCCCGGTCAGCGCCAGAGCGTCCCGGTGGGGGATGTGCAGCCGGTCAAAGGTCTGCGCGGTCAGCTGCGCCGTGTGCTCCTCCTTGAAGCCCAGCTCGGGATGCCGAAAAATCTCATCGCCAAGGGCGATAATGGTTTCCTTATTTTTGTCGATCTCCCGCAGACAGCGCTGTTTCAGTTCTTCCTTTGTCATAAGAGCTCCTCATTTCATTGGGGAAATATGATATATCCTGCTCGCTGATATTTCGTTCTCTATCATACTATACAAAAAATCGCCTTTTTGCAAGGGCTGGTTGACAAAAAATCCGTAAATAGTTATAATTTCAGGCGTAGTCTTTTATGCAAATTAATGTAAATAACTTGAAGTACTTTACTGAAAGGGGGGCAATTCCATGCTTGCGACGGTGATTCGGGCCGCGATGGGGGAGCTCCCCTTCGATAGTTTGATCCGCAATGTCCGCATTGTCAACGTGTTTAACGACAGCGTCACACCCGGCTGCATCGGCATCGTGGGTGATCGCATCGCCTATGTGGGCGCGGAGGAGGCCGGAATGGATGCGGGGGAGACCATAGACGGGTGCGGCAGCTACGCGCTGCCCGGTCTGGTGGATTCCCATATGCATCTGGAGAGCAGTATGCTGACGCCCGCCCATTTTGCCTCTGTGGTGCTGCCCTGCGGCACCACCACGGTGGCGGCGGACCCCCATGAGATCGCCAATGTGATGGGCAGGGAGGGGGTCGCCGCGCTGATGGAGGCCTCCGCCGGGCTTCCCCTGCGGATTTTGATGATGGCCCCCTCCACCATTCCCTCCGCGCCGGGCTTTGAGGACTCCGGCTACGCGGTGGACGCATCTGAGATGGAGCGGCTTCTGGATCTGCCCGGCATCCACGGCCTGGGGGAAGTGATGGACTTCAACGGCGTGGCCGCCGCCGACCCGGCCATTTGCGCCGTGGTGGAGGCCGCCGCGCGCCGGGGCTGCATTCTGGACGGGCACGCCTCTCTGCTCACCGGCCGGCGGCTGCAGGCCTTCCGCGCCGCGGGCATCGACAGCGACCACACGCTGTCCACCGGGGAGAAGCTGCTGGAGGAGCTGGCGCTGGGCTTCACCGTACAGGTTCAGGAGAGTATGCTGAACGAATCCACCGTCTCTGCCATGAACACCGCGCCCATCCAGAACCGCATCTGCCTTGTGACGGACGATGTGCCCCTGCCCCGGCTGATGCACAACGGGCACTTAAACCATGTGGCGGCAAAGGCCGTTGCGCTTGGGCTCGACCCTCTGCGCGCCATTCGATACACCACCATCAACCCCGCCCAGCGTCTGCGCCTCCATGATGTGGGGGGCATTGCGCCGGGTATGCGGGCTGATCTTATTTTGACGGACAATTTGACGGGCTTTCTCCCTCGCCTGGTGCTCTGCGGCGGCGAGACGGTGGCCCGGGACGGGCGATATCTGCCGCCGCTCCCCGCAGGGGAAATGCCCCTTTCGCTGCGCCATTCCATGGAGATTGCGCCCCTCACGCCCGGGGAGCTGCGTATCACCGCCCCGGCGCTGTCAGGCGGCAGCGCGCTGGTGAACCTGATTCATCAGGACGGGGTCTCCGTCCGCACCAAGCGGGTGCAGCGAGTCATGCCTATCACGGCGGACGGCGTCCTGCTCTCCGCGCCCTGTCTCAAAATGGCGGTGTGCAACCGCTACGGCAAGGCGCAGCGGGGGCTTGCCCTCATTGACGGGATGGACGGCGTGGAGGGCGCGGTGGCCCTGACCTACGGTCATGACTGCCACAACCTTACCATATACGGCGGTAACGATGAGGACATGGCATTGGCCGCCAACACGGTGATTCAAATGCAGGGCGGCATCTGCGCCGCGCAGGGGGGACTGGTGGTCGCCCGCATCCCGCTGCCGCTGGCCGGCCTGTTGTGCGACGAGGAGCCCGCCACGCTCCTTGCAAAGCTGGACGAATTCCTCGCCGCCTGCCGTGCCATGGGCTTTTGTCACAACGATCTCATGTCCTTCTTCACCGTGATGCCTTTGGCTGTTTCGCCGGAGATCAAATGCACCGACCGGGGGCTGCTGGACGTGGCAAGCAAGCGGTTTTTGCCCTTGATCGAGCCGGTGGGGGAGGAGCGTAGATGAGAAGAAAGCATGAGGCGCTCCTGCTGGCGCTGCCTACGGCGCTGGCGCTGCTGGTCTTTTTCGTCGCCCCCATGGCGTACATCCTTGCGAAAACACTTCTGGAAAACGGCTTTTCGGACTTCGCCAAATTCTTTTCCGACCCCTTCTATCTGGATATTCTGTGGACCACCGTGCGGGTCTCCCTGATCTCCACGCTGGTCTCCCTGCTGCTGGGGTATCCCGCCGCCTACTTCATCGCCCGCACCCGCTCCCGGCTGAAAAACGTGATGATTATCATTGTGCTGTTCCCGTTTCTGGTCAGCGCCGTGGTGCGCTCCTACGGCTGGATGGTGATTCTGGGCACCAACGGACTGCTCAATCAGCTCCTTCAGGGGATTGGTCTGATTTCCAAGCCGTTGAAGCTCCTGAACACCGAGGCGGCCGTGGTCATCGGTATGATTCATCTGCTGATTCCCTATATGATTCTGTCGCTGGTGGGCGTGCTGCAAAGCATCGACCCCAACGTGGAATACGCGGCGTACAGTCTGGGCGCGAGCCCGGCAAAAACCTTCGCCAAGGTGGTTTTCCCCCTGAGTATGCCGGGGATTATCTCCGGCTGCGTGCTGGTTTTCACCATGAGCATGACCTCCTATGTGACGCCCAAGCTGCTGGGCGGCTCCAAATTCCGCATGATGGCCACCATGGTGGTGCAGGAGATCAACGTAAATTTCGACTGGGGCGCGGCCTCGGCTATCAGTTACATCCTGCTCTTTGCCATTCTCGCGGTGCAGCTGGCGGTGGTGCTGTCCACCTCCCGCTATATGAAACGGATGGGAGGCGGCAAACATGCGTGAAAAGAGAACCGGCTGGTTCAGCCTTCTCATCGCCGTGCTGGTGATGATCTTCCTGCTGGCGCCGCTGGTGGTGATCGTCATCGCCTCCTTTACGCCCACGGCGGTGGTGACCTTTCCGCCCAAGGGCTTTTCCGTTTCCTGGTACGCCAACATTTTTCGCTCCTCCACCCACTTCATGGAGGGACTTGTTAACAGCTTGAAGGTGGGGCTGCTGGCCACGGCGCTGGATGTGCTGCTGGGCGTCACGGCGGCGCTGTCCATCTGCCGGTATGATTTCAAGGGGAAGAACGCCCTGCTGAACTATTTTACCTCCCCCATGTATGTACCCGGCGTGGCCTTTGCCTTTGTGCTGCTGCAGGTGTACAGCCAGATTGGCGGCGTGCCCGGGATGCTGCGGCTGTTCATCGGCCATTTTGTGATTATCCTGCCCTACATCGTGCGAAACACCGTGTCGGTGCTCCATGTGTTCAACTGGACGCTGGAGGACGCGGCGGCTTCCATGGGCGCGAACCCGGTGCAGGTGTTTTTCAAGATTACCATTCCGCTGGCCAAGCCCGGCGTTCTTGCGGGGGCGCTGCTGGCCTTCCTCTATTCCTTCGACGAGGTGGCCCTGAGCAGCCTGCTCTCCAATCCCAAATTCATCACACTGCCCATCCGCATCATGAATTATATGGAGCTGACCTTCGACCCCACGCTGGCGGCGATCTCCACGCTTCTGATGCTGGGCTCCCTTGTGCTCATCCTTCTGATGGAGAAGTTCGTGGGACTGGATATGTTCGTAAAATAACGGAAGGGTGAATTAACATGGCGACTTTGGTGCTGCAAAACTTAACAAAGAAGTTCGGTGAGTTCACCGCCGTGGACAACATGAATATCTCGGTGGCGGAGGGAGAGATGATCGCCCTTCTGGGCGGCAGCGGCTGCGGCAAGACCACCACGCTGCGGATGATCGCCGGCTTTACGGAGCCCTTCTCCGGCGCGATTCTGGTGGACGGCAGGGACGTGACCGGAATCCCGCCCTACAAGCGGAACATCGGCATCTTCTTCCAGAACTACGCCCTGTTCCCCCACATGACCGTGTTTGAAAATGTGGCCTTCGGCCTGAAGCTGCAAAAGCTGCCCAAGGCGCAGATTCGCGGTCGGGTGGAGGATATTCTGTCCCTTGTGAAGCTCACCGGCTTTGACCGCCGCTATCCCCGGGAGCTCTCCGGCGGACAGCAGCAGCGCGTGGCGCTGGCCCGTGCGCTGGTGACCCATCCCTCCATTTTGCTGCTGGACGAGCCCCTCTCCAATCTGGACGCCAAGCTCCGTCTGGAAATGCAGGTGGAGATCAAGCGCATCCAGAAGGAGCTGGGCATCACCACCATCCTTGTTACCCATGACCACGAGGAGGCCGTGTCGCTGGCCGACCGGGTCATTATCATGAACGGGGGCAAAATCCTTCAGATCGGCTCGCCCCAGGAAATTTTCGATCATCCCGCCAGCGCGTTTGTGGCAGATTTTATGGGCTTTTCCACCTTTATCCACGGTGTGGCGGGCCTTGCGAAAGACGGGAAGCGGGAGGTCACATGCGGCGAGCGCACCCTCTATGTGACAGAGGCCGCCGCCGCCGGACTGGACAGCGGCACGCCCTGTACGCTTGCCATCCGGTCGGAGAACATCCGGCTCAGCGCCGCGCCGGGGGAGAATACCGTCCCCGGTCTGGTGCAGAGCGCCACCTATAAGGGACACGCCACGCGGCTGGAAATTTGCGGCTGCTTTGCGGAAACGGTGTATCCCGCCATCAGTGATTATATGGATCAGGGAGCGGGGGCACAGGTTCTGGTGCATTTTCCCCCGGACCGGATCTGTATATATAAAAATTAATGGAGGAACAGCACATGATGAAGACCCGTATTACCGCGCTTGCTCTGACCGCCGTGATGCTTCTGGGACTTGCCGCCTGCGGAAAGACCCCCGCTCCCGCGCCCACCGCCACCCCCGCCGCCGCCACTCCTACCGCCGCCCCAGCCGGCGAACCCAAGGATTTTGAAGGCGCGGAGCTGGTGGTTGCCACCTGGGGCTGGGCTGAGGCCGGACTGAAAAATCTGGCTGCCGACTTCGAGGCGACCTACAACTGCACCATCGTGGTGGACCCCACCAGCGGCAACGGCGACCGGCTGAACAAGCTGATGGCCGAGAAGGACGACCCCACCGCCGATGTGGCCCTGCTGACCAAGAGCTTTGCGGAAACCGGCAATCAGTCCGGGCTTTTCGAGAAGCTGGACACCTCCGTTGTCACCGACCTGGGCGAGCTCTATGACTTTGCCGTGAATGCCGACGGCTATGGCCCCTGCTACTCCGTCTGCCGCTACGGCATCATGTACAATGTGGACGCGCTGGAGAGCGCCGGTCTGCCCGCCCCCACCTCCTATCAGGAGCTGTTTGACGACAAGTACGCCGGTATGGTCGCCCTGCCCGACATGACCTCCACCGCCGGCCCCTATATGCTGGTTGCCATGGCTGATGCCATGGGCGGCAGCCAGGAGGATGTGTCCGCCGCCATGACCCTGATGCAGGAGAAGAAGGACAACATCGACCTGTGGTACACCACCTCCTCCGACGTGGTCACCGCCTTCACCACCGGCGAGGCCAATATTGCCGTTTTCATGGACATCAATATGCCCGGCCTGACCGAGAGCGGCCTGAACATGGCTTGGGTGGACGCCTCCGAGGGCTCCTTTGCCGCCCCCGCCTCCGTCAACGTGGTGAAGAACTGCAAGAACGGCGAGCTGGCTCAGCTCTTTGTGGAGTATCTGATCTGCAACGATACCCAGAACAAGATTGCCGCCATGCTCAATGAGGCCCCCGTCAACCGGAACGCCACCATGTCCGACGAGCTCAAGACCTACCTGGCCTTCGGCGAGACCGCCATCGGCGCCCTGAAGGAGTTCGACGAGAGCTTCCTTTACACCGCCAAGTCCCAGTGGATCGACACCTTCCAGAGGACTGTCGCCGTCAAGTGACCGGGCTCTGATTCATAAGCGGGGGGGACGCAGCGCGCTGTGCCCCTCCCGTCCCATAGCATCACAAAGGAGGGCATTTATGAAGCTGACCGTACTCTCGGAAAACCACACGCTTTCTCCCGCGCTGCAGGCCGAATACGGCCTTTCCATGTATCTGGAGCAGGGCAACACCCGGCTGTTGTTTGATGTGGGCACCTATGGCGCCTGCATGGATAATGCCGCCGCGCTGGGCATTGATCTGGGCGCGCTGACGGCCATTGCCTTCAGCCACAACCACTGGGATCACTGCGGCGGCTTTCTTCGGCTGGCCGAGGCGCTTCACCCCGCCTGCCCGGTCTACGCCCACAGCGATTTCTTCCGGCGGAAGTGGTGGGATCACAGCGCCGATCCGGTGGAGGAGCCCACCCACGAGGACGCGATTGCGTTTGTGGGGCCGCCCATGGAGCCCGGCTTTTTCTTCCGGCAGCGGATCGCCGGCTTCCGGCTGCTGAGCGCGGATGTTTTCCCGCTGGGGGACGACGTGTATCTCCTTGGAAATTTCCCGGTGTCCGCAGGGATAGAGGCGGTGCACCCCTCCTCCCGGATGGAGCTTGCCGGGGGCGAGCTGGCTGCGGACACCTTCCGGGACGAGCAGGTCTGCGTTGTGCGGACGGGGGCGGGTCTGGCGGTGCTCACCGGCTGCGCCCACAACGGCATTATGAACATTCTGGACACGGTGGAGCGCCGGTTCCCCGGCGAGCGGGTCTGTGCCGTGTTCGGCGGCACCCATCTGATGCCGCCGGAGAAGGGGCGCATTCTTGCCACCGCATCCCGCTTCGCGGCGGGCGGCATCCTCTGCGCCGGCGTGTGCCACTGCACCGGGCCGGAGGGGCTGGATGCGTTTTCCCGTCTGGTTCCCGCCTACACGGAGGTGGGCTCCGGCTTCCGCTGGGAGATGGAGTGATTCGCCACGCGTCCGCCCGTATAATTGAAAAATGAAGGCCGATACCCGGTGCAAGTAAGTGACTTGCATCGGATATCGGCCTTTTCGCGCGGCGGGCTTATTCTTCTGCCACCAGTACGGTGGGCACAAGCTCCCGCAGCTTATGAAGATCGCTGCTCTCCGCCCCGGAATCCGTGACGATTACATCAATCTCCGTGATATCGGCAGTTTTTTCAATGGCGGTTTGGTTGAGCTTTGAGCTGTCAATCAGCAGGACGCGTTTTCTTGCGTGGGCCAGCATGGCCCTCGTCACGTCGTTCAGGGCCACCTCTCCACTGCTGGCTCCACCCCGGGGGTCCAGGCCGTCCGCGGAGAAAAAGGCCAGATCAGCGTTGTAGCGGACGATGGTCTCACAGGCGCGTGGCCCGGCGGTGGACATACCGGGAAAATCCACATTGCCCTCCAGAAACTGCACTCGCACGTTGTCCGGGTGCTGAGACAGGTACATGGGAATATAAAAATTGTTAGTGATGATGAAAAGCGGGGAGACAGCGGACAGATGCTTGCTGAATTCCAGCACGGTGGTGCCGCCCGCCAGAAACAGGCAGGAGTTCGGGGCTACCAGCTCCAACGCCAGCTTACCTATGGCAGCCTTGCTCTTATGCCGGCTGGAATACCGGAGAAAATACCGAGAATCGAAGGCCCAGTCGCAGTTCAGCGAATAGAGGCCGTTGCAGCCCTTTCCCACCAGTCCCTGCTCGGCCAAAACGCCGATATCCCGTCGGATTGTGATTTCCGAGGTCTGAAAATAGGCGCTGATCTCCGATAATGAGCTGTTCTGGTGATTTGCCAGATAGCGCAAAAGGTCCTCCCGCCGACTGTTGACCGCCTGATAGGAGTTTTTTGACACAAGAGCATCCCCTAAACAAAAATTCCACGCCCGCTGCTTTGCAAATCAGATTTTCGGCGTTTAATTTAGTATATCACGTCTGATTTTATATTGGCAGTATATTTTTATATGATATATTATATCTTAAAATAGAAAATATAGCTTTTGGTGTGCCGATTTAATGAAAATGTTTATTAATCCCAGCGGTTACAACGGTCTTTGTGGTCGAAACAAGTGGCTGATGGGGGAGATACATACCAGAGAAAAGAAATATAAGTAAAATTATATCATTAATTACCAGTTTCGCGCAAGAAAAAGCGCGGCTCTGATGAAATGGAGGCTTCCGAACAAATGGAACAAAACAGCGTTTGCCGACTTGTGGATTACAGCGGAAAAACCGTGGTGGTCACAGGCGCGGCCCAGGGCTCCGGCTCCGGGATCGCTCGGCGTTTTGCCCAGGCAGGGGCGAATGTGGCCATTACCTACAACCGGAACGACGCGGCGGCACAGGTCAAGGTAGAGGAGCTGCGCTCTCTGGGCGTTCGTGCCGGTGCCTATCATCTGGATCAGCTCCGGACGGAGGAGATAGACGGCGTGCTCCGGCAAATCCGCGAGGATTTCGGCAGCATTGACTGCGTGGTCAACAACGCCGGAATTTACCCCCACCGGGAAGTGATGGACATGAGGGAAAAGGACTGGGACGACATGATGGAGAGCAATGCCCGGGGCGTTTTCTTTGTCTGTCAGAGCGCTGCCGCAATTATGCGGGAGCAGGGGGGAGGGGCTATTATCAACATCTCCTCCATCAACGCCACCAACCCCTCCGACACGCTTATTCACTACGGCGCCTCCAAGGCGGCGGTGGAGATGCTTACCAAGGGCCTGGCGCACAAGCTGGGGAAATACGGCATCCGGGTCAACTGCATTGCCCCCGGACTGATTGATGCGCCGGGACTTGATCAAAACGTCCCGGGCTGGCGGGAGAGTTACTCCTCCCGTGCGCCCCTCGGCCGCATCGCCACGTCGGAGGATATGGGGAACGTGGCTGTATTTCTGGGCTCGGAGCTTGCCGGCTTTGTGACCGGGCACATTATCCCGGTGGATGGCGGTGTGCTCCTCTCCCCCTGTTATGACTGGAGCTGAAGAAAGGGGTATGGGGATGAAAGAATTTGACTCGCTGGAGGGCAGGACGGCCTTTGTCACCGGGGGTACCAGCGCCCTGGGCCTGGGGATTGCCCGTGCGCTGCTGGATAAGGGGGCGCGTGTGTTTCTGGCGGATCTGAGCCGGGAGAAGCTGGCGGCCTCGGCCTCGACGCTGGCAGAGCAGGGCTTCGGGGATCGCGTGGGCTGGGCGGAGCTGGATCTGCTGCGCCTCGGAGATGCAGAAGAAGCCTTTGAAAAGGCCATATTCGCGACGACTAAAGAATCCGACGGCGGGCTGAGGCGCGACCTCTTTCACAGGAAAGACCATGGACATCGTTAGATAAGCAGGCGAACGGAGGATTTGATTCCTCCGTTCGTTTTTTGTGTCTCCGCGTCCGGAGCACCGGGGGATTGCGGCGGCGGGATTTTTCGGAAAGGGAAAGGCAAGTGTACTTGCACTGGGCGAATAAGATACATTACCTGAAGAAAGGTTGGTGTGGCAAATGCTGCTGAACGCCTTCGCGCTGCTGATGTCCAGCGCGTTCCTGATGCTGCGGCTTGGGCCGTCGTCCGGTTCGTTTCCCCGTCCCCTCTCCCCGGAGGAGGAGAAAAAATATGTGGAGCGCTGGATGCGGGGCGACCTGGAGGCCCGCAATATGCTCATTGAACACAATCTCCGCCTGGTGGCGCATATCATCAAGAAATACTATACCCCCACGGAGGACATGGACGACCTGATCTCCATCGGTACCATCGGGCTCATCAAGGGGATCAACACCTATCGCCCGGATAAGGGTGTGCGTCTGGCTACCTACGCCTCTAAGTGCACGGAGAATGAGATTCTCATGTACTTCCGCTCCCAGCGCAAGACCTCCGGCGACCTGTCCCTCTCGGATTCCATCGACGTGGACGGGGACGGCAACGAGCTTTCCCTTATGGATATTCTCGCTCAGGAGGACGATATGGCGGAGCGGGTGTCCCTGACGGAGAGCTGCCGCTCCCTGCGTGGGCATGTGGATCAGGCGCTCACACCCCGGGAGGCGGAGATCATCCGGATGCGCTACGGTCTGGGCGGCAGCGCGCCGCTGACCCAGCGGGAGACGGCGGAGCGCTGCGGCATTTCCCGCAGCTATGTGTCCCGCATTGAGAAGCGTGCGCTGGAAAAGCTGCGGGAGGCCATGGGGGAGAGCGGGGGATAGCCTATTGTCATCCCCCACTGAGTGTGATA
>CAZCDJ010000001.1:32771-36774 GCA_964497655.1 uncultured Oscillospiraceae bacterium | reverse complement strand
CGCGGACATGGGCCGCGCCGCAGTTGGCGGTGGCATAGTTGATGCCGATGCCCTGAATGCCGCGGGCGTCGTAGGCGGGAATCTCCTGCTTCTTGACGCTCATGGAATACTCGGGATGACCGTAGGCCTCGCAGAGACGGGCACTTCCGGAGGACATGAGCTCCGCCAGCTTGGTCTCGGGCGCGCCCATACGCTTGGTCCACTCGATCAGAGCTTCCGTGCTGCCCCACACCAGAGGAACACCGCTGCACTCCTCCTCCTTGATGTAGCCGCGCTGGTAAAGCTCCATGGCAGCCGCGATGGTGCAGGGAACGCCGATGGCGTCCAGTCCGTACTCGTTGCAGAGACGGTTGCACTCGTCGATGACGTGGAGATCGTCGTTGCCCACGTCGCCGCCGTAGGCCCACAGGGGCTCGTACTCCGGGCCGCCGATGGTCTTGCCGTCATGGTTGATGACACGGCCGCAGGCGATGGGGCAGCGGTAGCAGGCGCCGGCCTTCACCAGATACTTGTCGGCCAGAGTCTCGCCGGAAATGGCGTCGGCCTGAGGATAGTAGCTCTCCTGCCAGTTCTTGGTGGGGAAGGAGCCGATGCTGTTGATGATGTTCACCAGCACGGCGGTGCCGTAGGTACGAAGGCCCTGGCCGGTGACTCCGTTGTCCGTGAGAATCTTCAGGCTGCGCTTGGTGGCTTCCTTCAGCGCTTCCACGTCGGCGATGTTGTCCAGCTGCTTGCGGCTGGCTCTGACCACGATGGCCTTCAGCTTTTTGCTGCCCATCACGGCGCCCACGCCGCTGCGTCCGGCGGCGCGATCCTTATCGTTCATGATGGCGGCAAGGAGCACCTGATGCTCGCCGGCGGGGCCGATGTTCAGAACGGAAGCGTCCGCGCCATGCTTGGCCTTCAGCTTGTCATCCATCTCCTCGCTCAGCACGCCCAGATATTCTCTGGCGTCCAGCAGCTCAATCTTGTCGTCCTCAATGTTCAGGTAGGTCCATTCCGGGGCCACGCCTTCCACAATCAGGGCGTCCCAGCCGGCAAACTTCAGCTTGGCGCCCCAGATGCCGCCGGAGTTGGCGCAGGCGATCATGCCAGTGAGGGGGGACTTGGTCACGACCATGTAGCGGCCGGAGGACGGGCTCGCGGAGCCGGTCATGGGGCCGGTTATGTAGACAAGCTTGTTCTCCGGGGACAGGGGCTCCACGGTGGCGACGCCCTCGTCATAGAGGATCTTGGTGCCCAGACCACGTCCGCCGATGAACTTGTGAGCCATCTCAAGATCAAGCTTTTCCACCTTGATCTCACCGGTGGTGAGGTTGATGCGCGCTATTTTTTCATAATATGCTCCGCTCATGATATTACCTCCGTTTTATTTGATAGCAAAAACACTTAACTAATATTTTCCTACATCTTAGATTATATTTGCGAAACGGTTTATTTCAAGCGCCAAGGGCCATTCTCGCGTGAAACAGTACGAAATGGTATTGATCCATCTATACTCCGGATGGAGGACGCGCGCGAAATGATACGAAATAGCACGAAATAAGTTATAAGACAAGAGGGCGGGTACTTGCACAAGTTGGACAGGAATTGTATAATGAAAGCCGGTATTTTAGCGTATGCTGCATAACACGCGAGGGAGTGCACACAGATGGCTCAGAACAGATCCATGTCCACCCAGGAGGTCGCGGACGTCCTCCATATAAGCAAATCCACGATCTACGATCTGATCCGGCGGGGGGAGATCAACTCCTACAAAATAGGCCGCAAGGTTCGCTTCACCCAGGAGGATGTGGACGCCTACATCGCCCGCTCCCGCCACGAGCAGAGCACCAAGCCCGTGCAGCACATTGAGGCCGTCAGCGCCCTGCTGGACCCGAAAAGCGACCTAAAGCCGGATCTCATCCTCTCCGGGCAGGACGTGGTGCTGGACATTCTGGCCAACCACCTGCTGCTGGGCGGGATTCATGCCGGCCGGGCGTATCTCTCCAGCTTTGAGGGGCTTTTGTGTCTGTACGAGGGCAAGGTGGACGCGGCCTCCTGCCACCTCTATTCCTCGGAGGACGGCTGCTTCAACGCGCCCTTTGTCAGGTATCTGGTCCCCGGGGTTCCGGCGGCTCTGGTGAATCTCACCTATCGCAAGCAGGGCTTTTATGTAAAAAAGGGCAACCCCAAGGGCATTACCGGCTGGGACGACCTGGCCCGGGAGGATATCACCATTCTCAACCGGCGGGTGGGGGCAAGCGCCCGCATCCTGCTGGACGGACAGCTGAAGCTGCTGGGCATTCCCGCCTCCCGGGTGAAGGGCTACCAGCAGGTGATGCGCTCCCACCTCACCATGGCTGCCGCCATCGCCGAGGGGGAGGCCGATTTGGGGCTGGGCACCGAGCGGGTGTCCCGGCAGATTGACGGCATTGAGTTTATCCCGCTGCTGGAGGAGCGCTACGATCTGGTGGTGAGAAAAGAGATTCTTGAAACGGACGCGGTCCGCACCATGCTGGAGCTGATGACCGACGAGCCGTTCCGGAAGGAGATCTCCCATTTCTCCGGCAACGATTACAGAGATATCGGCAAAATAATAGCGGAGGTTTGACCATGCTGCAGGTAAAGACACCGGACGAAGTGTTGGAGCTGATCGAGGCAGAGTTTTCTCCCCTTGGACATCCGTCGGAGACGGTTGGGCTTGACGGGGCCATCGGCAGAGTACTGGCGGAGGATATACGCGCAACCGAATATGTGCCGGATTTCCACCGCTCCACCGTGGACGGGTACGCAATCCGCGCCGCCGACACCTTCGGCTGCTCGGACGCCATCCCCGCCGTCCTGCCCCTGTGCGGGCAGGTACTCATGGGCGAGGGGGCGGACTTTCCGCTGCCTCCGGGGCAATGCTGCTATGTGCCCACCGGCGGGGCCGTGCCGAGGGGCGCGGACTGCTGCGTGATGCTGGAATACTGCGAGGACTACGGCGACGGCACCATCGGCATCGCCAAGCCCGGCGCGCCGGGGATGAATATGATCTTTCGCGGGGACGATGTTTTCCCCGGCAAGGCCGTGCTGCAAAAGGGGCGGACGCTGTCCTCCCAGGACATCGGCGCGCTGGCTGCCATCGGTCGGGTGCAGGTGCCGGTGGAACGGCGACTGCGGGTGGGCATTCTCTCCACCGGGGACGAGCTGGTGCCCCCGGAGGCGACCCCCGGCCCCGGTCAGGTGCGGGACGTGAACGCCCCCATGCTGGCAGCCATGCTGACGGCCTTCGGCGCGGAGTGCGTCAGCTTCGGCATCGTCCGGGACGAGGAGGCGCTGCTTGCCGAGACCATGAGAAAGGCCGCCGAACGCTGCGACGCGGTGCTGGTGTCCGGCGGCAGCAGCGTGGGCGTGAAGGACGCCAGCTGCCGCATCATCCAGTCCATGGGCACGCTGCTGCTCCACGGCATTGCCATCAAGCCGGGCAAGCCCACCATCATGGGCAAAACCGCCCAGGGCAAGCCGCTGGTGGGTCTGCCGGGGCATCCCGTGGCGGCCTACTTTGTGACAAAGCTCTTTGTCCTGCCGCTGCTGGCGCGGCTGCAGGGCAGGACGCTGCCGGACTACACCGTGACCGCGCGCCTCACGGAGAGCGTGAGCGCGAACCACGGCCGGGCCCAGTACGGCTGCGTGCGTCTGGAGCGCAGCGGCGGGGCGCTGCTGGCGCATCCTGTACGCTCCAAGTCCGGCCTCATCACCACCCTTGCCGGGGCGGACGGCTTCTTCTGCATCGACCGGGACTGTGAGGGTCTGCCGAAGGGCGCGGAAATACAGATTATCATCTGCTCGGGGGATTGAGAAAATGAGTTTTGAATATCTGACCAACATCTCTCTGGAAAAAGCCAGAGCGGAATATCTGGAGCTGCTGAAGGCAAACGGCTTCGGCCCGAAAAGTGAGACCGTGGCGGTGCAGGGCGCCTGCGGGCGCGTCACCGCCCGGCCGGTCTACGCCCACATCTGCGCCCCCCACTACGCCGCC
>CAZCDJ010000001.1:0-32736 GCA_964497655.1 uncultured Oscillospiraceae bacterium | reverse complement strand
TGCACCTTTAACGCCACCGAGACCACTCCCGTCACCCTGCCGCCGGAGCAGTTCACCGTGGTGGACACCGGCGACCCCATCCCGGAGGGCTGCGACGCGGTGATTATGGTGGAGGATCTGGTGAAAAACGACGACGGCAGCGTGACTCTCCACGCCGCCGCCGCGCCCTGGCAGCACATCCGCCAGATCGGCGAGGACGTGTGCGCCGGGGAGATGATTCTCGCCGCCCACAGAAAGGTTACACCCGCCTCCATCGGCGCCATGATCGCCGGCGGCGTGCTGGAAATCGACGTGGTGAAAAAGCCCGTGGTGGGCATCATCCCCACCGGGGACGAGATCATCCCGCCCTGCACCGATCCCCGCCCCGGCGACATTCTGGAATTTAACTCCTCCATCTTCTCCGCCATGCTCACGGACTGGGGCGCCGCGCCGGTGACCTACCCCATCGTGCCGGATAAGTTCGAAATGATAAAGTCTGCGCTGGAAAAGGCCACGGATGAGTGCGACATAGTGATACTCAATGCCGGCTCCTCCGCCGGGCGGGAGGACTACTCCGCCGCCGCCATCCGGGAGATCGGACAGGTGCTGTACCACGGCATCGCCATGAAGCCGGGGAAGCCCGCCATTCTGGGGCTGCGGGGCAGCGTGCCCGTGCTGGGCGTGCCCGGCTATCCGGTGTCCGGCATCCTGGTCATCGAGGAGCTGCTGCGCCCGCTGGTGGAGCTAAGTCTGGAAAGTGCCGGGGAGAAAAAGGAATACGCCCGGGCGGTGCTCACCCGCCCGGTGGTCTCCGGGCTGAAATATCAGGAATTTGTCCGCGTTCGCATGGGCTATGTGGGCGACAAGCTCACCGCCTCCCCCCTCTCCCGGGGCAGCGGCGTGGTCTCCTCCTTCATGAAGGCCGACGGTATTTTGGAGATTCCTCAGGGCACCGAGGGCTACGAGGCCGGCGAGACCGTGGAAGTGCGGCTTTTGAGCAGCGAGGAAAATCTCCGAAACACCCTTGTGGTCATCGGCAGCCACGACCCGCTGCTGGACGAGCTGGCAAATATGCTCCACACCGACGACCGAGCCCTGTACATGAGCTCCTCCCATGTGGGCTCCATGGGCGGCATCATGGCCCTGCGCCGGGGCGAGGCCCACGCCGCAGGCTGCCATCTGCTGGACACGGCAAGCGGCGAGTATAACCGCAGCTTTCTGAAAAAATACTTCCCCAAGGGCGGCGTGCATCTTCTGCGCTGCGTGGGCCGTCAGCAGGGGCTGATGCTCCAAAAAGGCAACCCGCTGGGTCTTGCGGCGTTTGAGGACATCGCCCGGGAGGGTGTACGTTATGTAAACCGACAGAAGGGCTCCGGCACAAGAATTCTCACCGACTATCTGTGCGGGACGCACGGCATCGACACCGAAAAAATCTACGGCTATGAGCGGGAGGAGCTGACCCACACCTCCGTGGCGGCTCAGATCGCCAGCGGCACCGGGGACGCGGGCATGGGTATCTACTCCGCCGCCAAGCTGTATGAGCTGGACTTCCTCCCCGTCTGCGTGGAGGAGTACGACCTGATCGTGCCGGACTACGCCTGGGACACCCCCATGGTGCGCCAGCTGGTGGCCACCATGAAAAGCGCGGCCTTCCGGGACAAGCTCACGGAGATGGGCGGCTACACCGTGGACGCGCCCGGCGAGATCATCGAATACCTCTGATGGAGAGACGGGACGTCGCGGTGATCGGCGGCGGGCTGCTGGGCTGCTTTGCCGCCCGGGAGCTGTCCCGCTACGACCTGACCGCCGCGCTGCTGGAACAGCGGGAGGACGTGTGCACCGGCATCTCCAAAGCCAACACCGCCATCGTTTACCCGGGCTATGATACTAAGCCCGGCAGTCTCAAGGCGCAGCTCACCATCCGGGCCAACCGGGACTTCCCCGCCCTGTGCGCGGAGCTGGACGTGCCCTTTTCCCGCTGCGGCTCGCTGATGGTGAGCTACGGCCGGCGGGGGGACGACGTGCTGCGGGAGAAGCTGGAAAACGGACGCGCCGGCGGGGTGCCGGGGCTGCGTCTGCTCTCCGGCGGGGAGGCGCGGGCGCTGGAGCCGGGTCTGCGGGAGGGCGTCACCTCCGCGCTGTACGCGGAGAGCACCGCCACCGCCGACCCCTGGCAGCTCTGCTACGCCGCCTATGAAAACGCCCTGCACAACGGATGCCGGGCCTATCTGAGCACGGAGCTGACCGGCATCCGCCGGGACGGCCGGGCGTATGTGCTGGAGACGGACAGGGGAGAGCTGCGCGCCGCCGCCGTGGTCAACTGCGCCGGGCTGTACGCCGACAAGGTGCAGGAGCTGCTCTTTCCGCCCTCGGTGCGTATCTTCCCGGACGGGGCGGATTATCTGGTGCTGGAGCGGGGTGCGGCGCGCCTTGGACATATCATCTTCCACGAGCCGGAGGACGGGGGCAAGGGGCTGACCGCCGTGCCCACCACCGGCGGCAGCATTCTGCTGGGACCTTCCCGGCGGCGGCTGGGCGACAGTCTCTGGGCCACCCGGGATGAGGGTCTGGCCTTCGTGGCAGCGTCCGCCCGGGCGGTGCTGCCCCAGCTGGACACGGGCGCGGTCATCCGCTCCTTCTCCGCCGTCCGGCCGAATCCCCACCGGGTGGTGCGGCGGGACGGCGAGTATGTGCCGGACGGCGGCAGCATCGGCAGCTTTGTGATCGAACACCCGGAGCCGGGTTTTTTGAGCTTCATCGGCGTGAAAACCCCGGGCATGACCTGCGCCCGGGAGCTGGGACTTTTGGCCGCCCGGCAGATTGCCGACCATCTGGGCGCGAAAATGCGGCAGGATTTCGACCCCCGCCGCAGGGGCATTCCCGGGGTACGCGGTCTCCCCTTCCCGGCGCGGGCCGCGCTGGTGCGGGAAAATCCCGCCTACGGTCAGGTGCTCTGTCTCTGCGAGGACATCAGCGAGGCGGAGGTATTGGAGGCCATCGCCCGGGGCGCCGTCACGCTGGACGGGGTGAAGCGGCGCTGCGGCGCTACGCTGGGCGTCTGCCAGGGCGCCCGCTGCGATCAGGCGATCGCCGCGCTGCTGGCCCAAAAGCTGGGTGTTCCCACCGAGGACGTCACCCGCTCCGGGGCAGGCTCGTATCTGACGGGAGGCCGCCATGGAACACTGTGAGCTGCTGATCGTGGGCGGAGGCGCCGCCGGCATCTCTGCCGCCCTCTCGGCAAGAGCCGCCGGGGCGAGGGACATTCTGCTGGTGGATCGGAGAAATATGCTGGGCGGCGTGCTCCCCCAGTGCATCCACCGGGGGTTCGGACAGAACGCGCCGGAGGGGGAGCTCACCGGGCCGGAATACGCGAAAAGGCTGGCACAGGCGCTGCACGCCACGGAAATCATGGTACTGACAGAGACCACCGTGGTCTCCGTCAGCGGGGACCGCACCGCGGTGCTCTCCTCCCGGGGATGCCTGCGCGATCTCGGCTTTGAGCGGCTGATTCTGGCCTCCGGCTGCCGGGAAAAGGCCATCGGGTCGCTGAACATCGCGGGCACGCGACCCGCCGGTATCTTCACCGCCGGACAGGCCCAGGAGCTGATGAATCTTCAGCATCTGAAGCTGGGCGACACCGCCGTGGTGGTGGGCAGCGGAGATCTGGGCATGATTGTGGCCCGGCGCTTCACGCTGCGGGGCGGCACAGTGGCCGCCGTGGTGGAAAAGGAGCCCCGCTACGGGGGCATGGCGCGAAACTATCACCGCTGCATGGAGAGCTGTGAAATTCCTCTCCTCTGCTCTGCGGTGGTCACGCAGGTGCTGGGCATAGATCGCGTCTGCGGCGTGCATCTCCGCCATCTGGAGAGTGGGCAGGAGGAGACCTTGCCCTGCGATACGCTCCTGATCGCCGCCGGGCTGGTGCCCGAGCGGGGGCTGCTCGCCTCCGTGGGGGCACAGCCGTGGGTGAGTCTCTGCGGCAATTGCAGCAAAATACATGAGCTGGTGGATTCCGCGGTGGCCGAGGCCGAGCAGGTGGGCGCCGCGATGGGAGGTAGAAGGAAGCTATGATAGACAGTCACGGACGTAACATCACATATCTGCGTCTTTCGGTGACGGAGCGGTGCAATCTCCGCTGCCGCTACTGTATGCCGGAGGAGGGCATCTGCAAAAAGCCCCACGAGGCGATGCTGACCGAGGACGAGATGATTCTGGCGGTGAAAGCCGCCGCGGCGCTGGGCGTGACCAAGCTCCGCATCACCGGCGGAGAGCCGCTGGTGAAGAAGAACATCGTCTCCATCTGCCGGCGGGCCGCGCAGGTGGAGGGCATCCGCGAGGTGTGCATCACCACCAACGGGACGCTGCTGGGGGAGCTGGCGCAGCCGCTGCGCGCGGCGGGAGTCAGCCGGCTGAACATCAGTCTGGACACGCTGGACCCGGAAAAATTCGCCTACATGACCCGGTACGGGAAGCTTGAGGATTTGTTCGCGGGGCTGGACGCGGCGCTGAAGGCGGGCTATCAGAAGATCAAGCTGAACACCGTGCTCATCGGCGGCTTCAACGACGGGGAGATTCCCGCGCTGGCCCAGCTGACCCGGGAGTACCCCGTGGATCTGCGCTTCATCGAGCTGATGCCCATGTACGACAGCGGCGATTTCGGGCCGGAGGCCTTCATCCCCTACACCACGGTGCTGGACCGGCTGCCGGAGCTGACGGCGGACGCCCCGGACGGGGGCGTGGCGAAGCTGTACCGGCTGCCGGGGGCTCAGGGCGACATCGGGCTCATCAGCCCGGTGAGCGCCCACTTCTGCGGCGCGTGCAACCGCATCCGCCTCACCGCGGACGGCGGGCTGAAGCCCTGCCTCCATTCCGCGGACGAGTTCTCCATCAAGGGTCTGGACTACGACGGCATACTCTCCCAGTTCAAGGCCGCCATCCTGGCCAAGCCCTCGTGGCACGGGGAGCTGTCCCCGGAAAACCGGAGTCACGCGGGGCGGAACATGAATCAGATCGGAGGCTAAGCAATGTCGGATTTTACGCATTTTAACGGGGAGGGCCGGGCAAAGATGGTGGACGTGGGCGAAAAGCCGGTCTCCGGACGCACCGCCGTGGCCGCAGGCCGGGTATTTGTAAACGAGCAGACCTTTGCTCTCATCCGCTCCGGCGGCACAAAGAAGGGCGACGTGCTGGCGGTGGCGCAGGTGGCGGGCATCATGGGGGCCAAGCGCACCCCCGACCTGATTCCCATGTGCCACCCCATTTTGATTGACGGAATCGACCTGACGCTGACTTTGGACGAGGAGCGCCGCTCGGTGGAGATTCGGGCGTCCGTCTCCTGCGACGGGCGCACCGGCGTGGAGATGGAGGCGCTGAGCGCGGTGAGCGTGGCGGCGCTGACGGTGTACGATATGTGCAAGGCCGTCCAGAAGGATATGGTCATCAGCGACATCCGCCTGCTCCACAAGGCCGGCGGCGTGCACGGAGATTTCACAAGGGAGGAAGAATAAATGTATCAGGCAGCGGTCATTACCATCAGCGACAAGGGCTCCAGAGGCGAGCGGGAGGACACCAGCGGCCCCGCTGTCTGCGCCATCGCGGAGGAACACGGCTTTCATGTGGTGTATCGGAGCATTGTGCCGGACGAGCAGGAGCAAATCCGCGCGGAGCTGATCAGCTGCGCCGACCAGCGGAAGATTGACCTTGTGCTCACCACCGGAGGCACCGGCTTCTCCCCCCGGGACGTGACCCCGGAGGCGACCCTCGCCGTGGTGGAGCGGGAGACCCGTGGCATCCCCGAGGCCATGCGCGCCGAAAGTCTGAAAATAACCCCCCGGGGCTGTCTGTCCCGCAGCGCCGCCGGAATCCGGGGCAGAACGCTGATTATCAACCTTCCCGGCAGCGTGAAGGCCGCCCGGGAAAACCTGCTGGCGGTAATCGCCTCCGTGGCCCACGGCATGGATATGCTGGCCTCCGCCGGCTCCGCCGACTGCGGGGAACCGGCAGCGGCCAAAAAAACAGCGCCCTCCATGGACGCATGGCTGAAAGAGGCCAAGTCGTCCCCGGAGGCCGCCAATTGCGGGATGTTCCTGTTCCACAACGGGATTGTGCGCCAGAGCGCCCGGGCCAAGGTGCGGCAGGATAGCCCTGACACGCTGCCCGTGCGGGGCATGGAGTTTTCCTATGACGCCGCCGGGGTGGACGCCGCCATCCAGGCCGCCCGGGCGCTGCCCGGCATCCATTATGTCCGGGTGTGGCTGAACCAGGGGGAGCTGCAATTGGGCGACGACATCATGCTGGTGCTGGTGGGCGGCGACATTCGCCCCCATGTGATTGACGCTCTGCAGGCGCTGGTGGCCCGGATTAAGACCCAGTGCGTGACGGAGCGGGAGCTGTACGCGGGCGACTGATCGCCCTTAGCCCCCGGCGGACAGAAAGCGGAGGAAAAAGCGCCGGTGCACGGCCTCCGCCCCCTCCCCGGGGCCGGTGATTTCCACGCGGGTGCGCGGCATGGCAGCGCCAGGGATCACCCTGTCCGGCAGGCGGGTGAGACCCACCCGGACGTCGCCGATGCGGAAGCCCGTGTCGCCCTCCCCCACCGCGTCCGCCTGGGCGGAAAAAAATTCATGGATTCGTTCCAGACTGATGCCCCAAATTTCGTCGTATTCCATCCCGGCCTCCCCGTTCCTGAAATGACAGCACATTCACCTACACTATACACCGGCGCGGCTGCCCGCGGCAACCTCCGCTTTCATGCAAAGCCATGCAAAGCCGGTCAAAGTCCGCCAAATGATACAATTTAGCGTGATTTCGTGTCTGAGCATTGAATATTTTCATTCCGCGTGCTATTATTATCCAAGAAAAATGTCTCTGCGCACAGGCATGATCTGGAGCGCGACAGAACAATACCGACTTTCGAAAGCGGTGGACGAGCCTCTTTCCAAAGAAATGACATCCGCAGGAGCACTGCGGCTTCATGGCTTTGGGCAGAGGCTTTTTTATTTTTTCAAATGGAGGTATTAACAATGAAAAAGACCCTATCTCTGCTTCTTGCGCTTGTCATGATCTTCGCGCTGGGCGCCTGCGGTCAGGCCGCCGCGCAGCCCACACCCACCCCCGCTCCCACCGAAGCGCCTGTCGCCACCGCCACTCCCGCCCCGGAGACGGCTCTGAACACCGTCATCCTGAAGGAAGCCGACGACAACATGATTAACACCTACACGCTCCTGGCCGTGAACCCGGACGCGCCCTTCACCGACGCCGACGGCAAGGCCGTGACGGGCGTGGCGATCAATACCGCCGGCGCGGAGGCCCTCATCGACTGGATGCTCTCCCCCGCCGCCTCCGCGCTGATTGCCGATTACGGTCAGGCGGACTTCGGCGACAGCCTCTTTTATCTGAAGGACGGCGCGCCGGTGTTTGACGGCCAGGTCGCCAAGGCCACGGACGAGACCAAGACCATCCGTCTGTCCACCACCACCTCCGTGAAGGACTCCGGCCTGCTGGACTACCTGCTGCCCACCTTTGAGAGCGAGTACGGCTACACGGTGGAGGTGCAGTCCGCCGGCACGGGCAAGGCCATCGCCGCCGCCCAGTACGGCAACGCCGACCTGATTCTTGTCCACGCCAAGGCCAAGGAGACAGACTTTGTGGACGCGGGCTATTCCTATGTGCTGCCCGGCTTTGAGAGCGAGCGGCTGAGCTTTATGTACAACTACTTCGTTCTCTGCGGCCCCCAGTCCGACCCCGCCGGCGTGAAGGACAGCGCCGATGTGCTGGCCGCCTTCGCCGCCATCGCCCAGGGTGAGTATCCCTTCGTCTCCCGTGGCGACGGCTCCGGCACCCACACCAAGGAGCTGGCTCTCTGGCCCAAGGAGCTGGGCATCACCGAGGACGCGGCGTCCTTTGCCGGCTACACCAAGTGGTACAACTCCGCCAACGCGGGCATGGGCGCCTGCCTTGTGATGGCCGAGCAGCTGGGCGCGTACATCCTCACCGACAAGGCCACCTTCCTCACCTTCGTCGCCAACGGCGGCGTCATGTCATAAGGTTGCCAAATCCGGCAAATCAGTATATGATACACTTGGATATTCATCCAAGTGTATCATATTGTAAGGAGCAATTATGCAGTCTGCGTTTCAAAAGGCCATTGAGCTGATTCTCTCCGCCGATGCAGAGCTTTGTAACGTTCTCTCCGTCACCGCCCAGATGAGCCTTGTCAGCTCCCTGATCGCCCTGCTGCTGGGCGTGCCGCTGGGCATCTGGCTGGGAGCGTGCCGGTTCCGTCTCCGCGACACGCTGGTGGTGCTCAACCGCACGCTGATGGGGATGCCGCCGGTGGTCTGCGGGCTGATTTTCTATCTGCTGTTCTCCGGCGTGGGGCCCTTCCGGGGCGCCAAGCTGCTGTTCACGGTGGAGATCATGGTGGCCGCGCAGGTGGTTCTCATTACGCCCATCGTGGCGGGCAGCATGGAGACCTATGTATCCGGAATCTCCGGCGCGGTGGGGGAAACGGCAAAGGGACTGGGTCTCACCCCGGGAAAGACCTTCCTGCTGCTGCTGAACGAGTGCGTCTATCAGTCCTTCTCCGCCTATCTGCTGGCCTTCTCCCGGGCCATCGCGGAGGTGGGGGCGGTCTCCATGGTGGGCGGCGCCATCGCGTGGAAAACCAACGTGATGACCACGGCGATCATGGAGTACACCAACAAGGGGAATTTCTCCATGGGCATCGCGCTGGGTCTGATTCTGATGACGCTGGCGCTGCTGGTGAACATTGCCGTGGCCCTGCTGCAAAGGAGGCTCAGCCGATGAAAATCAGAAGCTTCCGCAAAAGCTACGAGGGGAAAACGGTGCTGGAGCTGCCGGAGCTTACGCTTGCCGAAGGGCGGATCTACGCCGTGGTGGGCGCCAACGGCAGCGGCAAATCCACGCTGGCGAAGGTGCTGTCGGGCGTTGAAAAGCCGGACGACGGGCTGCCGGTGCTGGCCGGGTGTCAGGTGGGCTTCATGCCGCAAAAGAGCTTTGCGTTCCGAATGAGCGTGGAAAACAATCTCCTGATCAGCGGCAGCGACCGGGAGCGGGCTCAGACACTCATGGAGGCGCTGCACATCGCCCCGCTGGCTCACAAGCCCGCGAACCGCCTCTCCGGCGGCGAGACCGCCAGAATGGCGCTTGCCCGCGCCCTTATGAAAAGCTACTCTCTGCTGATTTTGGACGAGCCCACCGCCTCCATGGATATGGAGTCCACCATCCTTGCCGAAGCGCTGGTCAAGCGCTATCGCGACACGGAGCGCTGCACCGTGCTGCTGGTGACCCACAGCCTGCAGCAGGCCCGGCGCATGGCGGACGATGCGCTGTTTTTCCACGAGGGCCATCTGGTGGAGCACGGCGACGCGGGACGCGTGCTGTACGCCCCGCAGCAGGCGCTGACCAAAAGCTTTCTGGAGCTGTACGGATGAGCGCTGTCCAAAAAGCGCCGCCGGTAAGCCAAGACGCGCAGCGCGACCTCTTTGATAAAAGGCATCGCCCCGGAACCTTGTTCCGGGGCGATGCACTTATCAGCCGATGTCCGTGGGCGAGGAAGGAATCTCCGGGGACGGGGAGGGACTGGGCGTGACCGTGGCGACCAGACGAAACACCGCGTAGAAGCTGTGGCTGGCGGTGACGTTTGTGAAGGTGTAGGAGGCGGAGGCATCCACATTGGCGCCGTCCACCTTCAGCTCGCTTAGCTCATAGCCCTCGTCCGGAATGACGGACAGCGTAACGCTCTCCCCCTCCACCACCTGCACCAGACCGCCGGGGGCGACGCTGCCGCCCTTGCCCGCAATCACCGTGATATCCCAGAGCTTTTCCGTGACCTCCTCGGTGGGACGGGGGGTGGCGTCCGGCGCCACGGTGGCCATGGGACTGTGGGTGGTAACCGGCGCGGGGGTGGTGATGCTGGGCTCGCCGGTGGCGGCCGCGTCGCCCTTCTGGAACTTGAACACGCCGCCCATCAGGCACAGCACCACCGTGAGCAGCGCGAGGAACGCCGCAGCGCCCGCCGCAAAGCCCCAGGTTTTCATATCAGGCCCATCGCCTCTGGTCTTTTTCTTATCCTTCATATACAAAACTCCGCGAAGCAGATTTGTTTCCCAATTAATAATAACACAGACGAAACATATTTACAAATGTTGCGTGGATGGTACAATAGATTTCATCGACAAACATTTTGAGGTGGTATTTTGAAAAAAGCACTCATCACCGGTTCCTCCCGGGGAATCGGCGCCGCCACGGCCCGAGAGCTGGCCACCCGGGGCTGGAGCGTGACGCTGAACTATCTGCACAGCGAGGAGCAGGCCATGGCTTTGGCTGCCGAGCTGGGCTGTCAGGCCATCCGCGCCGACGTGGCGGACAGCGCCCAGGTGCGCGCCATGTTCGACGCGGTGGGAGACCTGGACCTGCTGGTCTGCAACGCGGGCATCGCCTGGGGCGGCCTGCTGCCGGATATGAGCGACGAGGTGTGGCAGCGTCTGGTGGACGTGAATGTCACCGGCCTTTTCAACTGCTGCCGGGCGGCAATCCCCGGCATGGTACGCCGCCAGAGCGGCTGTATCATCAACCTGTCCTCCATCCTGGGACTGGTGGGCGGCAGCTGTGAGACTGCGTACAGCGCCACCAAGGGCGCGGTGGCGGCCTTCACCAAGGGACTTGCCAAGGAGCTGGGCCCCTCGGGCATCCGGGTGAACGCGGTGGCCCCCGGGGCCATCGACACGGATATGATGTCCGTGTTCACCGCCGAGGAGAAGGCCCAGCTGGCGGAGGACACCGCCCTGTGCCGCATGGGCACCGCCCGGGACGTGGCCCGGGCCATCGCCCTCCTTGCCAGCGACGATGCGCTCTTCATCACCGGGCAGGTGCTGGGCGTGGACGGCGCGCTGGTAATCTGACCATAACGCAAGGCGCGGGAGAGGACTCCCGCGCCGATTTTTTTATTCCTTGGGAGCTTGACCGTCGCCCTTGGGGGGACGGGGCTTGTTGCTGCGGCGTCTGCGATGATTGCCGCCGCCCTGCCCCGCGCCGCCCTCTCCGGCGGACTGCTGGGGATTTGGCTGCTGCTGGGGCTTGGGCTGCTGGGACTTGGACTGGGACGACTGATTGTCCCTGCGCGGCTCTTTGCGGCGCTGCCCCTCCCCCTTGGGAGAGCTCTGCTGCTGTCCCTTGGGCTGCTGGGGCTGTCCCCCCTCGCTCTGGGGCTTGCCCCCATTGCCCCGGCCGCCCCGGCCGCGGCGATGGGAGGACATCTTCTTCACCGGCACCTCGGCCGTCTCCCGGGGCTCCTCCGGGCTTCTGGCCACGCGGGGCGCCGCGTTCATATCCTCCGCGATCAGAGAGGGGGCCTTCCAGAAGTCCACCACCTCGGCGTCCTCCGGCTCTTTCTCCTTCACCGGGCGATACTTCAAAATCTCGGGGGGCTTCTCGCCGGGCTTGGGTCTGCCGCCGGGCACCACGGCCACGTCATCCGCGCCGTAGCTCTTGACGGCCTCCTCCCCATTCCCGTCCATACGCACCTTCACCTTGCGGCGCAGCAACGTCACCTGACTCACCTGACCGTAGCCATCCGGCGTCTCCACAAAGGTGCCCTGCTTGGGCACGCTTTTCAAAAGATCCTCGTAGGCCTCCTCCTCATACCGCAGGCAGCACATCAGTCTGCCGCAGGTTCCGGAGATTTTGGTGGGATTGAGAGACATGGACTGCACCTTGGCCATTTTGGTGGATACCGGCTGGAAATCGTCCAAAAACTGGCTGCAGCAGAAGGGTCTGCCGCAGATGCCCAGTCCTCCCAGCATCTTTGCCTCGTCCCGCACGCCGATCTGCCGCAGCTCAATGCGGTTGCGGAACACGCCGGCCAGATCCTTCACCAGCTCCCGGAAATCCACACGCCCGTCGCTGGTGAAGAAAAAGGTGGTCTTGTTGCCCTCAAAGGAGCACTCCACATCCACCAGCTTCATGTCCAGCCCATGCTCCAGAATCTTCTTCTGGCAAATGCCGAAGGCTTCCTTCTCCCGGTTCTTGTTGATGTCCGCCACCCGCTTGTCCGCGGCGGTGGCCAGACGCACCACGGCGCGCAGCGGCTGCACCACCCGCTCGTCCACCACATAGTGGTTGGCGCGGGAGCACTGGCCCAGCTCCAGCCCCTTGGCCGTCTCCACGATTACGTCCGCGCCCTCTGGCACGGCAATCCCGGCGGGGGCGAAAAAGTACGCCTTGCCCCGGTTCTTAAATCTGATACTGACTACTTCGGTCAATTTCGTTTCCCCATTTCACTTGTCGTCGGAGATGGCGTCCACGGCCAAAAGGCCGAACACGTGCTTCACTCCGGTATTGAGACGCAGCATCGCCGCGCATTTTTCCAGCAGGGTGTCCAGCTCCGCGCAGCGGCGGGGTGAGAGCCTGATCTGGCTGCGGAGGCACAGAATATCCGCCAGCGCCTCCCGGCAGGCCCGGACAAAGGCCTCGGCGGCCCGGCCGTCCAGCTGTTCGCTTCCCACGCACCAGCGCAGCAGCTTCACCCGGTCGCCGGAGGCGACCACTGCCAAAAACTCCGCCGCTCTCCGGGCGGATTCCCCGTCCTCCGCCGCCTCGCCGTTGCGGCGCAGCAGCACGCAGCGGGAGCGCACGGTGGGCAGCAGCTGATCCGGCGCGGCGGCGCAGAGAAGGAAGCAAGCCTCCCCGGGCGGCTCCTCCAGCAGCTTCAGCAGCGCGTTCTGGGCGTTCAAATTCATTGTGTCCGCGTCGCTGATCACATAGACCTTTCGCTCCGCCTCGTTGGGCATCACCTGGGCGTCCGACACCAGAGGACGCACCTGAGCCACCTGGATCTCCCGCTTGCGTACTCCCTTGTCATCCACCGCCCGCTCCACGCGAATCATGTCCGGGTGGATGCCCTGATGCACCTTGCGGCAATGGCGGCACCGGCCGCAGGGATGGGGATAGGGCCCCTCGCACAGCATGGCGGCAGCCAGCTCAAGCGCCATGGCCTCCCGCTCCTCCTCGGAGGCGCTGGCCACGATATAGGCGTGGGATAAGGTTTCCCCCGCATTTATCATCAGTTTTTCCATATCAAGTTATTTTACCTTTTTCTGTTGCCTTAGTCAACAAATAAAAAGTCCCGGGCTTTCACCCGGGACTTTTCATGTACTTACAGGATCTTATCCAGATACTCAACCACCTGGCCGACCCGGGTCATATTGGAGACGCCCTCGTCGGTGATGACAATGTCGTACTCCTCCTCGATGGCCATGATGAGCTCCACCACGTCCAGCGAGTCCGCGCCCAGATCGTCGATAATATCGGTGTCCATGGAAATCAGCTGGGGGTCCACCTCAAGCTGATGCGCGAGAATTTCTCTTACCGTATCGAATACCATAACAACACCTCCCCCTGTGGGCTTAGATCAGGTCCACTCTCTGCTCTGCGGCCTGGTCTCCGCGCCCTTGGTCTTTTCATAAGAGACCACCACGCGACGATTGGGCTCAGTGCCGATGGAGCTTGTGGACACACCTTCATAGTTTTGCAGCGCGGTATGGATCACATGACGCTCATAGGAATTCATGGGCTCCAGCGCCATGCTGCGCTTGTACTTGACGACCTTTTCGGCCATCTTCTCCGCCAGATGGACAAGGCTCTCCTCCCGCTTGGCCCGGTAGCTCTCCGCGTCCACGCTGATGTGGCAGCGCTTGTCGCTGCTCTTGTTCACGGCGTAATTGGTGAGGTGCTGGATGGCGTCCAGCGTCTCGCCCCGGCGTCCGATGACGGAGCCCATGTTCTCGCCGCAAAGATTCAGCTCAATGCCGCCGTTGTCACGGTCACTCACTTCGATGTCGGCCTTCACGCCCATGCGCTCCAAGAGTCCCGACACAAAGCAGACCGCATCCTGCTTCACGTCGCCGCTGGCGGCATAGTCTGGGGTGGAAAGAACGACGGGGGTCTCTGCCCGCTCCGCCGCGGGGGCCGCCTTGGGTGCGGGCCGGGACACCGGCGCGCTGACGGCGGGCTGCTCAACCTGGGGCGCGGCAGCGGGCTTCTGCGGCTCGTCTGCCACTTCATAGGATACACGGATCACGGCGGGAGAGGCGCCTATGCCAAGAAAACCGCTCTTTGCGCGCTCAACGATCTCAACGGAGACGTCGTCCCTGTCAAGTCCCAGATCGCGGAGTGCAGCGGCAAGGGCCTCGTCCTCGGTCTTTCCGCTCTTCTCATAGGTTTTAATCATGTTAAATCTCCTATTATTCCTGTACTTCTCCGTCGGGGGCGCCGGTCTCGGCGGCGGTCTCCTCGGAGATGTCGGGATCTGCCATATCAAGGTCTATGCTCTCGCCGTACTCGCTCTCGGCTGCGGCGGATGCGGTAGCCTCCTCCGCCATGTCGGGATTCAAATAGCGGTCTTCAACATACGCACGGCCACGGGCATAGCGGCGGTTGCCCACCTGAGAGTCGGGCTTATCCGCCTCGGTGATGCCCAGACGCTCCCGGCGCGCGGCCCGCTCCGCCCGATCGGCGGCGGCCTTTCGCTCGGCATCCTTCTGCTTCTGGGTGGCCTGCATTTTCTTCTTGCTGGTGTTGCTGTTCAGCTCGGTGGCGTTTGCGGCGCGCTTCGCCTCGGTCTCAATGCGCTTGCGCTCCAGCTCCTCCTCACGGGCGGCCCGCTCCGCGTTACGCACGGCGTCGTCCGCGTCCATCCGCTTGGTATAGATCTTGGTGAGCGCCACATCGCGGATGATGCCCAGCACGCTGTTCACAATCCAGTAGATGCCCAGCGCGGCGGGCATGACGAAGGCGATCCACACGCTCATCAGCGGCATGAAGATCTCCATGGACTTGCCGGTAGCGGCCGCCTGCGCGCCGCCGGGGGCGTTGGAGGCGGGGTTCATCTTGGTGCTGATCTTCATGCTGAGCCAGCTCATCACCGCGGAAATCACGGGAATCAGGAACAGGCAGAGCGCCGGCACCCACAGCTTGGGATCAGAGAAGTCGAAGGTCCACACCTTCCAGCTGGGGATGGCGGTCATGTCCAGACCCAGGAAGCTGTAATCCATGGGAATCAGCTTGTCCGAAAGGGATGAAAACTGATCGAAATGCTCCGTGATGAACTTGCTCTGGAAAATCTGCTCATACGCGGAGGCGTTGCTGGTGGTGTAGTTGGCCAGGCTGTAGCCCAGCTCCTGCAGCTTGGCGGCGATGGCGCCGCCCTCGGCCATCAGGGCCTCCGGCACGCCCATCATGGTGGTGATGGGGAAACGGATGGCGTAGTACAGGGCCAGCAGGATGGGGAACGGAATGAGGCTCCACAGGCAGCCGGACATGGGATTGACCTTTTCCTCCCGGTAGAGCTTGCTCATTTCCTCGTTGAGCTTTTGCTGGTTTCCCTCGTGACGCCGCTGCAGCTCTGCGATTCTGGGCTGCAGGCGGCTGGTACGCATCATGCTCTTTTTGCTCTTTGCCATAAAGGGCAGAAGGATCAGGCTGACGAGCACACCGAAGAGGATGATGGCCAGACCGTAGCTGCCTGTCCACTCATACAGCCACAGCATCAGCAGACCAAACGGTTTTGCGATTGCCTTAAGCATAATTCTTTACTCCCTGTTTTTCAAATAGGGTCACGGTACGGGGTCGTAGAACTCATGTTCGCCAAAATGGAAGGGATGGCAGCGGCTGATCCGCCTGAGCGCCATGGCTCCCCCCTTCAGCGCGCCGTATTTCTCAATGGCCTCCAGCGCATACTGGCTGCAGGTGGGGATAAAGCGGCAGCAGGGCGGCTTCATGGGGGAAATGCGTTTCCGGTAGAACCGGATCAGCCACAAAAGCAGCTTTTTCATGCTTCCTTCTCCCCCGAGAGAATGCCCAGCTCCGTGCAGGCGCGGAAGAAATCCTTCTCCAGCACGTGGTAGTCGGCCTTGGCCGCGCGGACGCGGGCCACCACCACAATGTCGATGCCCCGGCGGAACCGCCCCTCGCTGAGCCGGTAGATCTCTCTCACCCGGCGGCGGATGCGGTTGCGCGTGACGGCGTTGCCCACCTTGTTGGATACGGTGATGCCCAGTCGGTTGCCCGCTCCGCCGTTCCTGCGGAAATATACCACAAGATATGGCAAAGCGGCGCTCTTCCCTTTTTGGTACAGGCGCCGAAACTCATAGTTCTTTTTTAGCGACTCGGTGAATTCCATTTGACCCCCGGTGGCTTTCTCCCCGTATGCGCCAAAAGGGCGGATGACTCCGCCCTAAAAACGTGTTTGGTTCAAGAGCCAAATCATTGCCCAGCTCAGTAGCTGAGCTTCGCTCTGCCCTTCGCCCTGCGGCGGGCGAGCACCTTGCGGCCGTTGCGGGTGGCCATGCGCTTGCGGAAGCCGTGCTCCATCTTACGCTGACGTTTCTTAGGCTGATAAGTGCGGACCATTGACGATCAATCCTTTCTTTGGAAAAATACTCAACAACGGCGCAAGCGCCGCGTAGTTGACAAAATCCCTGCCGGTCATGCCGGCAGGGATTGATTATACAATATTTATAATTAGTATGTCAACTGCTATTTTCACGCAGCCGGCAATATGTCCCTGGCCTGAAGGTATTTATCCAGCGGTTTATAGAGCAGGGCAAACACGGCAAGGCACAGGATTGTGTCCACCAGCATATAGCTGCCGTTGTACACCAGGGAGAACAGCCAGGGGCTGGTGAGGGTCATGTTCAGGATGGCGGTGGGCACGCTGATGGCGTAGATGGTGACGCCGCTGACAAAATGCACCGCGAAGCGGGCAATGCAGCCGATGGTGATGCCCACAAAGATCCCCTTGCCCTTGCCCCGGAACAGTCCCGCCAGACCCAGCGGCGTGAAGGCCACCATGTAGTCCAGCAGCAGAGACTGCCAGCCCCAGGCAATGGCCCCGTCGATGAACATCTGGAGCACGCCGAACAGGAAGCCCACCAGCAGGCCCCAGCCGCAGCCCCAGCGCAGAGCAAACAGGAAAATGGGAATCATGGCGAGATCCACGCTGCCGCCGTTGGGCAGCTGATAGAGCTTCAGGGCGTTGAGCACCAGCGCCAGCGCCAGCATGACGGCGCCCTCGCACAGGGCGCGCAGAGACAGGTGTTTTTTGGTCATTTCTTTCTTCCTTTCCGTTATCCCCGGAAAGCAAAAAGACGCGTTCGGTTTTTTCTTCACCAAACGCGTCTCTCTGTCTTCCTACGTCGGCATTACCCGCATCAGGTTCAAGGGTGCGGAGCCTCGATTAGCTCCATCTCAGCCGGGAAAACCCAGCCCCCCTGTTATGGGATTGTAAGTGCAGTATAAGCCTATGCCTCCAGTTTGTCAATAAGCTCCATCACGGGTTTGTTTTTCGGCAGCAGCCGCAGCAGGGGCAGTCCCAGCAGAAACAGCACGCCCAGCTCCCCGGCGGCCACCTGCGCCCCAATGAGCAGCGTGCCCGCCCAGAACTCCGCCCGGGGCATACTCACCCAGGAGAGCACCCCGCCGATCACCGGGCCGTTCCACAGCGCGGGCATCAGGCACACGGCCACGCACCGGCCCCAGCCGGGCAGGGCGGGTCTCTCCCGCTCCAACGCCGGCTCAACCCGCCGGGGTCTGCCCCTGCCGATGGCGGCGACGCAGAGCCCCGCCCCCAGACTGGCCAGCGAGCCGAACACGATGTCCAGCGGCCCGGCGGCGGAGAGCAGGTTTGCGATGATGCAGCCGGCAAAAAGGCCCCATGCGGTGCACGGCAGCAGCGCCGGCAGGATGCACAGGGCTTCCGACACCCGGAACTGCACGCTCCCGTAGCTCAGGGGGGCAAGCAGCATGGTGAGAGCCGCGTAGGCGGCGGCGACAACCGCGGCGGCGGTCAGCTTTCGGGTGGTGATTTTCATATTGAGTTACCTCCATTTTGATAAGCGGGGTGTGTGGAAACCCGCGATTTTGTATGACCGGAACCGATCACTTCTCCGGATGCCCCTGCCTGGAAAACAGGCAGCCGCAATAGTCCTGCCGGTACAGGCCATACTCCCGGCTCAGCTCAATGCTGCGCTTGTAGCCCTCCCGCTTTTTGAAGTCCGAGGGCAGCCAGCACACGCCGCAGCGCGCGCCCAGCTCCTCCCCGATGGCGTTCAGTCGCGCCGCGTCCTTGTGGGGGGACACGGTGAGGGTGGTGCAGTAGTAGGGAAAGCCCCCCTCTGCCGCCACATGGGCCGCGTAGGCAAGGCGCAGTCGGAAGCATTCGGTGCACCGTTCGCCGCCCTCCGGCTCTCCCTCCAGTCCCTTCACGGCGGCGGTGTAGGCCGCCCCGTCGTAGGGGCACTCCAGCAGCCGCACCCGGGGGAACCGGGTGAGCAGCTGCCGCTGCGTCTCCAGCCGCTTTCGGTACTCCTCCTCCGGCTGGATGTTGGGATTGTAGTAGAGCAGCGTGACCTCAAAGTACCGCGTCAGGTACTCCAGCACATAGCTGGAGCAGGGGCCGCAGCAGCTCTGCAAAAGGAGCCGGGGCCTCTCGCCGTTCAGGGCGGCTATGAGCTTGTCCGTAAGAAGCTGATAGTTTGTCATAACAGCGGTCATTGTAACACATTTTCTGTTGACTTAAAAGAGTGAAAACTATAAACTTGTGTCAAGCTTTCTCTTATTCTAATGTAAAGGAACATGACTATGGACGCGAGAACGGGCAAGGAGCTTTATTATCTGGGCATCGCCGACGCGGTGCTGGGGCGTTCCACCTGCATGCGGCGCAAATACGGCGCCATCATCGTGCGAAACGACGAGATTCTCTCCACCGGCTACAACGGCGCGCCCCGGGGCCGGCGCAACTGCACCGATCTGGGCCGCTGCACCCGGGAGGAGCTGAAAATTCCCTCCGGGCAGCGCTACGAGCTGTGCCGCAGCGTACACGCGGAGATGAACGCCATCATTTCCGCCGCCCGGCGGGATATGCTGGGCGCCACCCTCTATCTGGTGGGGCGGGACGGCAAGACAAACGAGCTTTTGAGCGACGCCATGCCCTGCTCCATGTGCAAGCGCCTCATCATCAACTCCGGCATCACCCAGGTGGTGGTGTGCACCGGCGAGAACAAATTTGAACGAATCCATGTGCGGGACTGGATTGAGTGTGACGATTCCCTGCCCGAGAGCATATAAAACGACACATTGGCTTTGACTGTACCGATAAAATATGTTAAACTTAAGGCAATTTCATCCATTTCAGAAAGGAAAACACCATGCTTACTACCATTGAGATCAAACAGAGCGTATTTGCCGACAACGACCGGGAGGCCGCCAAGCTGCGCGCGGAGCTGAAGGCACGCCGCACCTTCCTGCTGAACCTGATGAGCTCCCCCGGCAGCGGCAAGACCACCACGCTGGTGGCCACCATCAAGGCGCTGAAGGAGGAAATGCGCATCGGCATCATGGAGGCCGACATCGACTCCGACGTGGACGCCCACACCGTGCAGGACGCGGGGGCCAAGGCCATCCAGATTCACACCGGCGGTATGTGCCACCTGACCGCCGACATGACCGCCCAGGGTCTCACCGCGCTGGACGACGCCGACGTGGACCTGGCTATTTTGGAGAACGTGGGCAATCTGGTCTGCCCCGCCGAGTTCGACACCGGCGCGGTGAAAAGCGCCATGATTCTCTCCGTGCCCGAGGGGGACGACAAGCCCCTCAAGTACCCGCTGATGTTCACCGTCTGCGACGTGCTGCTCATCAACAAGATCGACGTGCTGCCCTACTTCGACTTCTCCATGGAGAAGGTGACGGAGCGGGCCAAAAAGCTCAATCCCAACATCGAGATTATTCCCATCTCCGCCCGCACCGGCGAGGGCATTGACAAATGGGCCGACTGGCTGCGCCGCCAGGTGAAGGAGTGGGTCGCGGACTAAGCGTCCGGGGGGACGACTACATAAATTAGGGGGATTTTCATGCGTCCGATTATTTTGAAGCTGGCCACCAAGATCAGTCTTGAGTGCGGAACCTACACCGGCATCACGGAAAACGACCCCGAGTACAAGATTCTTGACCCCGTGCTCACCGACGAGATGGCCCAGGTGGCCATGGGCCTGAAGGTGCGCCGCTTCGTCTCAGCCCAGGAGGTGGCGGCGCGGGTACATAAGCCGCTGGAGCGGGTGACCGAGATTCTCTATGAGCTGGGGGAGCTGGGCGTGTGCCGCTACGCCAAGAAGGGCGACATTGACATGTTCCTCATGCCCATCTGGGTGCCCGGCATCATGGAGATGATGGTGGGCAACAGGGAGCTGAGCGAGAAGTACCCCGTGATCGCGGAGTGCTTTGAGGAATACACCCGGCGGCGCATCGCCCCCATCGCCCCCTACGTCCCCGTGGGGCAGGGCATGATGCGGGTCATCCCGGTGGAGACCTCCATCCTGAACGACGCCCACCGGGGCAGCGCGGAGGAAATCCACCGCATTGTGGATAACGCCTATTCCATCGCCGTCACCGACTGCTCCTGCCGCCGCACCCGCCGCCTGATGGGCGAGGGCTGCGGGCATCTGGAGAAGGACGTGTGCCTGTTCTTCAACGAGGCGGCTGAGTACCACATCCGCTCCGGCCACGGCCGGGAGGTGAGCCGGGAGGAATGCTACGAAATTCTCAGGCGCTGCGAGGAAAACGGGCTGGTGCACGAGATCTCCAACCTGGACCCGCCGGACGGAGCCAGCGCCATCTGCAACTGCTGCGGCTGCTCCTGCTTCTCCCTGCGGATTGCCCAGTACTTCAAGACTCCGGACGTGGTGCGCTCCAACTATGTGGCGATGGTGGACAGCGAAAAGTGCGTGGCCTGCGGCCAGTGCGTGGAAAACTGCAACCTGGGCGCCTTGAAGCTGGGGCAAAAGCTGTGCGCCGCCCCTTCCGCCGCCCCGGAGTACGACACCCCCCGGGACAAGTTCTTCTGGAGCAAAAACCGCTACGACGAGGACTACCGCTACGACCGGGGCTACACCGCCGACGACGGCACCGCCCCCTGCAAGACGAAATGCCCCGCCCACATCCCCGTGCAGGGCTATCTGAAGCTGGCGGCCCAGGGCCGGTTCGACGAGGCGCTGGAGCTCATCCGCACCGAGAACCCCTTCCCCGCCGTCTGCGGCCGGGTCTGCCCCCGCTTCTGCGAGGAGGAATGCACCCGGGGCGCGGTGGACTCCCCCGTGGCCATTGACGACGTGAAGAAGTTTTTGGCGGAGCGGGAGCTGGATCCCCAAAAGCGCGTGATTCCCAAGATGAAAAACACCATCGGCCGTCCCTGGGACGAAAAGGTTGCCGTGATCGGCGCGGGACCCGCGGGGCTCAGCTGCGCCTACTATCTGGCCCACTGGGGCTACCCCGTCACCGTATTTGAAAAGCAGGACACGCTGGGCGGTATGCTCACCATGGGCATCCCCTCCTTCCGTCTGGAAAAGGACGTGGTGGAGGCCGAGATTGACATTCTCCGGGCCATGGGCGTGGAGTTCAAAACCGGCGTGGAGGTGGGCAGGGACGTGACCCTCGCCCAGCTGCGGGAGCAGAACTTTCAGGCCTTCTATGTGGCTGTCGGCGCGTGGAAATCCACACCCCTCGGCTGCTTGGGTCAGGAGCTGGGAGGCGTACTTTCCGGCATTGACTTCCTGCGCCGGGTGAACACCGGCGAAGCGGTGGACGTGGGCGAGCGCGTGGCTGTCATCGGCGGCGGCAACGTTGCCATCGACGTGGCCCGCTCCGCCGTGCGGCTGGGAGCAAAAAAAGTCACCGTGGTGTACCGCCGCACCCGGGAGGAAATGCCCGCCGACATAAGCGAGGTGGCGGAGGCCGAAGCCGAGGGCGTGGAGTTCAGATTCCTTCTCTCCCCGGCGGAGATCACCGGCAAGGACGGCAAGGCCGACAGCGTCATGCTGCAGGTTATGGCTCCCGGCGAGCCGGACCAGCGGGGTCGGCGCAAAAGCGTCCCCGTGGACGGCAAATACGAATTTTTGAAGGTCAGCTCCGTCATCTCCGCCATTGGGCAGAGCGTGGACTGGGGCGGGCTCTTGGACGGCAGCGCCGTCAAGACCGGCAAGGGCGGCACGGCGGAGGCCGATGACGTCACCCTCCAAACCGGGGAGAGCGACATCTTCGTGGGCGGCGACGCCCTGACCGGCCCCAGATTCGTCATCGACGCCATCGCAGCCGGCAAGGAGGGCGCCATCTCCATCAGCCGCTTTGTCCATGAGGGGCAGAGCCTGACCATTGGCCGGCGCATCAAGGACTACGCGGTGTTCGACAAGGACAGCGCCCGGCTTTCCGGCTATGACCGGGCTCCCCGCCAGCAGGCCGGCAGCGCCGACGCCGCCGAGAGCCGCTCCACCTTCCGGGATTTGCGGGGCACCCTCACCGAGGAACAGGTGAAGGCCGAGACCGCCCGCTGTCTGGGCTGCGGCTCCACCGTGGTGGACGCGGACGCCTGCGTGGGCTGCGGCATCTGCACCACCAAGTGCAAATTTGACGCCATCCATCTGAAGCGCGTCACCGACGAGGCCGGCGCGCCCTACGAAAAGACCGTGATGCGCACCGCCGCCAACGCCGCGAAGCGGGCCGGCATGATCGCCGTGAAGAAGATCGGACGCAAGTGAGCCATGCATGAGATGACGCTGGCCATTCAGGCCATCCGCACCGTGTTGGAATTCGCGGAGGAAAACCGCATTCAGGACATTGACACCGTGGTGCTGGAGATCGGCGAGCTGAGCATGATTGTGCCCGCGTATCTGGAGGAATCCTGGAACGCCGCCGTGAAAACCACGGCGCTGGAGGGGGCGAAGCTCCGCATGGACATCCTGCCCGGCAACGGCATCTGCCTCCGCTGCGGACGGGTGTACAACATTGTGGCGTGCCAGGGCGTATGCCCGGCCTGCGGCAGCCAGGAGCGCGACGTGCTCTGCGGGCAGGAGTTCAGCGTGAAGGAAATCCTTGTACGGGAATAAGAACGGCGCTCGCGCGCTTCTTTAACAAGCAGAAAAAAGCTCTGATGAAAATCAGAGCTTTTTTATATTCAACTATGGTGGTATAATAGGAACGTTATGAGAAAACGAATGTCCCACTCACAAATTATCGCGCTGGGCTTTCTGCTGCTGATCGCGGCGGGCACAGCGCTGCTGTTGCTGCCTGTTTCCACCGCGGACGGGCAGGGCGCGCCCTTCCTCACCGCCCTGTTCACCGCCACCAGCGCGGGCTGCGTCACCGGCCTTGTGGTGGTGGACAGCGGCACCTTCTGGTCCCCTTTCGGACAGACGGTGCTGCTGCTGCTGATTCAAACCGGCGGGCTGGGCACCATGACCGTTGCCACGCTGTTTTTCCGTCTGGTGCGCCACAAGGTGTCCATGCGGGAGCGGGCGGTGCTGGCCGAGAGCATCAACTCCGCCCAGATTGGACGCATCGTGGGTCTGACCCGGGTGATCTTCACCGGCACGCTGCTCTTTGAGCTGGGCGGCGCGGTGCTGTTCTCCATGCGCTTCATCCCCCAGTTCGGCCTTGGGCAGGGACTCTGGTTCTCCCTGTTCCACTCGGTTTCCGCCTTCTGCAACGCGGGCTTCGACCTGCTGGGCGGGCACTTCGGCGCGTACTGCTCCCTCACTGCCTACGCAGGCGACGCGCTGGTGAGCTGCACCGTGATGGCGCTCATCACCGTGGGCGGACTGGGCTTTCTGGTGTGGGACGACCTGCTGCGCCGCCGTTTCCGCTGGAAGCGGCTGGAGCTGCACACCAAGCTGGTGCTCACCATGAGCGGCGCGCTGGTTTTCGGCGGCGCGGCGCTGTTCTTCCTGCTGGAGCGCAACCGGATGAACGCCTCCCTGCCCCTGGGCGAGCAGGTTCTGGTGTCCTTCTTTAACGCCGTCACCCCCCGCACGGCGGGCTTCAACACCGTGGACACCGCCGCCCTCTCCTCTGGCAGCAAGCTGCTGACCATGCTGCTCATGTTCATCGGCGGCAGCAGCGGCTCCACCGCCGGCGGCATCAAGACCACCACCGCCTTCGTCATCCTGCTCTACGCCGTGGCAGGCATCCGCCGCCACCGCAGCGCCTACGCCTACGGGCGCTCCATCGCCCCCGACGCGCTGCGAAGCGCCGTGATTGTGGCGGTGACCAACCTGCTGCTGATGTTTTTCGGCGTTCTCCTCATCACCGGCGTGCAGGATATGGAGCTGAGCGACGCCCTGTTTGAATGCTTCAGCGCCATCGGCACCGTGGGTATGTCCACGGGCGTGACCCGCGCCCTCACCTCCCTCAGCCGCTGCGTGGTGATCCTGCTCATGTTCTGCGGGCGGGTGGGCAGCGTATCCTTCGCCCTGGCGCTGCTGGAAAAGCGCGCCTCGCCGCCGGTGACCTTCCCTGTGGAGCAGATCACGGTGGGCTGAACCAGACCATGTACAAAGGAGAGACCGTATGAAATCTTTTCTGATTGTAGGCACCGGCACCTTCGGGCACCACCTGTGCCATGAGCTGAGCAAAACCAAATGCGACATCATGATTGCCGACCAGAGCAGCGACGCCATGGACGACCTGCTGCCCCTGGTGGTGTCCGCCAAGGTGGGCGACTGCACCAATATTGACGTGCTGAGAAGCTTCGGCATCCCCAGCTTTGACGCCTGCTTTGTCTGCGTCAAGTCCGACTTTCAGGCCTGTCTGGAGATCACCGACCAGCTGAAGGAGCTGGGAGCCAAGAAGATCTACTCCAAGGCCGACCGGGAGCTGGAGGCCAAGTTCCTCACCCGCGCCGGAGCAGACCGGATTATCTTCCCGGAGCGGGAGGCCGCCGCCCGCATCGCGGTCAGCGAATCCTCCGACCGGATTTTTGACTTCATCCAGCTGGCGGAAAACTACGCCATCTGCGAAATCTCTCCCCGCGCCGAATGGGTGGGGCATACGGTGGCGGAGCTGGGCTTCCGCGCCAAATACGGCCTCAATCTGGTGGCTGCCAAAAAGGGCACCCAGGTGCGCCCGGTGCTGGACCCCGGCTACACCTTCTCCGCCGACGAGCACGTTCTGGTGCTGGGCTCCATCACAGACGTGCGAAAAGCCACCTGAGCCCCGGGAGGTGCCTGAATGAAGAACCAAACGATGAAAAACTTTCTTCTGGATCTGGCCTCCATCGGCGGCGGCTGCGCGCTGCTGGGCGTGAGCATGGTGGTGTTCACCATCCCCAACAACATCGCCCCCGGCGGCGTGGGCGGTCTGGCCACGGCACTGGCCTATATCAGCAGCCTCAGCGTGGGCGTGTGGTCGCTGATTCTGAACATTCCCCTGCTGCTGATGGCCTGGCGACGGATGGGCTTTCTGCGCCTGCTGAAAACCGTGCTGTCCACGGTGCTGCTCAGCGCGGTGATCGACCTGTTCGCCCTGTTCCTGCCCGGCTACACCGGCAATCCCCTGCTGGCCGCCGTGTTCGGCGGCGCTCTCAGCGGCGTGGGCGTGGGCGTATTGTATCTTCGCGGCAACAACACCGGCGGCACCGATCTGCTCACCCTGCTGCTGGCAAAAAAGCTGCCCAACATTCCGCTGGGCAGCCTTCTGATGTGCATTGACGCGGCTGTGGTGGTCATCGCCGTGCTGATTTTCCGGGATATCGAGGTGGCGCTCTACTCCGCCGTGACCATCTTCGTGGCCAGCAAGCTGATTGACACCATCATGCAGGGCGTGGATTACGCCAAGGTGGTGAACATCATCACCGACAAGGGCAACGAGGTGGCCCAGGTGCTGAACGTGGAGACCGAACGGGGCGTGACCATTCTCCCCGCCCGGGGCAGCTACACCGGCAACGAAAAGACCATGCTCATCACCGTCACCCGCCAGAACGTGCTGAGTCAGACCCTGCAGCTTGTGAAAAGCGTGGACCCCAACGCCTTTATCTATGTGTCCAACTCCACGGAGGTGCACGGCGAGGGCTTCAAGCAGGATCTGAAATAGCCCCTCATCCCTTTTTCCGGCGGCGCACCGCGTCGGACAGGATGTACTCGATCTGCCCGTTGACGGAGCGAAAATCCTCCTCTGCCCAGGCCGCGATCTCGTCCCACAGCGTGGGCGAGAGCCGCAGCGGCACCTGTTTTTTTCCGTTCTCCTTCGCCTTCAGGGTCTTTTCCCTGAGGGCGATTTCTTGTTCCAGCGCGGCGATGCGCGCCAGCCGCTCCCGCAGACGGACCTCCCGTTCCTCCGGGGTCAGCGGCGCGCTTCCTGTTTCTCCGTTCATGGCTTAATAGATGGAGCCGCTGTTGACGATGGGCTGGGCATCCTTGTTGCCGCAGAGCACCACCAGCAGATTGCTCACCATGGCCGCCTTCCGGTCCTCGTCCAGCACCACAATCTCGTCCTCGCCCAGCTTGTCGATGGCCATTTTCACCATGCCCACCGCGCCGTCCACGATCTTCTGCCGGGCGGCAATGATGGCCGTGGCCTGCTGGCGCTGGAGCATGGCGGCGGCAATCTCCTCCGCGTAGCTCAGGTGGGTAATCCGCACCTCGTCAATGTCAAGCCCCGCGCTCCTCACCCGCTCCTGCAGCTCCGCCTTCATGCGCTCCGCAATCTCCTGAGACGAGCCGCGCAGAGTCTTTTCCGACGCGCCGTCGTTCTCGCTTTCCATGTCGTCATAGGGGTACAGACGGGCGATGTTGCGGATCGTGGAATCGGTCTGGGTGGAGAGATAGTCGTGATAGTTCTCCACGGTGAACACCGCCGCCGTGGGGTCCACCACCTTCCACAGCACCACCGCGCCGATGATGATGGGGTTGCCCAGCACATCGTTCACCTTCTGGGTGCCGTTGGACCAGGTCATGGTCTTGAGGGACACGGTGCGCCGCTGGGACACCCGAACCACGGCGGCCTTGCCCTGCTCCTCAGCGCTTTTCATCTTCTGGGCGGCCTCCGCCTGAGCGGCCTCAAAGCTGGGGTTCACCGCCGCGCAGAAGGGGTTCACGCAGTAGAAGCCCGCCTGTCGGATGGTGCCGTGGTAGCTGCCGAACAGGGTGAGCACCAGCGCCTCGTTGGGGCGCACGGCCTTCAGCCCGGCAAACAGGATGCAGCAGGACACCAGCAGGAGAATGCCGAATACAAGCACCACGACCCCCAGCGCCACACGGCCACCGTCCATGAGAAACGGCGCGGTGATCATCAGGCCGATGGACAGCAGCAGCCCCAGCAGGTTCAGAATCAGGGCGACGATGCCGTTCATGGGGTGCAGCTCACGCTCGGTGATATTTTTATTTTTCATATGACTTCATCCGATATCAATTTGATATCATAATACTACCACTATCTTTTTCGTCTGTCAATCCCTTCCCACCTGAAAATTTTGAGCTTTACTGCTGCGGCGGGGGACGGCTCACTGTGCCTTTCGGACAAAGGCATACTCCTCCTGCGCCACGGGCACCGCCATATCCGGCGCTTCAAACACCGCGCCCCGCAGCACCGCCTCGCCCCCGAAGCGGCAGCGCAGATGATCCACCGCCGCGTCCAGCCGGCGCCGCCGCTCTCGGTTTACATAATCCGTGAACAGATCCGTCTGCTCCGGCGTGCCTCCACTCACCAGCTCCTCCGCCCGCACCGCTATGCCCCGCAGGGCGTCCGGCCAGCGCCAGGCCTCCCCCAGCAGCCGCAGCGCGGCACTCAGCAGCTCCCGGTCGCAGTCGGTGGGATTGGCGAGGCGCATACGGTGGCTGCGCCAGCTCAGGTCGGCGCTGCGCAGCTCCAGTGTCAGGGTGCGCCCCAGCGCCCCGGCACGGCGCAGACGCGCGCCCACGCTCTCACACAGGCTGACAATTACGGGCATGGCATCGGGCAGGGAGCGCATATCCCGCAAGGGCGTGGTGCCGTTTCCAATGGACTTGGCAGGCGGATATTCCCCCGCGCGCAGCACCGGCGAGGCGTCCCTGCCATTGGCATAGGTGTGCAGCATCACGCCGCTTTTCCCCAGCCGCAGCCGCAGCATCTCCGGGTCTGCCGCCGCCAGCTCCCCGATGGTGCGGATACCCAGCTCCCCCAGCCGCCGGTTGGTGGCCGGGCCCACGAACAGCAGCTCGCCCACCGGCAGGGGCCAGACGATATCCCGGTAGACGTCCCGCCCGATCACCGTCACCGCATCCGGCTTCTTGTAGTCGCTGCCCAGCTTGGCAAAGATCTTGTTCCAGGACACCCCCACCGACACGGTGAGCCCCAGCTCGTTTTTCACCCGGCGGCCAATCTCCCTCGCCGCTGACTCCCCATCCCGCACGGCGATGCAGCCGGTGAGATCCAGCCAGCTTTCGTCCATCCCAAAGGGCTCCCTCCGGTCGGTGTAGTCGGCGTATATCTTCTGCACCTCCCGTGTAAAATAAAGGTATCTGTCGAAGCGGGGCGGCAGCACGGTGAGCGCCGGGCAGGCCTGTCTGGCCTCCCAGATGGTCATGCCGGTTTTCACCCCGGCTCGCTTCGCCTCCTCCGTCTTGCTGAGGATAATGCCGTGGCGGCGCTCCTCGTCCCCGCCCACGGCCATGGGACATCCCACCAGCCGGGGCGCGAACAGCAGCTCGATGCTGGCGTAGCAGGCGTTGATATCCGAGTGTAAAATAATTCTATCCATACAAGAGAGTATATCTCTCTTTTATGGATAAGTAAAGTGTATATATTATCCTAATAGGATATTTTTCAGCTCCTCCGCGTTGTCCACCACGCAGATGGCGCCGGCGGAGAGCAGCTCGCCTGGGCGGGCGTAGCCCCAGGAGACACCGATGCAGGGGACAGCGCATTTCCCCGCGCCCAGCACGTCGTTATCCCGGTCGCCCACCATCACCGCGCCGTCGCCGCCGTAGCGCTCCAGCAGCTCCGCCACCACCTCCCACTTCTGGGAACGGGTGCCGTCGAACTCACTGCCCAGGACGGTGTCGAAGGCGTCCAGCATATGATGGCTCTCCAAAATCTGCTTTGTAAAGGGCGTGGGCTTGCCGGTGGCCACAGCCACGTTCACACCCGCCGCCCGCAGCGCATAGGCCAGCTCAGCCACGCCGGGGTAGGGCGCGCACTCGGTCAGCCCCACGCCCCGGTACCGCTCCCGGTACTTGTCCACCATGGCAAGCGCGGTGGGCTCGTCCGCGCCGAACACCCGCATGAACTGCTCCTTCAGGGGCGGCCCAACGAAGCTGCGAAGGGTGGCCTCATCCGCCGGGGGATAGCCGAAGGCCTCCGCCGCGTAGGCCACGCTGTTCATGACGCCCGGTCCGGTATCGAACACGGTGCCGTCAAAATCAAAAAATACTGTTTTATACATTGGCTTCACCTCAATGGGGAGATTATACTGTTTTTCCTCAGCCATTGTCAACCTGGGCCCCGGGCGCATAAGCTGTATCGAACTCTTGAATGTGAGGTTTTGACTATGAAAACTGAATTTTTCCTGGGCGCCAACTCCGGCGCGGGATTTTACTCCCTGTATGACGGCTTCTGCGCCGGAAACGGCGATTTCCTGCATGTAATCAAGGGCGGGCCGGGCACCGGCAAAAGCGGCTTCATGCGCCGTATGGGCGCCGCCGCGGAGAAGGCCGGGCTGAACGTGGAATACATCGTCTGCTCCGGCGACCCGGGCTCTCTGGACGGGGTATATTTCCCCGCTCTGCACACAGGCTGGGTGGACGGAACTGCCCCCCATGTGATGGACCCGGTGATGTTCGGCGCCAGCGGCGACTACCTGAACCTGGGGGAATACTGCGACACTGCCGGCACCCGCGCCCACCGGGGAGAGATCGCCGAGCTGACCGCCCAGTACAAGGCCCTGTACGTCACCGCCTATTCCCGGCTCAGTGCCGCCGCTGCCGCCGCCCCCTGTCCCGCCGGGCTCATCACTGAGGACGAACTCACCGCCGCCCGACGCAGGGCGCTGGGCGTCTGCGCCCGGGAGCTGCCCCGCAGCTCGAAGAATCTGACCCCCGGCAAGGTGAGCCGACGCTTCCTCAGCGCCATTTCCTGCGACGGGCGACTGTTCCTCACCCCCACGCTTACCACGTTATGTAAACGAGTGTACACACTGGACGACCGGCTGGGACTGGCAGAGCCCTTCCTGGAAGCCGTGCTGGGCGAGGCGGTCTCCAAGGGCGTGGACGCCATGGTCTGCCCCGACCCGCTGACGCCCCGGCGTACCGAGACCCTGCTGCTGCCCTCGCTCTCTCTGGGCTTTCTGGCCCTGCGGGGAGATCTGGAGCCGGAGCTTACGCCCTTCCGCCACCTGCGGCTGGACGCCATCGTACCAAGCGAGCGGCTGCGCCCCCTGCGCGCCCGGCTGCGGGCCGACGAGCGCACCCGTCGGGAGCTGCTCTCCGCCGCCGTCGACTCCCTCTCTCAGGCCAAGGCTCTGCACGACCAGCTGGAGAAGATCTACAACCCCTTTGTGGACTTTCCCGGTCTCAAGTCCCGCGCCGAGGCGGAGGCCGCAAAGCTCATCAAATAGGAAAAGTCCCGACCGCTTCCGGTCGGGACTTCTTTGTGATTCTTTACTTGGTGAGGGCGTTCCAGTCGGACACGATGGCCTCGGTGTTGTCTCCCGCCGCAATCATTGCGACGTAAGAGCCGTTCACCACCACCTGTGCCTTGCCCCAGTTTTCCACGCTGTCGGGATACCAGGCGCCGCCGCCGGCCTGATCGTCCACGCGCTTCTGAAGAATTTCCTGCACGGCAGCAGCATCCGCGTCGCTCTCACACTCCACGAATACATATTCACTGACCACGCTGCTCATCATGGGCACCTTTACCACCAGCTGCTTCACGGCGATGTCCTTCAGTCCGGGATAGTAGCTTTCCAGCAGCTCGTCGTTCATCTCCGTCATGTCCGGCACGTCGTATTTGCCGGACTGCTCGTCCCAGAAGGCATTCAGGTCAACGCTTTCCGCGGGGGTGGAGGTGGGGACGTCGGTGGGGGCCGCGCCGTCGGTTTTGCCGCAGGCGGCAAGGCAGCCAAGCGCCAGCACAAGAGCCAGGATCAAGAGTATACTTTTTTTCATTTTCATCCTCCGTTTTTGGGTGATACACCTAAGACGCATCTATTGTGTGTATGTTCCACGGAAAAATGAAAATTCACTCCCGGTTTACAAAAATTAAAGCGGGGGCAATTTTTGCCCCCGCCAGGATCTTGTCTTTACAGTTTTTCGCCCAGCGTCTTGATGCAGTCCGCACACACGTTCTTGCCTTTGAAGTTCATGATGCCCTTGCTGCTGTCGCAAAATACGCAGGTAGGCTGGTACTTACGGAGAATGATGGAATCGCCCTCCATATATATCTCAAGCGAATCCCGTTCCGCGATGTCCAGCGTTCTCCTGAGTTCTATCGGAAGAACAATTCTCCCCAGCTCATCGACTTTTCTTACGATCCCTGTAGATTTCAATAGATTACCCCCTTGGTAGTACCGGATTTCTGTTTCTGATCCTTTTTCCGTGTGAGATTATATATGACAAATATTACAAAGTCAACCTATTAAGAATAATTCCCACAAGGTTTGTATATTATTCCATGAGAGAGGGTGACATCTTGGCCATGTCATACATATTCACCGCAATGCTTGTTGCGTCGTTGCTTTACGGAGCGGCAACCGGCAGGGGCGCGGCGGTGGGAAATGCCGCCATTCAGGGGGCCGGAACCGCTGTCAGGTTCATTTTGGAGGTAGGCGCGCTGATCTGTCTCTGGTCCGGCGTGATGGAGCTGCTGCGCCGCAGCGGGGCGACAAAGGCCCTGTCCCGGGTGCTGCGCGCCCCGCTGCGGGCCCTGTTTCCCACCGCCGCGGGGGACGGGGAGACCATGGACGCCCTGAGCATGAACGTGTCCGCCAACCTGCTGGGGCTGGGCAACGCCGCCACCCCCATGGGACTGCGGGCGGCAAGGGGCATGGCGCGGCTGTCTCCCCCCGGCGTGGCCTCCGATGAGCTGTGCCTGCTGGTGGTCGTCAACACCGCCTCCATCCAGCTTCTGCCCACCACCATCGCCGCCGTGCGCGCCGGCTGCGGCGCAGCCGCCCCCTTTGACATTCTCCCCGCCGTGTGGCTGTCCTCCGCCCTCTCCGTCACCGTGGGCGTGGTCTGCGCGCGGGTGCTTGGCCGCCTATGGACACGCTGACCGCCCTGCTCCCCGCCGGGATTATCACCGCCGCCGCGCTGTACGGGCTGCTGCGTGGGGTGGATGTGTTCGCCGCCATGTCCCATGGCGTGACCGAGGGTCTGCGGGTGGTGGCGCGAATCTTTCCGCCTCTGGTTGGTCTGCTCACGGCGGTGGCCATGCTGCGCGCAAGCGGCGCGCTGGACGCGCTGACGGAGCTGTGCGCGCCGTTGCTCCGCGCTGTGGGCATTCCGCCGGAGACCGCGATGCTGCTGGTGCTGCGCCCCATCAGCGGCAGCGGCGCACTGGCGGCGGGGGCGGATATCATCTCCAGCCACGGGGCGGACTCACTGGTAGGCCGCACCGCCGCCGTGATGCTGGGCAGCACGGAGACCACCTTCTATGTTCTCACCGTCTATTTCGGCGCGGTGGGCATCAAAAAAAGCCGCTGGGCCATTCCCGCCGCACTTGGCGCCGATCTGGCGGGGTTCCTTGCATCAGCATGGACAGTCCGCCTGTTTTGGGGCTGATTCTTTGGTATATTTTTAACAAAAATGCGCTTCCCCACTTTACATTGGCGGCGAACTGTGCTATCATCCTCTCAGATAGTTAAATAAATAACACTTTTTCTATCTCCTCTCATCTCCTATCCCTGCAACTTCTCTCTCCAAATGAAACCGCCGCCCCATT